>CAZTVM010000001.1:0-30556 GCA_964617065.1 uncultured Muribaculaceae bacterium
AAACTCAAAATAAACTTACAAAATCTGTCGAAGAAACTGCAAAAAATAAACTTCAAGTTGAAAAATTAAAAGAAGATTACTTGAAAAAAATAGAAGAACTAAAAAAAGAGAAAAAACGCAATATTCAAATTTATAAGAAAAAATATGAAACTGAAATCGAAAAAGCTCGAGATGAAATTAAAGATTTGATGAAAGCAATTAGAGAAGAAAAGAGCGAAAAAGTTGCTCGTCGTACGTTTCAGCGCCTTAGCAATATTGAAGCGGACGCTCGAAATAATATAAAAAAAGACGAAAACGAAATTACTCAAGACTATAAACCTCTTAATTGGACAAAAATCAAAATCGGTGAAAAAGTTTTATTAAAAGAATTAAATCAACGAGTTGAAATTGTAACGTTACCGGATAAAAATGGTAATTTACAAATAATGATGGGAATGATTAAATCAAAAGTTAATAAAAATGATTTGGCTTTTTATGACAAAAAACTGGTCTATACCACCAACAAAAAAATGTCGTTGAAAAAGCATAATTTTGAAATAGAAAAATATTCACTGTCGCATACACTTGATTTGCGAGGGAAAAGAGCTGAAGAAGCACTAGACGCTGCTGAAATGTATCTAGATAAAGTTAGTTTAGCTAATTTGACACCGGTTTATCTCATTCACGGTCATGGAACAGGAGCATTGAAACAGGTGATTAGAGATTATTTACAGACTTCACCTTACGTGAAAACTTTCGCACCTGCGTCAAATGCCGAAGGTGGCGATGGTGTCACTATTGTTGATTTAGCCTAATAAAATAGCGCAAAATCAAAATTTTGATGATTAATTATTAAGTAATGTAAATAAAAATATTTAAGTAAAACTGTTACGTAGCAAGGATTTTACTCACTACTAGTTTTTATATGTAATTTGACTAGCAAAAAAAAAAATTCACCATTTTTGTCTGATTATACTTTATAAAGGAAAAATACGTTTATGCGAGTAGGATTAACTAACAGTATTAATTTGAGTGCTAAAACCGGAAATTCAATTAATTGTAATAAAAAAAGCTGTGAGAGTACAAATTTCAAAGGAATAAAGAAATATAACAACGACAGAGGTATGGCTGAATATTTGTTTTATTTACCGAATATCCCTGAAGACAAGAATGTTGAATTAGAGCTTGTATCACTTAATAAAGACAAAAGCGGAGTTTGGGTAAGAAATGAAAAGATTAAGCCTTTATACTTACCGCTAAATAAAGATGGTGAGTGTACAGTAAATCCTAAGTCGCCAAAACATGCACCTGTAATGGTTTCAGGAACGTTTGGCTATCGTTTTAATATAAAGAATTCAGACGGCGAAAAAATAAATAGTTTTATGGACGCAGGTGTTTATACAAACTGCCTAGCTGTGCAAAAATATACAGAGAAGTATAACATAGTTCCTATAGACCGTCCTATAATAGCAAAAAATGGTGCAGGACAGCTAATTATGACTGATATTTATGAAAAAGCTGAATTCGAACAAAATAGAATTGAAGTAGATAGCAAATTCAGAGAAACATCAGAAAAAACAGTAAGGAACCATGCTAATTTATATGGGGGTAATTTAGCCGGAATAGCGGCACACGCAAAAACATTAAGTGAAATAGAGGGCGTAACAAGAATAGTAGGTATGCCGTTCACAAAAGATGATATATCTTCACACAAATATTGGACACAAAATCCGTATCAAGTTTCAACAGAGTTTGGGACACTCAACGATTTTAAAAAAATGCAAGTTGAATTTTTCAAAAATGATATAAATTATTTATTTGATGCGGCACTTGTTAATCAAGGACTTACAGGCGTTCAATTTTCGCACATACTTAATTGGGGAAAAAAATCGCCATTTTATAATTGGTTCAATGTATCAGCGCTAAATGACAAAAAATTAGGTTTGGGGATTTTACCTGACAAATTGGACAACATTGAAATGAAAATAGTAAATCATCCAAAAAGCAAGAATTACAAACGCAGTAAACCTACGTACTTGCAGGTATATGATAACAGATTGGTTACTGATAAACAAAAAAAAGATTTTGATAATTTGATTGTAAGTTATGATAAGAAAAATACTGAAAGTACGTATGAAATTAGTTCTTTTTACGATACAGTGCCACCATATTATTTTGAAATCAGCCCGACGATGTTAACAGCCTTTTTAAATTCGCATAACATGCCATCTGATAAGAATAAATTTACGAGTGCAGATGGGGGAAAATCATCTTCACAAAGTATACTCGTAGACTTAGCTAACCACATTAGCCCTAATTGGATACTTACGTCACAAACGAAGCCAACGGGCATGTACCTATGGGATGGGAACATAGATATACCAAAGCTGAAATTTACGGTTACAGCAGCGGATAATGATAAAGCAATTAAGTCTGATATCAACACTGCTATGTATAACGTCCAAGATTTCGCTATCAACGCAGTTGGATATTGGGCAAAAGTAACTAAAGATGCACAATTGGAATACGCTGCAAAACAATTTAAAGATTTTACAAAAGAAGATGCAGCGAATATTGAAAATATAGTTAAAAAAGCGATTGACGATGGAAAATTGCCAAAATCATTATATAACGTGAGCGCTGATGGGGAAAAAACTTTAAAAATATCAAAAGAGAAATTTAATAATGTAATTACAGGGAGATATAAAGATATTGCTATAAAGCCCAGAGAAGATATTAGTGTAGCAATTCCGAAATTGCTTATGGAGCAGAAATTTGAAACTTTCGAATGTAATAACAATTTAGCTGCTGTATTGTCAAGCCCATATATAAGCAAAAAAGCCAATAATGAAGATGAATTATTGGGAAAAAATTCATCCAGATACGAAGTATCAGAGTCTATATACCCAACGGTACCACAGGAGTATAAGGCAACATACAACGAAACTAATGCAATATTTAAAAATCAATTCACGAACTTTGCCAGTCGTGTACTGACTGATGTATTTGATGATGATGATGTCTTGTATGATACAAAGTCAGGTAAGTTAACTATTTACGGTCAATATGTATTACCGCTAATTATGCCGGAAATATTCAAATACGGACTAACCAAGGCCTTATATAAACAAGATGTAATCGTCAAATCTGATGAAGATGGCGCCATAGAATTTTACGAAAGCGTTTGGGATAACGGAGCCGCAATTGAGCGCAAAGTCAATCCAAAAGACATAACACTTTTATCCGCAGAAGACAAGAAAGACAAAGCTTTTAATCATCCTAGAGAAGAAGCTCAGCATGTAATTAAAAAACTAGAAAATCATTTGATATATAACTCGACAGAAGATAATGACGTGGCTTTTGTAGAAGCGTTGAAAAAGAGACTGGACGGACTTAACGCAGTATCGTTTATGATGGCGGATATGCTAATTGATGAGTCAAATTCAGGACTAGGTATGAGAGTAGATGCTTCTAAGGATATAGCAGATTATGATGCAGTGCGAAGCAAATTCTTAAACGCAGACTCAGCATGGAACAGTACCGTTAGATTTTGGTCAAAAGTAAATGACAAACTCACCTCTATAAATCCGCATGCTGTGACTTATGCAGAAATAACTGACTTAGAACAGTTTAATCCTTATTTCGAACACAAAACGAGTTCTCAAGCTGTTACAAACTTCATTTTAGATACAAATGTTACATCAGAAGCAGATTATACATTCTTTTTCTCAGGCGTTGGCAATCTTCTGGGAGGTGCTGCCGAAGAAGGTAGTGGCGGAAATTACTACGACATTGGGCAATTGAATAATTTATACGGCAAACTCGTCGAAGGCTGGGAAGGAAATCCCGGAAAAATCTTCAATATGCCGGTTGAAGGTGTCACAAATTCATATACGTTCGTAGGCAACCATGATAAGCCTAGATTATTCCACACTTTATCATTAAACATGGAACTATTTTTTAGTGATTTTAATAATGAGGAACATAAACAAAAGGCTTCTAATGCTTTAAAAATAGACCAAAATAAAATTGACTATAGAAATGTTTCATCAAAAGCGATAGCCGTTGCAGACAGATATTTGAATGTATTTGACACATCGTTGAACACTGCTGAAAGTCTGAATCGCTTAACATCTGATGAAAAAGTTAAGTTTAATAATTCAATTAAAGAAGCCGTAGCCTTCTTTGCTTCTGGTCAAGTCAATCCAAAAAACAAGGAAAATATTTTAGGCCAAATGTTATCCGAATCATCAGAGGTAGTGGACTCAAAAATGAAAGCGATAGCTTTTGGCGTAAGACCTTTCAATAAAACACTTGAACAAGTTATAAACTATGCAAAAAATAATCTCAATGATAAAACTATTACAGAAAAAATTGATACAGAAAAATTCAGAGATGAAATGTTAGGAAAACTGCTTACACCTAGTTTGGATAAGTACAAAAGTATGTACAAAATTCTCGTAGCTTTACCTGGAGCGCCAACAGATTTCTGTGGGGACAGACTTGGAGTTAGCGGGTTTGAATCTCACTGTAAAAATTTGTACCAACAAAATCGTTCTCACATTCCTTTTGAAAAATTAAAAGGCTCTACTGAAAACATCTATAAGGACATTTATAATAATACTAATGCTATTTCGAGATTACGCAAAGCACCTGAACTATCTGCTTTGAACGATGGCATGCCGGTAGTTTTACCAAAAATAGAAACTGAGAAAAAAGATTTTGTTTTACCGATTTTACGCTATAACGATAAAGGCTCGACCGTAATTACGTTAATGACAAATGATGGAATGACTACTAACGGCAATGTCGATAAGTTTGTCCAATCACCGCTTGAGCGTAGGGGTGTAGAAATAGATAGTTTGCTTATCACGCCTAAAAAAGCAGATGCAGATTCACCTAAAGTAGGTTTAGCTACTGGTTTACCTAACGGAATGAAATTCAAAAAATATGACGACGGTAAGCCGACTGACGGTATTTCTGTAGTAGAGAACAAAAATGGGGTGTCTGAGTTGAAATATTATAAAGATGAAAATTGCTCGTACCCGAACTTACCTATAAAAATTGCACCAGAAGACAACAACGTACTTATTTTGTACGCAATTAAATAATGCTAAAAAGTCATGTCAAAACTGCCATGACTTTTTATTATATAATATGACTATTCTAGCAAGAATAAGTCATTAATGCTCTGACCGAGCGAGCTGTATCACGGACTTCTTTTTCAGAGTGAAGTTCGATTGTGTCTTCCAAAATTTTTATTGCTTCTTCTTTATTTTTCAAATTTAAAAGTTCATTTATAGAAGTCATTGCAACTTTTGCGCTCAAATCGTTAATACCCTTACCTTTATTGACAATAGTTACTTTCAGTGCTTCATGTGTATTTCTTCTGATAAGCGCTTGTGCAGTCAACTCTCTGATTTCGTCACTTGACGAATTTGTACCTAATTCTTCTAAAACTCTGATAGCTCCGTTATCTTCATGTTTACCGAGCGCTTCAATAATGTGAGTAGCTTTTTTTGAAGTCATTTTAATTTATCTCCTTAAATATTATTGTACGTTTAATTCTTCTCGTAACATCGCTTCTAAATCATTTACCGGACGCTTCGTAAGATTTTTCACACTGTACTCGTTTCCTACTTTAAATCTGTCATAAATAGAACTAAAAGTGTTTTTCAATTCGCTGCCGACGTTAATATTGTTAGCTTTATTCCAAAAATCTGATACATTTTCTCTGATTTTGCGACCGAAATTAACGACACTGTCTACTCTTGATTTCAAAGCGTTGTTGAAAGAATTAACGCCACTAACCATCGAACTTTTGAAAATTTTTCCTCTATTTGCAAGTTTTTCTCTAAAATTTGCGAGAGGACTGGATTTTGTAGTTTCAAAAACATCTGCCTGAATTACGTTACCTTTAAAATTTATACCGAATGGATTGGTCGAAGCAGTGTTTTGAGCTGTTTTTTCCGCACTTTTGTTAGTTCTAAAGATGCCTAAACCGTTTTTATTAATGCTTATCTTTTCCATATTTAACCTTTCTAACGACTAGTCTACATTAAGAAATTAACACATATCTTTTATATCAATATCATCCTTTTACTGTAATTATAATTGTTTTTTCTAATACTAAAGTTTGAATTTTAATTTTTTGCTATAATAATTGACGTATCGGAGGTCTTTATATGTTAACAAAATTTAAAAAAAATGAACACAACTGCAGATTAGGCGTAACAAAGCAAGAAAATGGGGATTTTTATTTTTCAGTGTGGGCACCCAAAGCGCAAGAGCTTACGCTTGAAATTCGCAGCCCAAAATACTCTGTATGCAATGTTAATGCGGATTTAGCAGACGATTGGGCGAAAGTATGGCATATAAACTCGATTACAGATGATGAGAAATCTTTTTACGTAAAAATGAAATCTGACAAGAAAGGTTTATTTTCTGCGATTGTGAGCAAAAAACACGCTAAAAACGGAGACTTATATCGTTATATTTTGACGAAAAACAATTCTGCTGAAAAAAAATTTTTGAAAGACCCAAGAACAACTTGTCAGCCACATATTTTTAGTTGGTCACAAATCTATGACCAATCTAAGTTTAAATGGTCAAAAAATGAAAAAGAATGGTTAGAAAACAAAAATCCTGCACGTTTGAATGTAAAAAATCCCAAAATGCTTCAATTGAACGAATTTAGCTACTTAGAAGTACATATTCCGACAGCGACTGTAAATGGTGATTTATTGTCATTTCAAAACGAAATTGATAAAATTGCTCAACAAGGTTTTTCCGGCATTTTATTAATGCCAGCAGAAGGAACGTATGATGTAAATTGGGGCTATGACGGCGTAGATAAGTATGCTATTACAAGAGCTTGGGGAAAAACATTATTGAAAAATGTCACAGATATTGACAAGGTCAACGATTCACTAAAAGCGCTTGTTGATTGTTGCCATCAGAAAAACCTAAACGTAGGTATAGACTGGGTTCCTAGCCATATAACCGAAGAATATGGAAATATCCTCAATGAATTTGCGCCTTACGAAAATGTTAATACAACAGAAAACCAAATAGCTAAACAGTGGGGTGGTTTTACATTTAATTTGGAAGGCAAAAAAGACAAGCATAATAAAACTATTTTGCCGATAAGCGATGACATAAAACAGGTTCGACGATATATAACAGAAATACCGATTAGTTTGATAGAAAATTATCATTTTGATTTTATTAGAGGAGATCAATCCCCTAATATGTATTCAAATATAACGATGAAATTGGTCAAAGCAGAGATTGACTATCATTTTCCAAATATACCTGTTATATGGGAAGACCATCGTTCTCAAGAACATTTGACAGACCCGCTTTGCGTTGAAATAGATAATTCTTGCGAAAAAAATCATATACGTTGCATCGAAAAAATAATGAATAATGACACCACTATTTGTGATATAGGCGGTGATGAAATGTGGGACTTTGATTTCAGCCATGCACTAGAAGCGAATATTTTAGGCAAAGAAGTTTGGCCTGCGCAACCGACAGTCGAATGTCTTGCATGGGCATTTAAAGCTGATTTTAAAGGGACGAAATTCTTGCTTAGCCACGATGAAATTGGAAATCACTGCGGTTCGAGGATTTTAGTTAAGTACTTAATTACACGATTGAACTTGTTACAAAATATCGAAAATACTTGTAAAAAAGAGTTTTTAGCTGCTGAATTAGCACAAAAATTGCTGCAACTTTCGCTGTATGAAAAAACATTTAGCTTACGCAATCAAGATAATTTGAATAGCATTTTGAATTATTACTGTGCAAAAACGAACTCTGTGACTGTTTCTCTGTTGCAACGTGTTGTCGCAGAAGCTTTGGCTCTCGACAAACTGGGGCACGGTTGCGTTTATATTGCGAATGGTTCAAAAATGATATTTCAAGGTGAAAATTACGGTGAAATAAAGCCGTTTCTGTTCCACCGTATTCAGCCTCAAGATGAAACGAGCATATCTATCGTAAAGGGTTATGATATAGGAGAAACAGCATTTGTTCGCTCGAAATTAAATATAAACAGAAATTTTAATAAAGGCATTTATGAATATTTTAAAGAATTAAATAAAATGTTAAAAAGCGGAAAACTAATGTCTAATTCTGCGCTTTGCGTAAATTATTACAACAATGCCGACAAAACTCTTGTTTTATCTCGTTCTGATAAAAATAATAAAAACAAAATTTTTGCGTTTATTAATTTTTCACTTGATCACAAATTTATTGAATTTGAGGATAATTGTGAGGAAAAATGCAATTTTACAGAAATATTTAATAGCAACAACGTGCTTTATGGTGGTCACTCAAACACTTACGACAATTTCATTATCGAAAATAATATTGTTAAAAAGCAACTTGAACCAATCAGTTTAACTTTGTTTGCGAATAATCGTTAATTTAAGACTTAGAAACTTTATTGTATTTTATTCTTGATTAGAATTCTTATTTGTAACAAAATTAAAGAATAGACGAAACATTATCAAGTATAAATGAGGCAGTATGAACAACTATTTTTTAGGAATAGCTATTTTGTTTTTTAGTACAATTTTAACTTTATTTGTTAAAAGTTCAAAACAAAAATTAAGAATAATATCGATTGGTGCAGTGTTAGCGTCGTTTTTTACAGTGTACAATGCTGTTGACGTAATGCTTAGTGGCACGCAAGAAATTGTTATTAATTTAGGTTCGTTTTTTCAAAATTTACGTTTTGCAATTGACAAATTAAGTGCTTTTTTTATTATTTTCATTTCGATAATGACGACTCTCGCTATAATTTACGCTAACGGATATTTGAAACCATACATCGAAAAAGGCAAAGATATAACGACACATTGTATTTTTTTACCTATGCTTTTGATATCCATGTTGGGAGTTGTTGTTTGTCAAAATGCGTTAATGTTTCTCGTTGTATGGGAGCTAATGTCACTTTCCTCATTCTTTTTAGTCATATTTGAAAATAATAAAAAAGAAGTATTAGACGCAGGAATTAAATATCTCGTCTATATGCATATTTCGGTTATATTCATAATTTTATGTTTTATATTATTATCAATAAAAGCATCAAGCCTTGATTTTTTGAGTTTTAAAGCTGTCCTTATGAATAATGTTCCTTTTGCAAACATAATATTTATTTTGGCATTTTTCGGTTTTGGTATAAAAGCTGGATTTATACCGTTTCATAATTGGTTGCCTGCAGCCCATCCTGCGGCGCCGAGCCATGTTTCAGGAATAATGAGCGGTGTTATGATAAAAACAGGAATATACGGTATTTTGAGGGTTTTAACGTTCATCAGCACACCCTCAGTTGAAATTAGTTATTTTGTTTTAATAATTTCAGTTTTATCAGCTTTATATGGAGTTTTATACGCAATTGCACAACATGATTTAAAAAAGTTGTTGGCTTATCATAGCATTGAAAATATAGCTATAATAGGCATAGGAGTTGGCATAGGAATGTTGGGACTAGCATATAACAATTCCATTGTGGCAATTTTAGGCTTTGCTGGCGGGATTTTGCACATACTCAATCATTCCATTTTTAAAGAATTACTTTTTCTCGCAGCTGGTTCAGTTTACAACAAAACTCACACTCGTGACATTGAAATTTTAGGTGGATTAGTTAAATCCATGCCAAAAACATCAGTTTTGTTTTTGGTCGGTTCTGTCGCAATTTGTGGATTACCACCGTTTAATGGGTTTGTCAGCGAATTTTTAATATATTTTGGCTTATTAAAAGGGCTTTCTATCGAGAATATCGGCTGTTTAATGGGCTGTTTATTTGGATTAGCAGGACTTGCTTTGGTAGGTACAATGGCTATACTATGTTTTACTAAGGTTTTCAGCATTGTATTTTTAGGCGAAAGCAGAAGCGATAATGCACAAAACGTATCTAAGGACACATCAATTTATTTTATATTGCCGATGTCAATTTTGGCTGTGTTTACGTTACTTATAGGTTTGTTCCCAAAGCAAATATTTGCATTTTTAACTTTGCCTGTTTCAGTTTTCGTTCCGATTTCTGAAATAGCAAGTATCGTAAATTTAATGCAAACGATTTCATATACCTTCTTTTTTATGATAATAGCAATTTTTGTTTTATATATTTTAAAGAAAATTTTGTATAAAAATCACGAAAAAAGCTGCACTTGGGGCTGTGGGTACAACAAGCCTAATTCAAATATGCAATATAGCGCTTCAAGTTATGCTTCTCCATTTATAAAAATGGCGACACCTTTGTTTGTAAAAATAACTGACGTCAAAAAGCCAAAATCAATATTTCCTACTGATGCTCATTATTCTACTCGTGTCGAGGATATTGAAGAATCTTATTTATTGCAACCAATAATAAGGTTTACAGAAAAATTTTTGGAACAATTCGAAAAAATACAAAACGGAAATATTCAATATTATATCAGTTTTGGTTTAATATTTTTGCTTTTAGCTGTAGTCGGTGTAGTTATATTGGGATAAAAAATGGAAAATAATATATTACTGATAATAATAAATATTTTAATTTTGCTGATTATGCCTTTTTTAGTTTTAGGAATTATAAAAAAGACAAAAGCATTTTGGGGTGGGCGAAAAGGAGTTTCTTTATTACAAACACTTTATGATTTTATTAAATTAATAAAAAAAAGTCGAGTTATAAGTCATACAACATCGTGGATATTTGATTTTTCACCGATTATTGTTTTTGTAACGACATTATTTGCCGGATTATTTGCGCCTATTCTTTGTGGTAATTCAATTATCAATGTTGAAGCCGGATTTATTATATTTTCTTATATTTTTGGTTTAGGCAAATTTTTTGCTTTAATTTCAGCGATGCACACAGGCAGTAGTTTCGAAGGAATGGGCGCAAGTCGAGAAGCTTGTTTTACTACAATCATTGAGCCTGCATTTTTTGTCATTTTAGCCTCAATCATTGCCCTCAGTGGTAACTACAATTTTAATTCTATTTCTTCAATAATACATTCTACAGGATTTTATGGAATTTTAATTGTTATAATAGCTGTTTTTGCTATCGGAATAATGCTATTAATGGAAGGGGCTAGAGTCCCTGTTGACGACCCTGACACACACTTAGAATTGACAATGTTGCATGAGGTTATGATACTCGACAATTCAGGTATTGATTTAGCGTTGTTGACTTGGGCTAGTGGAATTAAAATTATTATTTTGATGTCATTAATCGCAAATTTGATTATACCTGCAGGGCTTCCTTTTACCCTGTCTGCAATTTTGTTTTTCAGTATTTTATTTATATTGGCTGTAATTATTGGCACGATTGAATCAGCAATTGCAAGGTTTCGTATGACTCATATTTTTGAATTCGTTTTTATAATGAGTTCTTTTGCACTTGTGGTCGCATCGTTAGTAGCTGTAAAAATGTATGGAGTTTGAGAAAATGGTTGACGGTTTGATTATTTTATTCGGTTTAACAATGCTTTATTTGTCGATTACCAGTCGATTGAAAGCGCATGTAAATATTCTTATTGCGCAAGGAGTATTATTATTTTTTATTTGCGCAAAAAGTTTTTCTCACATTCCTTTATTTGTAATTATATTTTTGACAATAGAAACACTTGTCGTTAAAGCTGGACTTATACCTTGGTTTTTAAATAAAGTTTTAAAAAAAACTCATTCAAATCGAGATACTGATGCAAATATTCCTCATTTCTATTGCCTTTTAATATCGAGTGTTCTTATGTTTAGTGGATTTATTATAAGTGTATTCAACATTCCATCATTAAAAATGATTAATTCGCTGTATTTTGGAGTAGCTTTGGCTACAATAATAATTAGTTTATGGCTCATAACAATTAAACACAACATATTATCAAATGTTATTGAATTTATAACAATGGAAAACGGTATATTTTTATTATCGTTATCAGTTGCTAAAAACATGCCAATGTTAGTAAATATTGGTGTTTTGCTAGACGTTTTCATTGCAATTTATATTTTGGGTTTATTCGCTTCCCAAATAAACAAAGAGTTAGGCGATATGGAAGTGTCACACTTATCGGATTTGAAGGATTGTGAATATAATGATTAATTTAATTTTAATACTACCTATATTATTTTGTTTAATTTTATTTTTTATAAAAAGCAAAACTTTAAATAATATTTTTATCGTTCTTTATGCATTGGTGCATTTAAGTACCGGCGTTACGTATTTTTTAAACGAAAATATATTACAAAATAGCAGTTACTTTGCCTTAAATAATTACAATTTGATATTTTATTTTATATTATCAATTGTTTTTTTAGCTGTTGCCGTTTACAACGTTGGCTATTCAAAGATTTTGAATAATAATTTTTCAAAAAGACAACTTAGCAATTACTCAATAATGACATTAGCTTTTGTTTTTGCAATGACTGGAGGTATTTTGTCGAGCAATTTAGGTCTGTCATGGATTTTTATAGAAGGTACGACTTTAGCAAGTGCTTATTTGATTTATTTTAACAAAACAAAACACTCTATCGAAGCTGCATGGAAATACGTTTTTATTTGTTCAATAGGAATTGCGTTGGCTTTTGTCGGAATAATTCTTTTGACCATTGCGACTGGCAGTTTAAATAGTCTCAATTATATAGAATTGGTAAAAAATGCCGGTTCATTTAATCATTTTTGGTTGAATATATCTTTTGTTTTTATATTGTTTGGATTGGGAACAAAAATGGGGCTCGCTCCGGTACATTTTTGGTTACCTGACGCACATGCAGAAGCGCCTAGTCCGATTAGCGCATTATTATCTGCGACATTGCTGAATTGTGCTTTTTTCGTTATTTTAAATGTCTACAAAATTATGCTTGCGGCTGATTGCACATACTTTGCCAAAATTATGTTGATTTCGATGGGATTTATGTCTTTGTTTGTGACTTCTGTTTTTATGTTACATACAAAGAATTACAAAAGAATGTTAGCGTACTCCTCTATTGAAAATATGGGGATTTTAGCTATAGCAACGGCGTTAGGAGGTATTGCTTATTATGCTATGTTTATACATCTAATCGGTCATTCTTTAATAAAAGCTTCCTATTTTTTAACATCGGGGAATATTTTAGTTTTATTTGATACAAAAAAAATCAAAAACGTGAAAGCGTTGAATTTAGTAGATAAAAAAACGGAATGGCTTTGGCTGGCGAGCTTCTTAGGAATATGTGCATTTCCACCGAGTATGTTATTTATCAGCGAATTTTTGATTGTTAAAGCATTTTTAATCCAACACAATTATTTGTTGTGCTGTTTGTTTTTAGTACTACTGACTATAATTTTGTATGGCATGTCAAAAGTTGTTATAAAAATGGTTTACAGCGAAAAGTCAAAAGAAAAACTTGAATTAGCAAAAAACAATCTTACTAAAATAACTTTCTCCATGTATTTTCCTCAGCTTGTAATGTTGACGCTCGCTTTTACTATGGGTATTTATTTACCGAAGATTTTGGATAAACTTATTAAAACCACAATTATAGGATAAAAATATGAATTATTATGTAATGAAAAATAATCAAAGAATAAATCTACAAGACATTCCGACACTTGAGTTTACAGTTTTCAGAACGCAATTAGTTGCAACAAATTTACGAGTATTATCATATTTTGGCTGCGATTGGGGCGAATATGTAAAAATATTTGCTTTGTTGGCTGACGATGAAAAAGGCGAAATAATTGTTGCTTCTTCAAGTTTGAGTAAAACCGTTAAGGAATATGAGTCTATTACAAAAGAAAATACCCAATATCACATGTTTGAAAGAGAATTTTATGAACAGTTTGGTATAAAACCGCTAGGTCACCCATGGCTAAAGCCTGTTCGCAAAAATCAAGATGATTATGAGTTTTTCAAGTTTGAAGGTGAAGAAACACATGAAGTCGCTGTAGGACCCATTCATGCCGGAGTTATCGAACCGGGACATTTCAGATTTGAATGTCAAGGCGAAAAAGTTTACAATCTCGAAATTATGCTAGGCTACCAGCATCGAGGTGTCGAAGATTTGATGGTCAAAAATCATTCAAATCAATTAGCTGAGTCGATTTGTGGCGACAGCGTAATTGCTTACAATATGGCTTATTCTCAAATAATTGAGAATTTGACAAATACTGAAATCACTCAAAAAGCAAAAATAATAAGAAGAATAGCTCTTGAAATTGAGAGAATAGCTATACACATCGGCGACATGGGTGCTATTTTAGGCGATATTGCTTATTCGATGGGGAAAGAAGTCTATGCGGTAAATAGAACTCTCATCATAAATACGATGCTGGAAATTTGCGGAAATCGTTTTGGCAGAGGCTTGATAACCGCTGGTGGTGTAGATTTCGATATTGACAATGAAATGTGCGAAAAAATGATTTCAGTATTGAATAATCTTCAAAATACAATAGATAAAATGACTAAAACTGCTTTGTCTAATTCAACAGTAATGTCGAGATTGGAAAAAACAGGAACTGTATCAAATGAAACCGCACAAAAGTTAAATCTGGTTGGTATGATTGGTCGCTCTTGCGGTATTTGTATTGATAGTAGATTTGATTTTGAAGACGAATTTTACAAAGATTTTGAAAGAAAACCATTTAAAGCCACAAATGACGCATACTCCAGATTTAAAATACGATACAAGGAAATAAAAGACTCAATGTATTTTATAAAAAAATTAATATCAACGCTAAAAAAATATGAATTAGAAGCCAAAAATGTTGAAATAAAAAATACGTTTTTACCAGATAGTTTTGCTGTTTCAATAGTAGAAAGCTGGCGAGGTGAATTAGTGCACATAGCGACGACCGATAACCAAGGTAATTTAACAAGATATAAAATAAAAGACCCTTCATTCAATAATTGGTACGGTTTGTCAATGGCTGTCAGAAATAATGGAATATCAGATTTCCCACTTTGTAATAAAGGCTTCGACCTTTCTTATTGTGGATTTGATTTGTAATTAAATGTAAGGAACTACAAAATGTTTGATACTTTAAAAATGAAATTATTGCAAAAAAAACAATTTATACCGAATATTAAAAATGCAAAAATGAAGCAACAATTCAGAGGATTGCCTATTTTGAACAATTCAAAATGTGATGTTAACGCTAATGCAACAAAAATTTGTCCTACAAATGCGTTGAAAATTAATCCGTTGAGTATTGATTTAGGTCGCTGCACCTTGTGTGGAAAGTGCCAAAATAAGTGCGGAGAAGGGGCTATAAATTTTTCAAATTTTTATAAATTAGGTGTTGATAAAAAAGAAAAACTCATTATCACTGAAGAAATTAATTGCGAAAAATATTATGCAAACGCAATAGAAATAAGAAAAGAAATATATTCAATTTTTAACCGTTCAATAAAATTCAGGCAAGTTTCAGCCGGTGGGTGCAACGGTTGCGAAATGGAATTGAATGCTTGTTCTAATGCGAATTTCGATATGGGACGATATGGAATAGATTTTGTCGCTTCACCCCGACATGCAGACGGTCTTGTGATTACAGGACCAATTACAAAAAATATGGCTTTTGCGCTAGAAGATGCATACAAAGCTACTCCGAATCCTAAAGTAGTAATTTTATGTGGTGCTTGTGCTATAAGCGGAGGTATATTTCAAAATTCAGCAGAATTAAATCGAGATTTTTTAAATAAATACAATATTGATTTATATATTCCAGGCTGTCCTACTCACCCATTGACATTCATAAACGCTGTTCTCGATTTTGTTAGAAAAAAATAATAACTATAAAATATATTTATTTTATAATGCAAATAACAGGGAAGGTTAAATTATGTCAAAATTATACAAAATGTCCGGTGTGGATATTGAACAATCAAATATTTTAACGCACAAAATTCAATCTAAAACACAGCTTGCTAACATAGGTAGATTTTCAGCACTGTGTGAATTACCTATGAGTGACTATTTACTTGTGACTACAGTCGATGGAATCGGGACAAAGATTTTGCCATTATTAGAGAAAAAGGACTACAAAACAATAGCAAATGATGTTATTGCTATGAATTTGAATGACTTAGCTTGCTCCGGAGCGAGAGCTGTAAGCTTTTCAGATTATATTGCGTTAAACACAATCGACCCTGAAGCGATTTCTGAAATTGTAAAAGAGCTAGCGTTGCAACTAAAAAAGTACAATTGCCAACTTTCATCAGGGGAAACCTCAGAAATGAAATCGCTAATACCTATAAACAAAATGGACATAGCAGGTTTTGCTGTTGGACTTGTAAAAAGAGAAAATTTATTACCTTCTGACGATATAGATGAAGGCGATTTGATAATCGGGCTAAAATCTAACGGTGTACACGCAAATGGATTTTCTTTAATCAGAAAATTAGTGGCTGAAAAAAAACTTGACGAAAAAGATTTCGAAATCGCCCTAAGACCTACCACTATATATTTAAACGAAATTGTAAAATTAGCAGAAAATCATCTTATTAAATCTGCCGCAAATATCACAGGTGGAGGAATTAGTAACATAGAAAGGGCTTTACCTAAAGGCTTTTCGTATCATGTCGATTTAGATACTATACCCGAACAGGCGATTTTTAAAAAATTATATAATTTATGCGGCGATGAGTGTTACGAAGTATTCAATATGGGAGTTGGTTTTTGCGTCGTCGTTGCGCCTGAAAAATCAGAAAAAGCGATTGAAAAACTTGCGCAATACAGTCCGTTTATTTTCGGTGAGGTTATAAAAAAATGAAATTCAATTTTCTTGTAATTGGAGCTGGGGCAAGAGAACACGCTATTTGTCAAAAATTGCTGCAATCAAAATTTTTAAATAAGCTATTTTTAGCTGATGCAAATGATGGTTTTTGTAATTTAGGTGAAAATTTAAACTATGTCGATTTTGACGACTTGGCGAAAAAAGCGCAAAATTTAAAAGTCGACATTTTAGTTGTTGGCTCGGAAGTTCCACTTGCACAAGGGATTGTCAATATTTTCGAAAAATACAATATCAAATGTATCGGTGCTAATAAATATTTTACGCAACTTGAAAGTTCTAAATCTTTCGCAAAAACTTTTATGAACAAAAACGGAATAAAAACGCCAAACTATAAAATTATAACTTGTGAAAAAGAAATAAATACAGCATTTCATTTTTTTAATTCGCCTTTCACAATAAAAGCTGATGGACTTTGCGGTGGGAAAGGCGTTATTATTGAAAAAAATAAAAAAATTGCTCAAAAAATTATAAAAGACTATCTTAACGGTAAATTTAATGAAGCTTCAAAAAAAGTTTTGTTGGAAGAATTTATCAAAGGTGACGAGTTGTCTTTGATAAGCGCTTTTGATGGAAAAAAGCTAAAGGCTTTTATTCCTGCCAGAGATTTTAAAAAATTAACAAATGACGAAAATTCCCCAAATACCGGAGGTATGGGCGCAATTGCGCCAGTGAGCTTAACTGAGTTGCAACAAAATAAGCTTGGTAACTATTTAAAAAAACTGGAAAAATCGTTAATAGCTGATGGGTATACTTTTACAGGCTTTATCTACAGTGGATTAATTTGGGCAAAAAATGATTTTTATGTTCTTGAGTACAATATGCGCTTAGGTGACCCTGAAACACAAGTCCTGTTAATGAACATGAATAGTGATTTTGGTGAATTGTTATACAAAATAGCGTATAAAAAGCTTGATGAATATGAATTTCAGTGGGCTAACACTCAAAGTTGTTGTTTAGTCGTAGCGACAGAAGGATATCCAATTTCAAAAAATCAAAAAGACGGTGAATTAATAGAAAATTACGACGATTTAGGAAATGAAACAGAAGTTTTTTTTGCAGGTGTAAAATGTGAGAATAATAATTTTTACTCCAAAGGTGGGAGAGTACTTTCACTGTGCACAAATTCTCCAAAAAATTTCGAATTACTTTACGACACCGCTGAAAAATTGAAATTAAAACATAAGTTTTACAGAAAAGATTTAAAAATAGACTAAACTCAAAATTGCACAATAAATCTAATTATTTATAAGAAAATTGTCTAACATGTATTCATTATCTGTAGAATTCTCAAAATGAATGCCAGCCTGAGCGTTGAGAAAATTCGTCAACAAAATAGGCAAAAATTTTGCAGTTAAATTGTTTAAATCTATAACAAATTCAGTAATTCCAACATCTTTGAATATATCAATATAATTATAAAGGTGCATAATTTTATCTTTATACATGTGCATTTTGCAAAAGCCATCAACGACAAATGGATAAACTTTATGGAGAGAAGGGTCTTTTAATGCAAAATTACCACTGTGACAAGGCGCTTTGCAAGATAGCCGTGAAATAATAGCTGTATCGTTGTTTAAAGGGCATAAACCCAAACTAGGTATACGTATGTTGCCAGCAATTGTTAATTTTCTGCGTGGGATAATATTTTTAATCTTTTTTATACAATTTTTTATATTTTTAACATCATGAAACACAGTAAAATCAATGGCTTCTATAGGGTGTAAGTTGCATAAACAATGAATAGACATACTATTTAGCAAATTAATTCCGTAACCGATTTCAAAGGGAAAGCGGTGCAATTCTTCATCGTTTATGAGTGCCCAAAAATATCCTACATTGTTTATTATGATTGATGTAGGGTGTGGTTCGTTCAAACAAATATTTTTCACATACTCATAAACTCTGTCAAAATCACGTTCTATTAATATTTTAGGCGTACTTAAATTCAGTTTTACACCATAGTCCGAACAAAAATGCTTAACGTAATCCATAATTTGGTTAAAACTGCTTTTGGCTAAATCCGCAGTGGATAATATTTCGCCGTACTCAATTGAATAGATTGGATTAAAACCGATTTTTTGAATATATTTTTTTAATTGCTTAATTTGTTCAAGACTTGAAAGCCTTAAATTAATTTTAGGCAAATTCAACGTTGAATAATCGACGTCTGAATGCAATCTTGCTCGCTTACATGTCCAATCGTATTTTTGTATATTACGACTGAAATTGAAATCAGCACCTTGAGAACTCATTATTTCACCAGAAAAATGGTTCGTTTGGTACAGACCTTTGCGCACATGTTTAAAAGGTAATTTTTGATTTTTAAACATTTTAGGTTTAGCAATAATTTTTTCGATTAAATTTATTCCATCGAAAATAGCTTCTGACGTTTCAAAATCACCTTTTATCACGACAGACTCTATTGATTTACTTTTTTTAATTTCTTCAATGCACCACGGCAAATTATCAGTATCTATTGCGAGAGATAAATTTGTATATTTTTTTATTTTCGCAATGTTTTTCATATAAATTTCTTCGGTGATTATTAATTGATCTACTTTTTGAAACATTTTCACAAAATCAATTCCAGAGAGATTATGTATATCGAAATATGAGTCAATAATTATTTTGAATGGTAAATTGTCAGTTTTTATTGCCTCGAGTATTGCATAACTATTGATAAAAACACCGTCAATATTCGTTTGTCGAAGATATTTTATAAATTTTTTTATCTGTAATAAATCTTCTTCTGAAATATTATGTTTAAAATTCACATATATCCTCGCATCATTTTGTTTAGCGATTTCGATAAATTCATTAATATACTCAAAATTATTAGGCAAAAATTTGTGATGATAGACATAAAAATCACGACATCGACTGTTTTGCACAAAATCTATTATATCTTCAGCTTTTTTTATAGGTGAAATTACAGATAATTCTTTCATAAAATTATTATACAATTTGTTTAAAAAAATTCATACAATTATTTTAAAAACAGACTTTCTAAAACAGCTATTTTTATCATTTCGTAAGAAGGTTTTTTATCAGTCCATATTTCAAAAGCTTTTATAGCCTGATAAATTAGCATATCCAAACCTGTTATTGTTTTTAGCCCTTGGGCTTCTGCGAGTTCTATCATTTTTGTTTTTATCGGGTTATACACAATATCATAAACAATTGCATCAGGACTTAAATTTTTAATTTGATATTCATTCAACAGTGATTCGTCCATCGAAACATTTTTCATGCCTACAGGAGTACAATTCACTATAATAGCACAGCTTGACAAATTTCCAAGACTTTGAAATTGTTTTAAAGCCATTGGTGTATTAGGAAATTGCTTACGCAAAAAATTGACCATTTCAGAAGAATTAATTATATTACGAGCGTAAAAATCTATTTCGTTTATTCCTAATTGAACGAGAGCAATAGCGCATGCTCGAGCAGCTCCGCCTGTACCGAGAATAATAGCTTTTCTGTTTTTTAATGCAGCTTGCAATTCTTGAGGTATCGCCATTTTAAAACCATAAATATCTGTATTAAAGCCATATAAAGACTTATCAGGCATGATTTTAACAGTATTAATGCTGCCTGATACATTTGCAGCATTATCAACCTTGTCAACAAACAAAGTAACAGGAACTTTTAGCGGTATCGTAACGTTAAATCCTTTGTAGTCATTGCTCTTTAGAAATTTTATTCTGTTCACTAAATCTTCAGGCGGCGTTTCCAGAATTTCATACTCGCCATCAATGTTAAAATGCTTGAATGCAGCATTATGAATAATCGCAGAAAGTGAATGCGACAAAGGATAACCTATTAAACCTAATTTAATCATCAGATGACTCCGTATCTTCTAAATTGCGAGTGTAGTCACATTCTTTATTAGAACACTTCAGTCTATTATAGCGTTTTGTTATGTTTTTAACAAGAATAGAGTTGCATTTTGGGCATCTTTCATTTACAGGCTCACTCCAAGTACAGAATGTGCAATTTGGGTATTGGTTGCAACCATAAAATATTTTTCCGTAACGAGATTTTCTTTCTATCAACTCTCCTGTACAGTTAGGTTGTGGACATTTTACTCCTGTAGATTTAACAATTTTTTTCCTGTGCTTACATTCGTCGTTAGTGCACTGCAAATACTGTCCGTAAGGTCCAAATCTTATAATCATTTCAGAATTACACTTTTCGCATTTTTCGTCACTTTTTTGGTCTTGAACCGTTTGACCATCAGAATTTAAAGGCATCATCGTTTTACATTCAGGGTAACCGGAGCAACCTAAGAACTGTTTTCCAAATCTGCTAGTCCTGACTATCATGGGCTTTCCACAGTTAGGACAGACTTCATTTGATTTTATTTGAACAGTTTGCATGTTTTCTTTAGCAGAATTTACTACATTGATGAATGGGTCATAAAATTCTTTCAAAACCTTTTTCCAGTCAGCGTTCGACTCTGCAATATCGTCGAGTTTATTTTCCATTTGCGCAGTAAATTCATAATTCATGATATCTTTAAAATATTCAACAAGTTGAGTACAAACAGTACGTCCTAGTATTGTAGGAGCAAGGGCTTTTTCACGTTTTTCAACATACCCTTTTTGTTGTATTTTTGAAATAATCGGTGCATACGTACTCGGACGACCTATTCCATGTTCTTCTAAAGCTTTTACCAAAGAAGCCTCCGTATATCTTGAAGGTGGCTGCGTAAAATGTTGTTCAGGAATAATTTTGTTCAATTCTAAAACATCATTTTCTTGCATATCCGGCAATTGATTTTTTACAGTAGGTTCATCCTCAGAATTTTGATAAACTTTCAAAAAGCCTTCAAATTCAATTTTACTCGAACCGACTCTAAATGTGTAATCCGCTGCATCAATAGTAATCGTCATAACTTTGACTTGGGCATTTGACATTTGAGAAGAAACAAATCTGTCCCAAATAAGTTTGTAGAGTCGATACTGTTCAGAAGTCAAATGCGATTTAATCGACTCTGGTGTTTTGTCTATATAAGATGGTCTAATAGCTTCGTGAGCGTCTTGTATATTCTTTTTATTAGCTTTGACGTAATTATTAGGTATCTCTGGATAGAATTTTTCACCGTAATTATTAAGAATAAAATCTTTAGCAAAACCTTGAGCATCATCAGATATTCTGGTTGAATCTGTTCTCATATAGGTAATCAAACCTGTAGGACCTTCATCACCGCAATTTGCATAGTTTTTGAAACACCGTATCCTAATTTATTACTGGCTTCTCGCTGTAAAGTTGACGTAATAAAAGGTGCTGATGGTTTACGTTGCGTATCACGATATGCGATTTTTGAAACGACATATTTTGTGCTTTTTTTATTAAGTTCATCAACTATTTTTTGTGCAGTGACCCCATCATTAATTTCAATTTTTTTATCTTTGTATTTTACAAGTTCTGTATCAAAGGAAACGCCATTTTTTTTAAGATTAGCGACAATTTCCCAATATTCTTTAGGAACAAATTTTTCTATTTCGTCTTCACGTTCGCAAATCAATCTCAATGCAACACTTTGCACACGACCGGCTGAAAGTCGATAATTGCGCAATTTTTCCCAAAGAACAGGGCTGATTTTATAACCAACTAATCTGTCTAATATTTGACGAGTTTGTTGTGCTTTGACACGTTCCATGTCTATTACACGAGGATTGTCAACAGCAGACTGTACAGCTTTGGCAGTAATTTCATTAAATTCAATTCTGTATATTTTATCTTCCGGTACATCAAGAACCTGTCTAACGTGCCATGCAATCGCTTCACCTTCTCGGTCAGGGTCGGATGCCAGATAAATTTTGTCGGATTTTTTTGCTAAATCATTTAGTTTTTTAACAACAGCTTTTTTTTCAGGAATAACGTCAAAGGTTGGCGTAAAATCATTGTCTGCATCAAAACCTAGAACTTTTGGTGGAAAATCTCTTATATGACCATAACTGGCTTCTATCGTAAAATTTTCACCAAGAATTTTCTTAATTGTTTTTGACTTTGCCGGTGACTCTACTATCACTAATGCTTTTTCTTTTTTCTTCGCTGCTTTTGCCATCTTCTATATCTTACTCAAACTGTTCTCGTGTATCTATCTCCCTCGATAGTTTTAATGAGTCCTTTTATCTCCAATGTTGTTAATGTTACCATTAAATCAGAAATATTCAACTCTTTATTAGTTAATTTATTAAATATTTCATCTATAGTCAAGTTATCTTTAGAAATTAAATCATAAATCTCTAATTCCGTCTCTTTTAAATCATTAGGTAAATTAGCTATTTCAGTAGTTTTAATCTGTACTTTCCAATTTAAAGTATTTAAAATATCTTGAGGCTCTGTGACCAAAGCTGCACCTTGTTTCAATAGTTTATAAATTCCAGCGGTATTCGGATTAGACAAGGCGCCTGGCATACACATCAATTCACGATTTTGTTCCAAGCACAAATTAGCAGTAATAAGCGCACCACTTCTCAATGCCGCCTCTACTATCAAAGCACCGTAACTCAGTCCACTTACAATTCTGTTTCTTTGAGGAAATCTGAACGCCAAAGGCTCAAATGTAGGCCAATACTCACTCATTAATACACCATGTTCTGCTATAATTTTATCAAACAATTTTTTATTTTTAGCAGGATAAATATTTTCAAATCCACTGCCAATGACGCAAATTGTTGACAAATTGTTCTCTATAGCACCCTCATGTGCCGTTGTATCGACGCCTAACGCTCCACCTGAGACAATCGTTAAATCAGTATTTAAAAAACCTCGCAAAATTTTTGCTAAGTTATCTTTTCCACTTTGACTAACGTTACGAGAACCAACAACGGCAAGTGCTTTTTTAAAATTACACTTGCGCAAATCACCCTTATACAACAAAGTCATAGGAGGGTCTGTTATATTTTTTAACAAACTCGGATAATCATCACTATCGTAGGTCAAAGCTCTAATTTGTTTTGAATTTATATAATCAAAGCAAAAATCAGGATTTACTTTTGCTCGCAAAGTAACAAAATGTTCAACTTGTTTTTTTGTTATACCCTCAATCTTAATTAAATCTTGCGGAGAAGCATGCCAAGCCAGCTTTATATCATTAAAATAATCATACAATTTTTTAATAAAAATTGAATTGATTTCTTCTATAGACGCAAATGCAAGCCAGTATTTCTTATCCATTAAGCCATTCTGTTAAAATTACCGTTGGAGCTATTTTTACGACCTTGTTTTTCAGCTAAAAGTTTTTGAATATACAAATCTTGAGCAGCAATCACTTCACATGCCTTTTGAAAATTAGCTTGAGCGTTGTTTCTATTATTATTTGAGTTTTTGTTGTTTTCTGCTGAAAATTTTATCGGCTGACAATTTGTCATTGATGTACTATCTATACCTACTTTCATAAACACTCCTTTTCCTATTTAGCTCGTTTATTGTATCACATTTTTTCAATCTTTTCAATAGGATGTTCTGGTTTATAACATATTAGGCAACCAAGCGGTTTTTGAGGCTATTGTCACAAAAATTCATGCTCATTAGCAGCGTACCACTTTTGTTGCAAGCAAGTCAAAATAACATGTGCGAAACACTACTATAAAAAATTATGTAAACAAAAATAAACATATATTTTTCATAATTTGTAAAAAAAAATATTTAGAAGTTTTATATAAAAAGAAAGGTTAGACTAAGATATGAAAATCCAAAATAATAGCCACAAAACTGTTTCTTTCAAAGGCTTTGAAAGGATAATGGTTCCGGCTAATCAGATAAATAGAGTTAATAATAAGCTTGTAGATTATCTTTGTTTGAAAGGCGAAACTAGTATTGCATTTGTACAAAGACAATCAAATCCAATAGTAGCAGAAAGCTTAGAGTCAATTATTCAGGCAGTCTCAAAACAATACAATTTGGGCGAAAATTGGTTCATAGCGCAATTAAAAAAACGAACAAATCTTTTTGATGAGTCAGGTAACCAAGTTATAAATATAGTCCACGGTGATAGAGATTTGAATAAATACGATAGATTTATGCGAAGAAGATTTTTTATTGGAAAATTTTTTAATGTACCTCTCGCTTTCTTCAAAATAATTTCTTCAGATGCACCTAAAGAAATGCAAGGATTGCTACTTTTTTTAGAAGCTTTTAAAAATGAAGGCGTTAATTACACTAAATTTGCCAAAAAAAATGGTTTAATCGATGTACCCTACGAACGAGTCATTGAAACGCCTAACATTAGCTCAATAAAATTTTTTCAAGATTAACCACAAACATTACTAATAAACTAGCAAATAATAATAGAACATTACCGAAAGAATAATATGATTTTATCTCTAATAAAGCCGATATTAATTGTACCAAACAGAACATCGTTATCTAATATTTCTTCAAGATTGAGTTTTAAATCGTCTGATAAATTTGAGCATGGTTCATTTGATGAATTCAATTATCTGAATTTATCCGCAGCGGAACAAAAAAGACAACGGCAAATAATAGAAGCTAAGTACGTCGTTTTAAAAGCTAAATATGACAAAATCGATAAAAACAGCCCTATGTCTGCCGAGGAACGCAAGATTTTAGCAGAATTTGAAAAATCGAAACAAGAGATGGTTTGTGTATTTCAGCTATTTGCAAAAAAAATAGCGAGGTCGTACGCCAATAGAATTAAAACTGATTTTTTAAATAATTACGAAAACTTCACATCAGCAGGAATTATTGGCTTGTGCAATGCGACTGAAAAATTCAATCCATCATTGGGTATTAGTTTTTCTACTTATGCTACATTTCATATAAAAAGCAGAATTATTCATGAAATTAATAATTCCGCTTTTAATGTAAGAATCGGTAACAATTACTATTCAAAACTAAAAGAAATCTACGAGGCTAAAATGAAGCTTGAAGCTAGACTGCAGCGTTTGCCGACAGATGAAGAATTGGCTAAAGAACTTAAAATGCCTTTGAAAAAATTAAAAAGTCTGTTAAAGACTGAAAAGACAATGCGAATGAAAAATCTGGAAAAATTACAGTTCGCAGATGAAAAAAATGTAGATCCTAAAGAAACAATTGAAAATAGAGAACTTGTTGATATTATTTTTAAAATTATAAATTCGACTCTTTCACAAGAGGAACAAAAAGTATTGTTGTCGCATGCCTATTCTAAAGACACATTAGAGACATTAGCAGAAGATATGAACTTGTCTCGAGAGCGAGTTCGACAAAAAGAAAAAAAAGCACTTTTCAAAGTGAGATTAAAATTGCCGACATCATTACTAAAAGAATACAAAAAAGCATACGCAACTGATGCGAAAAAAGAAAAAACAGATAAACTAAACAATGATAAAATACAATCAATGTTAATAAGTCTCGATATAGAGCCGCCAGATGTTGAAAGAACGAAATTGTTATTATTACTATTTTCAGACAAAGCTATTGATATTCTTGTAGAACATTACGATTTGAATAACAATAATGGGCAGGCGCATAAGACTTCAAGCGTAAATAAAAAGACATTAAACAATATTATAGAAGTTTTGAAAGAAGGATTGACTAATTATACAAAAGAATAACTCTGCTGATTTACCAATAAAAAAAAGAGGCTGAAAACAGCCTCGTGTTAATATTGCCATCACTAATTAAGTTAAACTTTGATTATGTGCCCAACAGCGACAACGCTATTGAAGGGGCTTGGTTAGCCTGCATCAACATAGAAGACGCTATTTGTTGCAAAATTTGAGATCTGGTGTATTCAGATGTTTCTGCTGCTATGTCTGTATCCATAATAGTAGACTTAGAAGCTGTTAAATTTTCAATAGTAGTAGTCAAAGCATCATTCGACATTTCCAAACGGCTTTGAATAACACCAAGATTTGAACGTCTACTAGACACGGCATTTACAGCGTTTTCGCAAGATGCGATGAAAGCACCCGCAGTAGTAGCTGAAGCAAAAGCATCATCAATATTTTGATACGTAGCAGTACCGCCTATCAAACCTAATGAAGATGCATCAGAGTTTACAAATACGTCTTCTATATAGATTACGTTGGTTTCGTCAGAGCCGGCACCTACTTGTAATCGCAATCTTTGCAATTTTGTGTCATTACCATCAAGTAAATGCATTCCATTGAAATTAGAGGCTTCTGAAATACGGTCGATTTCAGCTACACGAGCTTTTACTTCATTAGCAAGTGCCTGCCGAGCTGAATCAGAATTGATGCCGCTGGCTGCTTGTGTAGCCAAATCTTTTATACGTAACAAGTTATCTTGTATTGTGGTTAAATCCCCTTCTGCTGTTTGTAATACATTAATCCCTAAAGCTATGTTTGTCTGACATTGTTGTGAACCCCTTAATTGTGATTCCAAACCTTTTGCAATAAAAAGGCCTGCTGCATCATCTGAAGCAGAATTAATTCTTAAACCTGTTGACAATCTTTGTGTGCTTTTTGATAAGCTACTTGTCGCATTGGTTAAATTTCTTTGCGCAATCAAAGATTGCACGTTGCTATTTACAACAACTGGCATAATGATCTCCTTTCATTAAGTTACATTCCTTTGTAATTTAGATATTTCTCCACTTGAGCAATATTAAAAAAATAAACTAATTAATAATAAATCAGTGAAGTTTTCCTTAACACACTGTTATAATAAACATTTTTGTTAATGAATGATATTATAAGAAAGTATAAAATATCGCATACTACAGTATGAAATTTTCAGAAAATCATGCTAAAACTTAATAATTGTTAGTATATATAGCCTTAAATAGCAATTTCTAAGCATGGTTTATTTTTATACTAATAGGAAGGTTATCATGCTTAATAGTGATTTTTCGCCATATAAAAAATTTATATCGGTCAATGCTGGGATTAAAAATGCGTCGCAGCCCACAATTAATTCACCTATTCAGCCTTCTTTTAATACAGGGAAACCAAAAGAGAAGAAAAAAGGACTCACCGGTCTAGTTTACAGTATTGCCGGACTAACTGTACTTGCAGCTATTGGTGCCAGTTTTGTGCTATTGAGAGGTTCCTCAGGTTCTTTGAGCGGACGACTCAGCCGATTTGTTGAGAAATTAGATGATAAAATCGCCAACATGGAAGCTAAATCAAAAGTTGTGGGCGGTCCAATTGGTTTTATGAGAAAAATTGCTATAAAATCAATGACATTCGCTAGGAGTATTGGTAAATTAGCAGAAAAAATGACAAACTTTATTCCTGCCAGAGATTTAGCATGTGAAAAAGCAATGGATACTATTGGCTTGGGCTGCGTAACCAAAAGTATAACCAAAACATTCAAATATTTTACAAATAAAGCACACTATTCTATACAACGCTCATCTAATGCGAAAGTGCATAATAATTTAGATGAAATAATTAATATTTTGGAAAAATTGAAAAAGCAACATCCTGAACAGGCAGAAGTGATTGAAACGGCAAAAGCCAGACTGGTTGGGAACGAAGACAGTGTTCAAAGCCTTTATCAAAGAACTTTTGCAAAATCTGCTTTCAATTCTCGATTAGAAAAATACGAGGACGATATAAGTAGTTTACCTGAAAAAGTTCAACAGAAATTAAAAGAAAAATGGTTAAATAATCCTTATATAACCGACGAAGAAACAGCTGTTTATCGAACTACGAACAGAGAAATTCTTAATTCCAGCAGAAGAAAAATTTCACAATCCCTCGATGATATTTACAATGACGTTTCTCATCATATAGGTGAGGTCAGAAAAAACTTAAACTTAAATGATGAAAAAACAAGAGAATTGTGTAGAAAATTTATGGCTCAAATGGAGATATACCAAAAATCAAATCCTACAGCTGATGACGTTGCTAGACTCGATAGTGCGTTGGAAAATATAAAGAATCATATCACGCTTCATTACGGTAAGCAGAGGTCAAAACATCTGGTTTTTGAACTAGATAATATAAAGAAAGTTTACGGTGATGGAAATACAAAGGGTACGTTACAAGAAATTTACACTCTTATTAAAAATATAAGTGGTAAAAATTCACAAGAAGCAAAAGATACCAGAGCACTTATTGATAAGATGTCGCAAACGCTCGATAAAAACATACGTTCTGAAATGCGAGTTTATCAAAAGTATGGCGAAATGAAAGTCGGTTCTGCCTTTACTGATGTCGGAGTTTTTGCACTCGCTGCAGGTGGAGGTACTTATGTAATGGCTCGTTCAGAAGGTTCTGATGGACACATCGAGTCAGCTTTCAAGCAAGGTGTACCACTTTTATCAGCTCTCGGAACTTTAATATATTGCACATATCGAATGGTGCCGAACTTACCTTCTCTCGGCATAAGCTTTGTTGCCGGCTATATTTGCAAACTCCTCGGTGAAAAAGCCTCTGACACATATTTCTCCACAAGGGATAAACGCATAACAACAAAAAAAGCTTTGAGCCTTTATCATCAACAGCATACAGAAAAGTCTCAAGTCGCTAAAACAATTCCACAAGAGAATGAAAAACTATTAAAAGAGTTAAACATCATATAGAATAGATTTTTTTGTTTAAACTTGTTTGATGCGAAAATTGTAAATATTGAAAGAATATGCTATAGAGTGAAATACTAGAATTTGCCTACTAATGATTAATCTTACAATTTGTAATACCATTTTTTGATGTTGTTTTATCTGGTTAAATTTGATAAAATCAATCTATGAAAAATCAAGCTAAAATAGAAGAATTGCAAGATATTATCAAAAATGACCCTTCAAATTTTCAATCTCGTCGAGAACTTGTTGTGTTTTTGCTTGATGTTGGTTACAATTCTGAGGCACTTCTTCATTTGAATTATTTATTAAATGTTTTTCCTGAAGATTCTCGTTTGCACTATAACGCTGCGATAGCTTACGAAAAATTAAATAAATGGAATAATGCTGAAATTGCCTACAAAAAAGCTCTCTCTTTTCAACCAAATGAGCCGGATTTTTTGTACAATTTAGGTAATTTATATATTCAAATAGGGGATTTTAATTTAGCTCTTTCTTTGTTCAAAAAAGTTTTGGAATTTGAGCAAAATGACTCAAACACATATTTTTTGCTTGGGTATCTTTACGCAAAACAAAACAATACAGCAGAGGCTATAAAATATTTGAATAATGCAATAATTTTAAACAATGAAGATGTTATAGCGCATTTTTATTTGGCGAATGAATATAAAAAAATCGGCGATGTAAACAAGTCTATCCAACTTTACAAGAACATTTTAGAAATATCGCCAGAGTACAGTTGGGCATACTATAATCTTGCTGCGATATACAACGAGAGTAACGATTACGAAAAAACGGTTTTTTACTTAAATAAAACTATTGAAACTAATTTACACGATATTGAGGCAGTAAAAAATCTAACAAAAATTTTGTTAAAAAATCAAGAGACGGACAAAGCTAAATCAATTTTAGTGAAAGCTATACGAGAAAATGATACTAATGGCGATTTATACTATTTTATAGGGCAAATATATAAAATAAAAAACAACATTGAAAAATACAAAAAAGCTTTAAAAAAAGCTATTGCAAATTATAAAACTCTCTCAATTCATCCTAAAATAGTTAAAATTGAATTGCAATCAATCCAGTAAAAAAATCTTGCATAATTTGTTTGAGTTATGTATTATATTAGTGTCGTTGGATATTTAAAGTCTGCCTTTGCAGACGCAGTTGAAAACAAAATATCTAAGCGGAAGTAGCTCAGTTGCTAAGTAGGCGAGAGCCTACAATTTCGAAAAAGTCTGCCTTTGCAGACGCGGTTGAAAACAAAATATCTAAGCGGAAGTAGCTCAGTTGCTAAGTAGGCG
>CAZTVM010000001.1:30656-40880 GCA_964617065.1 uncultured Muribaculaceae bacterium
AGTTGCTAAGTAGGCGAGAGCCTACAATTTCGAAAAAGTCTGCCTTTGCAGACGCAGTTGAAAACAAAATATCTAAGCGGAAGTAGCTCAGTTGGTAGAGCGTCTGCCTTCCAAGCAGAATGTCGCGAGTTCGAGTCTCGTCTTCCGCTCCATTTATTAAAAATTGATTATTTATCAATAAGTCAAAGACTGAACTAAGCTCAATGCTTAGTTTTTTGTCTTTATAAGGAAAGTTTGAGTAAAGAAAGATAGTTTTATAAAAAACAGGAACAGGCATGAACACTAGGTTCTAGCCCGTTTTTTATTGTCGGAATTCATAAATTCAAATTTCGCAAATTTCCGAATAAGTTTGCCTTCAAGTAGGGCAATTTTTGCTATATAGCCAATAAAGAAGAAACAGACAGCCTAGAAGATATTGTAATTTTTCCGATAGCATCTGACTTTAATAATTCTTTTTTTTCTTTGTCTAGTTTTAGGGTTCAGTTCAAAAAGGTCTCTTTTTTTTATGCAATAACTGTAGCGTTATTTTTTGTTGATGAAGTTAGTTTTTTGTAAAATATCTCATCTGTGGTTATATCATTTTCGTTGAAGTACTCAATTGCTGCTGTGCGAGCAAGCTCAAGGATTTTAATATCTTTAGTTAAATCTGTAATCAGTAAATCAGGTAAACCGCTTTGTTTTGTGCCAAGAAAATCGCCTGGACCTCTAAGCTCTAAATCTTTTTCAGCTATCACAAATCCATCAGTCGTTTCCGTCATAATTTTTAACCGTTCCATAGTTTCTTGAGAAGTACTTGATGAGACTAAAACGCAGTATGACTGTAGGGCTGAACGACCTGTACGACCTCTTAGCTGGTGCAGTTGAGAAAGCCCGAAACGCTCTGCATTCTCAATAATTATTACAGTCGCATTGGGAACATCTACACCAACCTCAACTACGGTAGTCGATACAAGAATTTGATATTTTCCTTTTTTAAAATCATTCATAACTGTATCTTTTTCATTTGATTTCAACTTGCCATGCAGCAAACCTATTTTATATTGAGGAAACACCTCTTTTTGTAAACGCTCCCACTCAATAGTAGCAGCTTTAGCCGAAATACTTTCACTTTCTTCTATCAACGGGTATACTATATAAGCTTGGTGACTAGATTTTATTTCGTTATCAATTAATTTGTAGGCTTCTTTACGCTGAGAAGCTTTAATCAAAGAAGTTTTTATCGGTAATCTGCCTTTCGGCAATTCATTGATAATACTTATATCCATATCGCCATGAACAGTAAGTGCAAGAGTTCTTGGGATTGGCGTTGCGCTCATACTCAATATTTGCGGACAAAGACCCTTTTCTCGCAACTTGGCTCGTTGCTTAACACCAAAACGATGCTGCTCATCTATTACAATCGCACCTAAATTTTTGAAACAAATATTGTTTTGAATAAGTGCATGTGTACCAACAGCAACATGCATTTGTCCATTTTGCAAATTAGTCTCTAATTCAGAGCGAGCTTGCTTGGAATTTGTACCGACAAATAAACCGGCTGAAAGCCCTAACGGCGTTAACCATTGAATAATATTATTGTAATGCTGTTGAGCAAGAATTTCTGTAGGTGCCATAATAGCTGTCTGGTAACCGTTTTCTATCGCACTCAATAGCATAACTAAAGCTACAACAGTTTTACCACTACCAACATCACCTTGAAGTAGCCTTTGCATTGGCTTTTCGCTATTTAAGTCATTTACGATTTCACGAACAGCATTTTTTTGAGAATCTGTCATTTCAAACGGCAAATTTTTTATAAATGTTTGCACTAGACCATTTTCTTTTATTTTTATGGGTATTGCTTTTAATTCACGATTATTTTCTTCTCTGAAAAGAATTAATTTCAGCTGTAAAATAAAAAGTTCTTCAAAGACCAGAGAAAAACGAGCCTTCTCCATTTTTTCCATACTTTCAGGAAAATGTATTTGCTCAATTGCGTCAGCTTTAGAGATTAAACCATATTTATCAATAATTGCAGAAGGCAAAATATTTTCAATTTTCGACTTAAACATTTTAATAGAGTTGTGAATAGCTGTCCTTAAAGTTTTTGCACTCAAACGTTCTACGAGCGGATAAATAGGAACAATCCGTCCCATATTCAAATTTTGTTTATCGTCAAAATCTGCGGTAACAATTTGATATTGAGGTTTGTCGAGTGTAATCTTACCTGAATAGTTATCCAGCTTTGCTACTCCTGAAACCATAATGTTTGCGCCAATCGGAAATTGAGCTTTATAGCGTTCGAGCAACACTCTATTTGCTTTAGCATAGAAAAAATTTAGCTCTAATTTCCCTGAATTATCCTCAATACAAAGTTTCAAAATACTTAGTTTATTTTTTGTCGTAAAAGCATTTACCGAACGGACGCAGCCGAAAACGGTCACGCTTTCGTTTTCTTTCATATTTTTAATAAGAGTGTGTTTTGAGTAATCAATATACTTTTTAGGGTAACATTGCAACAAATCCAGTACGGTAAAAATTCCGAGTTTATTGAACAAATATCCGACTTTTGGGCCTACACCTTTTACAAAAGTAATGTCGTATTCGTCAGGATTGGCAATAGCAAAATTTTGAGTTTTGGGGACATCTTCTTTGTTTTCTAAATCTTGTCGAATAGTTTTTACGAGTCTTTCCAGCATTCTTTTTCTCGTCGGCATACTCTCTAATGAATAATGTTCAAAAGCTTCAATTAGCGTCGTCCACTTAGGATTTTTTTTTGAATTTTTATATATTTTTTTCAATTCATTTTTTATAAACACAGAAAAATTGCAGTGAACTCCACGAATATCTATGTATTGATGTTTTATTTCGACATCAATAGCTTGCTGAATTTTATTCAAATCTATATTTGCGAATGTAGAGTTCATTGTGTAATTCTTAAAACTTCATAAATATTTATTTTTTGCATTTTACCACGAATAGCGACATCTCTAATCATAATCACGTCAGCAATATCACGCACCCTAGTATAAGTTTCCTCACTAATCAAAAATTTTGTTTTAAAAACTTTATTAAGCGCCTCAATACGACTGGCAATATTCACTACATCTCCGATAACTGTGTACTCAAGACGTTCTTGTGAGCCTATATTACCTACAAAAACTTCTCCTGAGCAAAGCCCTACGCCAATTTCTATTTTTGGTTTACCTTCAATCAGCCACTTTTGTTGCAGTGCCTGAATTTTTTTCAAAACCTGATTAGCACATCTCACGGCATTTTCTGCGTGATTCTTCTCTGGTATCGGTTCTCCGAAAATAGCCATAATCGCATCGCCGATAAATTTATTCAAAACGCCTTTATACTGTCCGATAATCGGTTCGACAGCACTAATGTATTCATTCAAAAGTTCTGTGACCTTTTCTGGTGGTAATTTTTCAGATATTGTCGTAAATCCTCTTATATCAACGAACATAACCGTCACATCAGCCCGTTTTCCGCCGACAGCAATTTTGTCAATATTTTTGACGACAGTTTTCATAATATCCTTCGAAATATACTGCCCCATAGCATGTTGCAGTTTTTGTTTTTTAATTCCTTCTATGAAAAACTGATAAGCGTAACCTGCAGCAAAAACATACACTTCAAATATTATGGGCGAAAGAAGCAGTATTATTATTCTTTGATTAATCAAAATCACAGCAGATATGTAATACAAAGTCAGCAAAATCCCCGTTACAATAAGGGCAATACGAATAGAGGATTTTCTAATCACCGCCAATGATATCAACCCCATAGCAAAAATTATAAGCAAATTGTGCATTGGATTGAGCTTTTTCATAAACTTGCCTGAAAGTAAATTGTCCAAAACAGTAGCTTGATAGTCAACCCCTGCCTGTCGAGCACTCATAGGAGTGATTTTTTTGTCTCGAATAAGCTCATTATTTGCGCAGCCTCCGACAAAAACTATTTTATCTTTAAATCTTTCAGGTGCAATTTTAGGTTTTTCACCATTCATAATTTGCGCATAGGAGTCTATTATATCTATAGCTGACGTGTAGTGATAAGAATAAGCCGCATTTTCATCGCTATATTTGATTTTATACCAATTAACCAATGAGTATACACCACCAAAGCCCCCACGCAATACAGTGATTGGCACTTTTAAAGAATTTTTCGAATCATTTGAAAATAAATAATTATCTGTCACTGTATAACTATTCAAGCCTGTCAAAATAGAATATGTCTTTAATGCCAATGACGGATATAGTTTTCCTTTGTAATTCATTACAGGTGTTGCCGTCCTTAAAGTACCGTCTTTATCAGGAATATTGTGGACATGTCCTAAATATTTTATATTCCGTAAATATTCTGATGGAAAATTAGAAAAACCATTATTATTTGGAGGTTTGACTGTTCTCAAATCTTTTATGTTCAAGCCTGCTTTTTTGTCAAATAATCTATCACGAGAAAAGCTGGAACCTTTTATACGTTTTTCGTTTTCATACAGTGTATATCCGGCAACTAATGTATTTATATCAGGCAAAGTTTTGAATAACGTTTCATCTGATTTACGGTTGTAATCGTCGTAAGAGCCAACTACTGCATCAAAAACTATTATTTTTGTTTTTCCGAAATCTTGTAAATATCGAAAAATATCAGAGTACATCTTACGAGGCCAAGGGTATCTGACTCTATCCACTGAAATATCATCAATTACAATTAATTCTATATTTTTTGATTGCGTATTTTTTGCAAAATATTTTACAAACAAGTCTTGTGTCTGATTTTCAAACGAAAATTCAAAGCGAGATAGAACATACAAAAGTAAAAATGTTCCGAGAAAAATTGAAATTAATATGAGTAATTTTTTTTTCATAATTATTTTTAAAACATATCTCTTTTAACAAGAAAATATCCTATAATTGCAGCTATTAAAAGCGAAAACAAAACGACAATCAAAAAGCCATGAGCAGTTGCACCAAAAGGAATAGTGACATTCATTCCCCAATAACTAGCAATCAAAGTCGGTATAGCAAGTATAATGGTGACAGACGTCAAAAATTTCATGACCATATTCAGATTGTTAGAAATAATTGAGGCAAAAGCGTCCATCATACTTTCCAAAATGTTTCTGTGCATTTCTACCATTTCCAGCGCCTGTTTGTTTTCGATAATAACATCTTCGAGTGCGTCTTCATCTTCTTCTTTAAATTGCATTATATTTTGGACAGCAGCTATTTTTTTGTGTCGAATTAGTTTTTCCATCACTATACCATTGTCTTTTAACGCTGTTGTAAAATAAACCAAACTCTTTTGCACTGCGAATAATTGAAACAACGCTTTGTTTTTCATCGTTTTTCTTAAATTCATTTCTATTTGATCTGTCAGCTTATTAATATGCTCCAAATAGCGTAAATAAAATCTTGTTGAACGAGAAAGGATTTGGAACAAAAAATTTGTGCGTTCGTTAGTATTGAAAATTTTAGCGGTATCCTCATTGAAAAATGACACGATTTTGTTTTCTCTTAAAGAAACAGTTACAATATGTTCCGGTGTCATAATAATACCCAAAGGCAATGTATCAAAACTGTTTTCATCTTCCATTACAGGCACATTTGTAATTAAAAAGAAATTGTTGCCTTCGACTTCAATACGAGAACGTTCTTCTATGTCCAAAGCATCTCGCAAAAAATCTGCGTCAATTCCTATCGCCTCTGTGACACTTTTTATCTCATCGCCAGTTGGCTTTATCATATTGAACCAACAGCCAGCTTCAGGATTTTTCACTGACATTTCTTTTAACGATTTATCCGGTTGTGTTTTGTAAATTTCTAACATATTATCCACCACCTAATAGCTACTATATGATTATAACCAAAATATCATCAAAAAAATATACTTTTCTTAAACGATGTTGACAAAGTAAATAATTAGCTTTTTTAAAATTTCTACTAAATGCTGTGCACGTAAGCTTGTTACGATTTTGCACAGGAAAATATTTTTTATTGATAAAAAGTTTTTAAGTTATAAAATGTATTCTGTAGAAAAGTATAAAAGAACGGAAAGGATTAGAATATGAACAAAAAAAGTTTTTTGGCGTTGATTTTGTCGATGGTACTGTTATCGAGTGTCGCTAGTGCAGATACATTACTTAACAAGTATCAAAGCGCTAAGAATAAGGCTATTCAGGCAGATGCTCAAGTTACAAATGCGTTGAACGCCTCATCACAAGCTAAAACTAACAGAATATCAACACTGAAATCGCAAAAAGCTGCGGCTTTAGCACCTATAAGTACACAAATAAATGCAAAGAAAAAAGAAATTAAAACAGCAACTAATTCTACAACATTGTTAGCAGTTGAAAAAAAAGTTTATTTAAAAAAACTTAACTCTGAATTGAAAGTTTTAAATAAAAAATACAATACGACTGCAGCTTATTATGATAAACAAATTAAAGCAATTAAATAGTAATTTAACAAATTTTTTCAAAAAAGCTCTTTGTTTTGCGAGGAGCTTTTTTTTGCTAGCAATAAAATAAATTTAGGAACTTAAATAATTAACAAAGTAATAATGCAATATTGAAAAAAAAATGATAAAATTAAATTGTTGGTCTGGATTTTACGACTCAAGAGTAAAAATGGAAAAGAATAAAAATAATAAATCGAGCAAGCCGTATTCTTGTGCACTGAAAGCCGATACAGTTACTTTTACCGGTGTTGGTCACTTTGGTTTGAAATCTATTCCCGGGATACCTTGCGCTTATTGTGGAGGACGAATTGTCACGAGAAATGAACAAAAATATTGGAGTTCGGTACTAAGCGTATCGAAAGGAAAAAAACTTCGTTACGCATTGTCCAAAACGATAACTAATCAAAAATTTTTTATTGAAAAACAAATGGCTAATATTATAGCAAAACAAGCAAGGACAAACGCTTCTAAAAATATTAAAGAAATATTAGTATCTTTATTTGATGAAGCAGAAAAAAGATTAGTTGCTGAACAAAAAAAAATATTGGAACAAACACACTTAATGGCTACAGAGTTGACTGGTGCGACTTTATCAAGAGTAGAAAATGATTTTAAGGTTGTCGAATCAATATTATCTGATAATTTTTCACAAGTTATATTTAAAAGAAAAACATTGTTGAATGGTTTCAGATGTTTGCTAGAGAATGAAACCGACCCGCATAATAAAGCTGTTTTAGAACAAATAATGCAAACATTACCTACATTGCCCACGTCGGGCAACAGTTCTGACGCTTTTATCGTAAAGTATAGTCGACGCTCACCTAAAGAGATTGCAGACAGACTCCTAGAACCATACTTAGCTTCAGGAGAGCATATTTTGCCAGAGTCCTGTTCAGGAGTTTCGCATTATTCAAATTACCTTGTTATACATAAACGCTGCAACGAAAATCGTGCGTCTATAAATTTTAGAGAATTTTTAGAGGCAAACCCTCAAATAGTAGACCTGATATATAGACACGTAAGCGCTGTTGAATCTAAAATCAAAAGAGGACATAAATTTACTTCTTCTGAAACATATGTAGCAGAAGTATTGGAAACGTTAAACCGAGAATCTGAAGGACTCATTGACTGGCAAAAATATAAAGAACTCAAAAAAAAGAAAAAAATACATAATATTGAGTAAATTTTTTTATCGATTAGTGGATAGTTACTTGAAATTATGTTATTTTATTGATATAAATAAAAAGTTAGTTTATAGACGGAAAAAAGGAATTTTAATATGGGATTACCCAAAGTAGCTTATTTTTCAATGGAAATAGCAATAGACCAGTCTTTGAGTACATATTCAGGCGGTCTTGGATTTTTAGCAGGTTCTCACATGCAATCTGCAGGTTATTTACAAATGCCGATGGTCGGTGTCACGATGCTTTGGTCTTACGGATATTACGACCAACGTATTTCAGAAAAAGGGAATGTCGAAGTTGCCTATATAAGAAAACACTACGATTTTTTGACTGATTTGGATATTTACACAACTGTAGATATTTTTGGCGAAAAAGTTAAGGTAAAAGCGTTTAGAGTAGAGCCCTCTTTGTTTGGTACTTGTCCTATATACTTACTTTCTACTGATATAGAAGAAAATTCAGAGTGGGCACGTTCCATTACTCACAAATTGTACGACGGTAATGAAAAAATCAGAATAGCTCAAGAAACAGTTTTGGGCATAGGTGGTGTCAGAATTTTGCAGGCAATGAACTACGACTTTAATGTAATCCACATGAACGAAGGACACGCACTACCTGCTGCGTTTGAACTTTTGCGCCAAAGTAATTGGGATTTATCAAAAACTAAAAGAAGAACAGTGTTTACGACGCACACACCTGTAGCTGCAGGTAATGAAGTACACTGGGTTGATACACTGGTGGAAGGTGGATTTTTCGCCGGTTGCACTCGTGAAATGGCAGTTCAATTAGGTGGCGAACACTTCTCTCTTACTGTCGCTGCTTTGAGAATGAGTCGTATTGCTAACGCTGTTTCGCAGTTGCATGGATTGGTCGCTAACAAAATGTGGGAATGGGTCGATGGCAGATGCCCTATTCGTGCTATTACCAATGCGGTTAATTTGCATTACTGGCAAGATAAAAGAATTGCTGAGTCTGACTCTTTAGATAGTTACCTCGAAGCTAAATATGAAATGAAAAAAGAAGTCTTTAAATATATAGCTGATACAGCTCAAAAACGTTTTGACCCTAATGTTTTAACGATTACTTGGGCTCGGAGATTTGCTGATTACAAACGTGCATGGCTTATTTTTATGGACAAGGACAGAATAGGTAAACTTTTAAATGAAAACAAAATTCAATTGATTTTTGCAGGAAAATTTCACCCAGATGATACTATGGGGCGTGAAATGTTCGACAAAATTTTACAAAAATCCTACAACCTCAAAAATGTTGTTGTCCTGCCAGGATACGAGCTTGAGTTAAGTTCCAAACTGAAAAGATGTACAGACGTATGGCTCAACACACCTCTTAGACCCTTTGAAGCTTCTGGGACATCAGGCATGTCAGCTAATATGAATGGTGCTTTGCACTTATCTATTTACGACGGCTGGGCCGTAGAAGGCACATTTACCGGTATAAATGGCTATACTGTTGATTATCCGGGCTTAGATGATGATATCCCTTGGGAAGAACGTCACCAAAAAGATTATAACTGCATGATGAATATTATTGAAAACCAGATTGTTCCAACGTATTACGACAATAAAAAAGAATGGGCAAGATTGGTTCGTCAGGCTGTCAGAACTTCTGAAGCTTATTTCAATTCTGACCGTATGGTTATCGAATATTACAACAGACTATATAAGCCAATTGCGCATGAAGATCCGAAAGACGGCGGTTTAAACGGTGAAGTCAATATGGCTGAAAACCCAAACATGGATGCTTGGACATTTTCAAACATTAAATAAAATTTTTCAACAAAAAGGTCGGAATTTTTCTGACCTTTTTGTTTTTGTAACATCATTGTTTTAAAACTTAACGAAAAACTTTATTCATTATATTTTTCATGTAAAATATACTTATGCCACATTATTTTCAGGAGGGGTCATGGAGTTTTTAAGAAATAATAAAAAAATTATAATCGGTTTAATACTTGTTTCATTTATATTGATGTTTCTATTTCCGATTATAGGAGCGCTTTTAAGCTAATAGCTTAATTCGTGGAGATTAAATTTGTCTGGTGAAAAATTTAAAAAGTTTTATAAATTTTTTTGTGTGAATACTATTTTGCTTTGTACGGTATTTCTTTTTGTTTTGCCCGCACATGCGTCTTTTTCTTTGGAACGTAAACACAAAGAAACAAAAGCAAAAATCACAAGATTGAAATTTCTTGAATCTTTAGAATCTAATAAGCTGTATAAAAACCAGAAAAAACTTGAACGAACTGAACAAATTTTGGAAAATTCAAAAGTGCGTTACACATCTACTCAAGTTCGATTGGGCGCTTTAGAACAAGAATATAATAATGCTCAAATACAACTAAACAAGCTAAATAGAGATGTATGCGTAAGAATACGTAACATATACAAAGTTCAAAGATTAAGCACTTTTAGTGCTATTTTGTCATCGAATGACGTTAATACCTTCGCTGATGTAATATACTATCAAAATTTAATTATGAGTAGAGACAAAAGAAAACTAGAGGAAGTTACACGAACAGCGCAAAGACTAGCAAATTTGAAAAGACAAATAGAATCAGAAAAAATAAGAAACT
>CAZTVM010000001.1:40890-55540 GCA_964617065.1 uncultured Muribaculaceae bacterium
CAGCAACAAAGAAATATTCAAAGAGCTATAGCTGACAATTCTAGCATGATAAACAAATTAAGAAATGATAGAGCATACTATGAAAAAACAGAAAGAGAACTAGCTCGTCAATCAGACAGCTTAGGAGAAATGATTAACAAATCAGGTTCATCAGGAGATGTAAAAATTGCAGGTGGATTTATGAAACCACTTGCAGGTAGGATAACATCCCCTTTCGGTTGGAGAATTCACCCAATATTTAAAAGTAGAACATTTCACTCAGGTGTTGATATAGCAGGCGTAAATGGAGCACAAGTCAGAGCTTCAAACTCCGGCAAAGTTATTTTCGTGAACTGGTATGGCGGTTATGGAAAAGTAGTTATTATCGACCATGGCACAATAAACGGCGCAAAAATAACGACCCTTTATGCGCATTTAAGCAGTTTTAAAGTAAATGTAGGAGAAAAGGTTAACAAAGGACAACCCATAGGAATTCAAGGTTCTACAGGTTATAGCACAGGTCCTCATTGCCATTTTGAGGTCAGAAAAAACGGTAAACCAACAAACCCTTTGAATTATATTTAATTTAAGATAAAATAAAAAGTATGAAAAAACATATAATTATAATTATTCTAATATTATTTTTGATGAATTGCATGGCCGTGAGTTCTTATTCGGCTGATAATGCAGATTTTGCCATAGAACAGAATTCAGCTGAAACGGTAAATGTCATGCCAGATAGCGATGAGAATATTGAAAAACCAAAAAAAAGATTTACATTTTTTAAAAAGAAAAATAAAAAAACTACAAATAACTCAGAAATTGTAGAAACAAAACAGAATACAGAAACTGAACCTAAGCAAGAAGCTTTAACAGCAGAGGAAAAAGTTACGGAGAATGCTGCATTAAGCAAAGAACCTCCTAAAGAAGTCAAAAAACTTAATCAAAAACAAGCAAAAAAAAATAAAAAAGATTTGTCAGAGGAAAAATCAGACATAGACATAGATTCAGATACTTTGGAATATTTCTCAGATAAGTCGGAAATAGTTGCTACAGGCAATGTAATCATAACTATGCACAGCGGCTTAACAAAGCTATACGCAGATAAAGTAGTTTATAATACTGATAAAAATACCATTAAAGGATACGGCAATGTAAAGTTGGTTAAAAATAACCAAACTATTTTAGGCGAATTCATAAATGTAAATTTGAATGAAGAAAATGTACTGGTAGAAAAGCCCAGCACAGAAGGTAATATATACAAAATCAGCGCAACTGAAGGCTATATTTACCCCGGCAAAGCAATTACCACTGATGGCGTTATCTCTCTAAAAGAGGGCAGTGACATAATGTTTTTAAGCCCAGGAATGGGCGATATGTACTTAGAACCAGAAGCAAAAGACGCCAGAAAATCTTTCTATGAAAAAGAATCTACAGACCCTAAAGAAAGAACTTCTCATCTAAAAGCCAAAGTTATTTATATTAAAAGCATGAAGGACCATGACGAGGTTTTTGTTAAAAATGCAGCATACTACTACAAAAATAAAAAAATACTTACTTTCCCGAGAATTGATTTAACAACAAATAAATCACAAGATTTTGTAGAGACAAATTTGCCTGAAATTGGTTCTTTTAGAGAATTTGGAACTTATTTTGGTCCTGGTTTCGTATTTAATGTCCCCGGAGGCTCGGTGCTGAAACTTGCTCCAGTGTTTCAATTAGGTCACAGCCGTGCAAAACACGATTACGGCATAGGAATAATGGGTAGATTTAGTTCAAAAAACAATCTTACAGAAGGAATGTGGGGGTCAGCAAACGATGACTTCGTAATTCGTGGTCGCCACAAACTTACTGAAAATTTAAGATTGGAGTACGCTCATAATGGTTACATGGATGAGTGGTTCATGGGCATGCGTATTCCTGAAAATCTAGTTCAATTAACCCATGATAAAACTTTCTACCTCGAAGATATTGATACCACGTATAGAAACAGATTTTCAGCAGGCTATGTAAGTGACTATTATGGCAATAACCTCGGTACATCTCGCTTTCGCTGGCAAACAGAAACATCAAAGACTTTTTACTCAAATTGGAATAAAGAAGAAACAATCGGTGTAAATCTTGGCGTAATAGCTCAAACATCTGCTTCCGTTTATGGTACTGGTGATTTTCAGGGAATGGTTAAAGCCGGTCCGTTTATAGGCACTCGCTACAAAAATTGGAAACAAACAATTGCCTACTTCCAAGGCAGTACTGCCGGTCAATCCCCTATGATTTTTGATAGATATATGTACGGCAAGTGCAATCTGGTTTTGAGAGAAACATTGAAACTTAACAAATATATCACAGTCGGTTATTTAGCCTCGTTAGCACTGCTTAAAGACAACTGGGACAGAAAAATGTTTCAGGAAAATCAGCTTTTTGTTGCACTCGGTCCTGATGACGCCAAAATCGCTTTTGGCTATGACCCTGTAAGACGCTCCTTAAGACTAAATTACATGTTTACATTGAAAGGTGATGCTATCGATATTCCTTATGACAAAATGATAGTTGACGACCCAGCTACTTTAGGTAAAAAGAACAAAAAACAAAAAAGTAAAAAGAAAAAAACAGAGTTGTAACACACTAAAGTAGATTTTTTACCGTTTGTGCTATTTTATTTTGCGTCCTATTGTAAAGAAATATTAATATAGTATATATAAAAAGGCAATTTTTATATACGTTTTTACTTTATTGTTATATATGGAGTAAATACCAAGGAGAAAATATGACAGTAGTAAGACAAATAGACGGAGTGCTTAACGTTATAGCCGACCAAACAACATACTCGACATCAGGAGTAATGAATGCAGGCACATATCGTCTCGGAGGCACAAATGGTGAAAGTTTTAATCTTTGGGATTGCGATGAAGAATCATCATTGATGGTTCACGACGGAAATCATTCAGTCAAGGGTGACGGATTGACAGTCGATGGTTATTCAAATGGCGGAATTATAAACGCATATTTAGACACAACGAACAGTGAAGGTACATTTGAAGGAAACACGGTGTACTTATCTCTTGCAGATTCGGCAACGAACAACGGATATGACGTCAACGCAAGTGGCGCTGTAATAAATTATAATGATAGTAAATATAACTACGTAAGTGCTACTTCAGGAATAAATTATTGGACTTACGGCGAAAACAGTTACGGCAACATGTCACAACTAGGAAGCCAACAAGACACGGCTATTATTAATGGTACTCATAATACTATCGTTGGCGGTGGAGGTACAAACACATTTAATGTTGAAGACGGTGCTGACAGAAACTTCATTCTCGGCTCAAAGAGCGGCACTGATACTCTCAACGACAAAGCAGGTTCGTTGAGCGCCGGCGGTTATACTTTCTACATGGCACAGGGTGCTAACGTTAACATTAATGCTTATGGTACAAACCTAGTAGCCAATTTAATGGCAAGTAAAGGTTTGACCGACACTAATTTTGTAAGTTCTGTAAATAGCTACGCATTTAGTGATTACAAGGCTACAGATAAAACGACCGGTCTCACTTACGATTACTTTGATGTCATAAATGATTATAAATGGAACACAAATAATTATACCGGTACAAATGGCATAAATTTACAAAGTGGTTACGTATTTGATGCCTTTAACAAAACAGTTAAAAATGAGTTAGATAAAGCTACAACACAACCTATCGGTTACGACACTTTATCATAATTTAATCAATTATTATATAAAAAAAATAGACAGTTCCAAAAGGAACCGTCTATTTTTGAGTATAAACTTATTTAATTGCAAAAACGACGTTAGCGACTGCTGTGACTTTTTTGTCTATTGTCGATAAATCGTTAATACCCATATCACTCACAGAGTTAGAGTCTGGAGGTGTAATTTGGAAAACGCCCATTTTTGCAGAACGGATTTTGCCTATTGTGTTATGATTAGATTTCAGCATAGATTTGGCTCTAGCTTTGGCATCTGTTGCGGCAGATGCCAGCAATTTAACTTTTAAGTCTGCAAGTTTTGAATATTGGTACTCAGGCATGTCACTACTTATTGTGATACCTTTTTCAAGCAAAGATTGAACATCAGTAGATAGTTGTTTAATTTTTTCAACATCATCTGATGTAACTTTAATCGTTTGATTAAAATTATAATAGGCAATTTCATTAGTTGAATAACCTGTCGTCGGATTAGTTTTGTATGTTTCATAAGAATTTGTTGGCGCAATATCTATTTGAGCTGACTCAATACCATTATCCAGCAAATATTTTTGTACCAATGGTAATTGCTCTTTAATAGTCTTATACGCAGCGATTCTCGTCGGGGCTTTCGTTTCGATACGTAATGTCCAAGCAGCAGTATCTGACTTAACTATTTCAAATGACGAGCCTGTAACTGAGATATTGTCTTTAGACAAATTGTCTGATACTATAAATGCTACAGAGATAAGCGCTAATGCAATCAATACGCCTAAAATACTGAGCTGAAAATCTTTAAATTTTTCGTACATCTTAATCTCCTTTTATAATTTCAAATTATACAACATATCAAGAAAATGGCGACATTGCCCTATCGAGTATTCCTAGACAATGCGCAATAGTAATACCATAATTCGTAATAGGAACACCTCTCGCATTTGCTTTTAAAATGCGTGTAAGTATTTCACGCCTATTTGTCATACAGCCACCACAGTGAATTATAAGGCTGTATTGTTCAATATTTTCAGGGAAATCGTGTGAAGAATAATATTCAAATTCAATATTTTTAGCGGTCTTAGCTTTAATTAAACGAGGAATTTTGACTTTTGCAATATCGTCTTCTATTTGGTGATGAGTGCAACTTTCGCAAATCAAAATTTTATCAGTATCTTTTAATTTGTCAATTTGCTTTACTCCGTCTGCAAATGCAAATAAATCGCCCTTTAATCTTGCAAAAAGAATAGAGAAAGATGTTAATTGCACATCATCAGGTACAATTTTTGACACTTCTTTAAAAGCCTGAGAATCTGTCACGACAATTTTTGGCTTTTCAGTTAAAAGATTTAATGCAGTTTGCAATTCACTTTCTTTTGTCACAATCGAAATACAACTGCTGTCGAGTAAATCTCTCAAAGTTTGGACTTGCGGCAAAATTATACGACCTTTAGGAGCTTCCTTGTCTATCGGAATAACCAAAACTGCGACATCTTTTTCTTCCAGTAAATCACCTATAATAGTTGGAGTAGCTAAAAAATCATCTGAAAGGTTTTCTATTAAAAGTTGTTTTAACTTAGAAGTTACACTTTTATCATTTTTTGCTGAAATAATGAGCGGTTTTTGCACATAATTTTCGATTTCTGAAAGTTTTTCTTCCGAAATTTGTTTTTCATCAGACTTATTAATAACTGATACAACCGTTATATTTTGTTTTTGTAACAAGTTGAAAAGATTAATTTCGTAATCATTCCAACCTTCATAGTCACAAACGATTACAGCTATATCAGTACGCTCAACTATTTTCATTGTTTTTTCGATACGTAATTTGCCCAACTTGCCTGTGTCATCAATCCCAGCAGTGTCAATTAAAACTACAGGCCCAATCGGCAAAATTTCCATAGCTTTTTCTACTGGGTCAGTCGTTGTACCGGCTCTTTCTGAGACAATTGAAACATCTTGATTTGTTATACAATTGATTAATGAAGATTTTCCGACATTCCGTTTACCAAAAAATGCAATATGCAAACGCAAAGACTTTGGTGTTTTTTCCATTTTAGTCCTTTCTAAAATTGAATTAAAACCTTCAATGTATTTTTTTCTTTATTACATTCAAAGGCTTCAACAGCTTCACTAACCGGAAATGTTTTTGTAATGAGTGGTTTCAAGTCAATTTTTTTACTTTCCAGCAAACGCAAAGCCGGAGCAAATTGTCCACAACGAGACCCCAAAACTGTGATTTCATTTATTACAATCGGCGCAAGATTTAATTCTTTGCCCGTAGCAATAGTACTTTTTAAAACGAGTGTGCCTCTCGGCCTTGTTAAAGACATGGCTGTTTCAAAGCCAGTGACAGAGCCTGTCGCTTCTATAACAACATCGTACTGAATATTTTTATCTAAATTATCCAGCAATGCTACCTCGACACCTTGTTGTTTAACTATATCAAGTTTGTTTTGGTGTTTGCCAACAAGCTTTATATCTACACCCATTGCATTCAGACCTAATGCAATTAAAATTCCTAATTTGCCATCGCCAAGTACAATAGCCTTTTCAAAAGGTTTTATATGTAACTGTTCCAATATTTCGAGTGCAGCTGCTAAAGGTTCTACAAAAACAGCCTCACAATCAGATACATTGTCAGGCACTTTTAAAACAGTCTTCAATGATGCAGTTACATATTCAGCAAAACAACCGTCTTTGTTCCATATCCCTAAAGTCGTTCGATTAGGGCAATGGCGCTGCAATCCTTTTTTGCACCAATCACAATTTTCGCAACCATCATTTATTTCTGCAACGACACGTTTCCCTACAAGGCTTTTGTCAGCAGAATTCACATCTTCAACCACACCGACAAATTCATGTCCTAAAATGCCTTTGTAACCCATATATCCCTTTGTTATCTCAAAATCTGTGTTACATACTCCTGCTAAAGTAACTTTAATCAACGCTTCACCTTTTTTAGGTATAGGTTTTTCGTAATCAGTAACTAATTTTAATGTTTCATCAAAAACAACAGCTTTCATTTTATACACTTCCTTTTTTTAACTTGTTATCATAGTCTATACGACCAATAAGTTTGTTTATTCTTTTTATCATATCGGTAAATTGTTCTATAGAAAGACTTTGAGCCCCATCACAAGAAGCATGTTCAGGGTCATGGTGAACTTCCATGATAATACCGTCAGCACCTGCTATCAATGCAGCTTTCGACATTGGCTCAATCAAATATCTTTGACCTGTTCCATGCGAGGGGTCAACGATTATCGGCAAATGAGAATATTTTTTAACAATCGGCACAGTTGCTATATCCAAAGTATTACGAGTAAATGAATTATCAATACCTTTCACACCTCGTTCACATAAAATAACCTTTTCGTTGCCGTTGCACATTATATATTCTGCAGCAAGTAAAAATTCACGAATTGTAGCAGCTATACCACGTTTTAAAATGACAGGCTTTTGCGTTTTACCAACTGCCTGCAAAAGCTTAAAATTCTGCATGTTACGAGCACCTACTTGAATTACGTCTGTATATTCTTCTACCATTGGTAATTCGAGAATATCCATAACCTCAGTCACAACTAATAATCCTGTCTCCTCACGAGCCTTTGCTAAATATTTGAGCGCTTTTTCTTCCAATCCCTGAAAATCATAAGGCGAAGTTCTCGGCTTAAAAGCTCCACCTCGTAAAAACTGTCCACCCATTTCTTTTACAGCATGCGCAACTTTTAATAATCCGTTTAGGTCTTCTTCAACCGAACAAGGGCCAGCCATTACGACAGGTTTTTCGCCGCCACCGACAGTCACTCCGTTTGGAAATGTTATGACTGTGTCTTCTTCATGCGCCTCACGAGAGGCAAGTTTATATGGTTCTTGTATTAGCTTCACTTCTCGAACACCGTCAAAGAGCCCCAATGCATGTGGATCCACTAGTCTTTTGTCGCCAATCGCAGCCAGTACCGTCATTACCTCACCACTATTTACAATTATCCTAAATCCCTTAGCCTCTAATGCTTTTATGACTTTATTAATTTCTTCTTCTGTAGCTTTTGGCTCCATTATGATAATCATTTTACACCTCTCACTGAATTCATCTCCGTGACAATTTTAATAATAACAAGTAAGCAATACAACCTTATTTTCCAGTTCGTAACACATGCTTGAAAAAAAAATTGCTATTTGGTATGATATAAGAAGTAAAATAATAACTAGGAGAACAACACAATTAGTAAAGACGACACCCAGAAAGTTTTGATAAACAATGAAATACGTTCTAAAGAAGTATTGTTAATTGATGATGAAGGCGTAAAACACGGCATTGTAAGCACATTAAAAGCTATCAAGATGGCTGAAGAAAAAGATTTAGATTTAGTTGTTGTTTCTGCAAATCAATCCCCACCTGTTGCTAAAATAATGGATTATGGCAAGTATCGCTATGAAGTTGAAAAACGTGCGAAAGAAGCCAAGAAAAAACAACATACCGTCGAAATTAAAGAAATAAAAATTCGATATAAGATTGATGTGCATGATTACAACGTAAGAATTAAAAATATTAAGAAATTTATACTTGCAAGAAATAAAGTGAAAATAGTAATTATGTTGCGTGGGCGTGAAATGCAACATAGCGAATTAGCCTTTAATTTGGCGAAAAGATTTCTCGCTGATTTAGAAAATGAATCGATAATTATTGAGAAAAATCCGTCACTTGATGGCAGAAATGTCATATTAGTACTTGCACCTGCGAATATTTAATTTATAATGTTCTTATAGTAAACAGTCTACGGTAGGCATGTCGTAACTGGTCACTATAAGAACATTATTACAAGAAAAGGAGAAAACGATGCCGAAAATGAAAACTCACCGTGCTGCTGCAAAACGCTACAAAGTAACAGCTAGTGGTAAAATTTTAAGAAGACAGGCTGGAAAAAGCCATTTACTTCAACATAAGTCTGTAGATAGAAAAAGAAGACTTTCTTCAATGGTTGAAGTGTCTGACACTCATAAAGATCTTATTGTAAAAGAGTTACCTTACATTAAATATTCAAGATAATATTTTTTTGGTAACCGCTTTAAGTTGCGATTAAGCTCTTGAGCAATGAGGGTAAAAGTAAAAGCAGTAGATTTTTTCTACTCTCCTCAAGTAAGAAAATGAAAGGAAACTAAACATGCGAGTAAAACGTGGGAATGTCTTAAGAAAAAGACATAAGAAAATATTAAAATTAGCTAAAGGCTTTAAAGGCGCAAGAAGTAGAATATTCAAAGTCGCTAATACTGCTGTTATGAAAGCTCTTAAATACCAATATCGTGACAGACGCAATTTGAAAAGAAACATGCGTCGTCTTTGGATTATGAGAATTAACGCTGCTACCAGACAATACGGTTTAACATATTCTAAGTTTATGAATTTGCTTAAACAAGCTGAAATAAGCGTCAACAGAAAAATGTTGGCTGATTTAGCAGTAAATGATCCGGACGCTTTTGAAGTTATTTTGAAATCTGTTTATAAAACAGCCGTATAAATAACTCTACAAATGATTTAAAAGACCGGCATTTATATTGTTGGTCTTTTTTGTTTATTGTAAACGAAATTTAACAAATCCTATAAAACTGACAAATTTTTTTTTGTTCGTTTTTTGTATTTAAAGAAATAAGGACAGGAGGACTCATGCCTGAAATTAGTGAAATAAGAACAATTGACGTTACATCGACGCCAATTAACAATAAAACAGTAAATCGTGAAGAACAGTCGCTCATCAGCCTGAACGATAGAAAGTACAATGTTTCTCGTGTAGTTGTTGCAAAAAAAGAAGACGCAGATGAATTTGTAACTGCGAAATTCAAACAAAACAAAGAAGATGGTAAAATGATGGGTATACTATCATCAGTACCAATTTTGGGCGGTGCAATTTATGGCGCAGCGACAAAACGTTCCTTTTATGGAGCCACTATATGGGGTGTGGTCGGCGTTGCCGTTGGGACTTGTGCCGTAGTTGCGTATAATTTGCTGAAAAAAAATGACTTAAACTCGAATTTTATCGCTAAACATGCCGATAATATTTGTGAAAAAACTCCTGACGCTGATACAAATATTACAAATACAGAAATTACTAAATTTTCAAATGTAGTTGTAGGACCACTTTCTACTGATAAAAAACGTACAGTCAGTCTTACTCTATTTAAAAACGGTTTGATGCAACAAAGAAATACGTCTCTCGATGACAAAGATTCACTAAAATTTTTAGAAACATTGAATAAAGAAAAAAAGAAAAATAATATCTTTGCTGTTTTACCTTTAGGCACAGCTATTTTAGGTGCTTTAATAGGGAATTGTTTTAAATCTGCATCTAAAATAGGTAAAAAAGCACCCTTAATCGGTGGAGCTCTCGGTTTAGCCTCCGGTGTTGCTGCTGATTACGTCTATTTAAAATATAATAAAGTAAAGACCTCTGAAGATATAATAAACGAGATTGTCAATCAAAAAACAAAAACTGCGCCTACACAAGAAGTTTAATTTTCTACAATAGGCAACAAAATTTTCTCAATGTTTTCAAAATTATCAAACCAACATTGAGAAATTGTGTAGTGAAGGTTTTTGTTTAATTCTATTTCTTTTTTCAATACGGCAAAATTTATATCAATAAAATTAATTTTAGGCACTTCGATGACAAAAAACTCTTTGGAACCACAGTTTGCGCAATATTTTTCTTGTGGCTTGACTTGAGAAAACTGCAAAATACTTTTTCTTTTTACGTTGCAACAAGCACAACGACAAAGATACCAGCGATTGTGTATAAATTCACCGCAATCAGGACAATAACCGTACTCCATACCTGCTGGAACATTCATGTGAGAGCATGTACGATTACGATTTAAAATATTATTTAAAAAATACAAAAACATGACAAACCTACGAATAACTACCATTCGTATTTAATTATGTAGTTAAAAAAGTCAAACTATTCTTGCACAATTCTAGCGCTGAAACCGTACGAATTTAATTGTTGCACAAGTTCTTGAGCCTTTTGGACACTAGTAAACGAGCCCGCTTGTAGAATAAATTTGCCATTAGCATTTTTTATAAATGGCGTAAAATTAGCTTGGGCTTCCATCACCCTGTTTTGAGCAGCAATTGCTTGTTCTATCGTTGCAAATTCACCTATATAGACCTTACTCATTTGGTATGTTGTATTAGTCTTAGGCATATTGATAGGCGTTGGCGGTGCAATTGATTTTGCCGGAACTCTTATAGGTTCTTCATCTTTTTGAAGCTGAAAATGTTTTTCCAAGTCAACATTCGTTTTGCTCAAATCTTCTTTGGATGACGCAGATTTATCTGCGGTATATTCAACTTCTTCTTGAGTCGGCTGCTCACCTTCTTTAGCTGTAGGAGTACCTGATGTATTGTCTTCAAATTGTATCCACTTTAACCTGTCGTCAATCATTTGCTTTACGCTACTATTCTCGTCATCAGTGGCTTCATCACCGATTTCGACATCTATTGAGGGAGTTAATAATTGAACAATCAGAAAAATGCCCATAAACACGCAGGCAAATGTAACTAAAAATATCCCAAACAATTTTTTCGAATTAGCTTGTGGTTCTTTTTCATCTGTTTTTTCGTCTTTTTCAGCCATTTGTTACACTCCTCTAACTTTGCAACTTGCATTTATAATATCTTCGATTTCATCAGTATAACTTATTAGGATATTTTTTGCCAGTAGTTTAATATCATCTATTTCCAGTTCTGAAGTTAGCCCTGCAGTAGGTATTGGTGTATTTTTAGAAGTAATGTTCATTGCGAAATGTATTAAAACTGAATTATATGAGCATGTCGCAATTGAAACTGATATTTTTTTGTTTTCAAAAAACAAATCATCACCGCTACGAATAATTTTTTTATCGGAGATTTTTTCAATACATTCTTTTGCCGTATTCACTAAGAGTCTTTGTCGCAAAACACCTTCTACGAGATTAATATTGAAATGTTCAACCAAAAAATGAAGCATGTTTTCACTATAGATCGGTTCATTATTAATAACGTCTTCTATATCCACCATCTCAGTCAGTTTTACATCAGCGCCACCACAAAAAGCCACTGCTGCGTCGCCTTGCAACTTGAAATTTTGATATATCCAATGAGGCGCTAATTGTGAACCAATATATTTTATTTCTTTGTCTATAAAACAGTATTTCATATTTGTATTGTCTTTTAAAATAATTTTTTTAGCAACTCAAATTTTTTGTTTTCATCCAAACAAGAAATTGCACGTCGCAAACGCAAGCATGATTCACATTTCCCACAATGTTTTTCTGTATTGTTATAACAAGAATTTATTGTTTCAAACGGGATATTTTTTTCCACACCTAATTTAACAATTTCAGCTTTATTTTTTTCGATGAGTGGTGCTAAAACCTGCACTTTTGAATTAGTAGAAAAAATTAAAGATTTGTTAATTGCATCTATAAAATTTGAAGAATTATCTGTAAACGTCGCGGCTTCTTCTTTATTTGCGCCGATTATAATATATCTATAGTTCTTCTCATCTGTATCAGCAAAAGCCGCAGCTATATTTATAAAAACAGCATTTCGATTTGGTATCCAAACCTGCGCAGATGTTTTAGTCATTAAGTTTTTTTTTGATAAATCTAACTCACTTAATTGTGGAGCAACGACAGATTTTAAATCTTTCAGCCAGTCCAACTCAACGACTTTGTGGCTTATATTGTAATACTCTGCTATAGCAGACGCAGCATTATATTCCTTGTTCCAAGCAGCTTGACCGTAATTAAAGCTTATAGCTAAATCAATAGAATATTGTTCACTTGCGACTGCTAAACTGACAACGGAATCCAAACCACCGGACAGTAGAATAATGGCTTCATTCCTCATATTCAGCACCATCAGTTTCATATTCATCAACCAGCACTTGTGCTTCACGCTTTGCACATTCCGAATAAGAGTCCTCACGCAAAATTTCATACAAAATATCAGAATCTAATAAATTATAAAGCGCAATAGTGGCATTTTTTACGACCTCCTCATCATCATCATTTAGCATTTTTTTTATCAACGGAATTGCACGCTCATCGTTCGAGTTCATTAGAGCTTCAATAGAATTAATACGGATTTGAGCACATTCATCAGTAAGAGAGTTTCTAAGCGCTTTAAACACCCTTTCATTGCTGAAATTGAATTTACCGAGCGCTTCAATTGCTCGTTCTTTTAAAAAAGTAAATTTGTCCATTAATCCTTTTTTTGTTTCAAGTATTGAAACAAGGGATTCTATAGCTCTCATATCACCGAGCATTCCTAGTGCTGTCGCAGCAGATTCTCGAATGTACACTGATTTTTCACTTTCATCTCCGACTAATTCCATTAAAGGCGCAACCGCATATTTGTCACCGATTTTTCCCAATGCGTCTGCACAATTAAGTCTGATTTTGTAATTTTCTTTCTTATCATTCATGCAATCCAACAAATACACTACTGCTTTTGTATCTTTTAAGTTTGCAATAGCTTTTATTGCGACTATTCTAACGTTTAAAAAATTTTCATATTTTGAATTTAAGTCTAAAAATTTTCCTCTCAAAATTGCAATATCTAACAAGGTATCTAAAGAAGCACTATATCTAATTCTGTCTAGGCATTTTATTAAATGTGTCAATATTTTTATATTTTCAACATTTTGAATAAAATAACCATAAATTATCGCTAAATCTTCATTTGAAAAATGCTCAAAAAGATTATTGATATGATTTATAACTAAATCTTCATCACTACTATCAAAAATATTGCATTCATCAGCTAATTTTTGTAAATTCAAAACCAACTTCTTAAATATAACCTCACAGTAAACACATTCTACAACTATAAGCTAACCGAAAAACACATAAATATCAAGTTAATTATAAATGTTAATAAATTATAAAAAATATAGCAAAATTTTTTATTTAGGAACATTAGATAATTACGATCGTATTTGTCAAAATAATTATCAAAAACAGAAGAAAGGAAATAAATAATGATAAATCCTATATCAGTTAGCTTTTGTGCTCGTCGTAAGAACCCAATACCTTATAGAACACCAGAAGAAAGGACCCTCAACCCGCATAACTTAGTCAATATTACTACAGCAGAAGAAGTTGGCAAAATTGCAAAAAGAGATATTCAACACACAGTGCCATATAGAATTGCCACTGCAGGATATTCAGCTCCGCCTGCTAATTATGAGCAATCTACAGAAAAATTTTTAAATAGTTTGATGAACGAATTAGGTCGAAATAAAGTTGCTACTGTTACCAGTCCAACAGCTGACAAGGGAAGTATCGACGCAATAACCAGCAGCGTCACAGGCTTGAGTAGAGGAAGATTATTTTATACAACCGCACAAGACTATACCGACTACATAAATCCTAAAAATTTTCCTCCCAACATAGATACTCATAGTTACTCAAGATTACCAAAATACGTTCTCCCTAATGCTGCTGAATACTCAAGAGCCACAGCAGAAGCATCAAATGTATTTATCGCCACAGGTGGTAGAAACGCTACAGTCAGCGATTTTGTAAACGCAATAAAGAAAGGGAACAGCGCAGTCATTTTGGTAAATCCTAAAATTGATGCACCAGCTTGGGGAGCCGCTAAAAATAGAGTTGAAGACGCTTCAAAATATTTACGTGAACAAATTTCTGCATTTCGTGCAGGTAAAGAACTACCTCACCCAGAAGTCGGTGGACTTACAAAAGAATTTTTGGAAGAACAAAAAAGCAATTTAGGAAAATTAGTTAGAATTTTCACTTTAGATAATCAAGATGTAAGAAGCACTGCAAAAAAAGTCGCCAAATTTATAAGAGCAGCAAGATAAATTTTGTAACCACATTATAAAAATAAAAAGCCGTTAATTTTAATCTAAAAATTTGCGGCTCTTTTATAATAAATTATGGAAAAAAAAGTGTTGTGTGG
>CAZTVM010000001.1:55550-63592 GCA_964617065.1 uncultured Muribaculaceae bacterium
ATTGATAAAGTAATTGAAATTTTAAAAAAAATAGATATTCCTCAAAGTGATTTTGTAAAATTAATGGAAAAATTTAACAATCCTTTTTACGTTTTAATCGGTTGTATTTTAAGTTTAAGAACAAACGATAAAACCACGTATCCAGCGACTTTGAGAATGTTGGAATTAGGAAAAAAACCGCTAGATTTTTCAAAATTATCAGAAGAAATTTTAGCAAACGCAATTTATCCTGTTGGATTTTACAAAAACAAAGCAAAACAAATTATAGAATTGTCAAAGATAATAGTCAAAAAATACGATGGAAAAGTTCCAAACACAATCGACGAATTAGTAAAATTTAGTGGTGTAGGACGAAAAACTGCAAACCTCGTAATCGCCAAAGGCTTTAATGAACCTGCAATTTGTGTCGATGTTCACGTCCACAGAATTTGCAATCGATGGCAATATGTAAAAACAAAAAGTCCTGATGAAACAGAAATGGAATTGAGAAAAATTTTGCCTAAAAAATATTGGCTCGATTTCAACACTTTATTAGTTACTTTTGGACAAAATATTTGCAAACCTATCAATCCAAAATGCGAAATTTGTGAATTAAAATTTTATTGTAAAAATAAATAAAAAAATTTGTAAAAAAAAATAAAAAATCAAACATTGAAAATATTTGCGCCGCAAGATTTTTCAGAAATATTTTTCTTGTAAAAATAAATAAAAAAATTTGTAAAAAAATCATTCAAATAATGTACTAAAAAGGATGTAAAATTTTATAATTAATGTTAGAATAATCGTGGGTAATAAAAACAATATCAAAGTAGAAAGATAGAGGGAATTTTTATGACATGTAATTTAGGACAGTATTGCAATCAAGAGTTGGACTACCAAAAACAAATGGTGCATGATGCGTTAGCAGCTCTTGGCAAGAAAAATTTTGCACTTATAGTGCACGGAAACAGTTTTCCTTCAGTTGAAGGAAAAAACACAGGATTTGGAACACCTAATTCACAAGCCGGTCGTGAATTAATTGATTTTGCTTCAGGCATTTTTAATTCAATTCAATTAGGACCAGCAGGAAAAACAAAAAGTATCGACGCTTCACCTTATACAGGTACAATTTTTTCGACTAACCCATTGTTAATCGATTTGGAAATTTTGACTTGGGACGAATGGGGAAATATTTTGTCTTGGGACAGCTACATGAATGTCTGTGAAAATAATCCTAACAAGTACACAAACCGAACTGCATACACATACATTTTTGAAGCTCAACAAGGAGCTTTAAGAGAAGCATGGAACAATTTCCGTGAAAGAGGTCGTCAAGATTTGAGAGATTGGTTCAACTGGTACAAAGGTGAAAATTGGTCTTGGATTGAAAAAGATGCCTTGTACGAAGTTTTAACTTTAGAATATAAAAATGATTATTGGAAAAATTGGTCTTCTGAAACAGACAGAAACCTGTTCAATCCTCGAAATAAGAAAGAAGAAGCTGCATCAGAAGAAAGAAAAAATGAACTAAAATCGAGATACTATGATGAAATTGAATTTTACGCTTTTTGTCAGTTTGTAGCTTACGTTCAAAACGAAAGAACAAAAGAATACGCACAATCAAAAAATGTAAAAATGATAGCAGATAGACAAGTAGCATTCTCCGACAGAGATTGTTGGGCTTATCAATCAATGTTCCTAAATGGTTGGTTGCTTGGCTGCCCACCTGATTACTTTTCAGTAGACGGACAAGCTTGGGGCTTCCCGGTTTTAGACCCTAAAAAAATATTCAACAAAGATGAATCTTTAGGCGAAGCCGGTTTGCTTTTGAAAAGTTTGTACAGAAAAATGTTCAGAGAAAATCCCGGTGGCGTTCGTATAGACCATATCGTAGGATTAATTGACCCATGGGTATACAAAGAAGGTCGTAAACCTAGATTTGAAGAAGGCGCTGGTAGATTATATTCTTCGCCTGAACATTCTGAACTTTCAAAATATTCTATTGCAAAAAAATCTAATTTGGATTTAGAACTTGAACCTGACAAAGAAAAACGTGTTAAAAAATTGAACGACGAGCAAGTTCGCAGATATGGTTTGGTATTGAAAAAAATCGTAATTGCAGCTGCAAAAGAAGAAGGTTTAAGCAGAGATGCTATCGTATGCGAAGATCTTGGAACCTTGACATACCCTGTAGCTAGAGTTATGGAAGATTTAAAATTACAAGGCATGAGGCTAACTCAATTCGTAGTACCTGATAAGCCAGAGCACCCTTATCGCTGCGCTAACATCGACAAAAAGTCTTGGGCTATGGTTGGTACACATGACAATGAACCGATTGCTTGGTGGTCTGAGAGACTCGTCAATACGCATGAATGTTATCTACATGCTTTGAATTTAGTGGCTGATATGTTTTCTGATGTTTCAGATTCTGAAAAAGAACAAATTATTTGCAGATTAACTACTGACAGCAAATATTTAACAACTGTAAAACTAGCTGAAATATTCGCTTCCAAAGCTGAAAATGTGCAAGTATTTTTCACTGATTTCTTTGGCATAAGAGAAGTCTACAATACACCGGGCACCTCCTGCGATCAAAATTGGTCTTTGAGAATGCCAAACAATTACGTTGAATTTTACGCTAACTCAATCGCTGAAGGCAATGGTTTGAACTTACCGTTAGTTTTGAGTATGGCTATAAAAGCTCGTGGCAAAAAATTCGCTAAAAAACATGGCGAAATTTTGAGCCGATTGGGCGAATTTATATAAATTCATAAATTAAAATTATTCGCTAAAAAGCTGTCTTAAAAGGCAGCTTTTTTATTTTAAATTTGTAGTACAATAAATTAAGGAAGTAGTCGGGTAATCACGCAAATGAAAATTTGTGAGGAAAGTCCGAGCACTTCGAAGCAGGTCGCCGGATAACGTCCGGTGCGGGTGACCGTGAGGATAGTGCCACAGAAATGTAGACTGCCGATGGCTTTATAAGCACAGGCGATGGTGCAACGGTGGTGAACTCAGGTTCTTAATGTAAGAGACCACCAGCAATACCGAGAGGTATTGGCTAGGTAAACCCCGACTGAGTGCAAGATAGACTGAAAGGTTAAGGAGCTTCGCCGTCTTTCGAAATATCGCTTGAAGCTACGAGTAATCGTAGACCCAGACAGATGATTACCTAAAACAGAACTCGGCTTACGGGCTACTTCCTTTTTATTTGTATTGTAACGCTAATTTTTGTTCAATAGTGTTTGCAACTGTAAAATCTTGTTTGCCGGTTCTATTTTCTCTCATCTTGTAAAGTGAGTAAGGCAATAAAACGCCTAAAGAAACGACGCAAGCGCCAATACTCATAGCAATCGAAGCTACTTTTGCATTTCTTGCTGAGTTAACAAATTTTTGAATATCTTTGCCTTTTGCCGCTGTTGACAGCTTTTCAATATCACTCGCTATTTTCTTTATTGAATCGGTTGCCATAAAGCCATTTTTTTCTTCAACTTGAATAAAATGTCTAACATCAATTTTATCAGAATTTTTGTGAGTAGCAATTACACCAACTTTTTTCGCCATTTTGGTAATAATGTTATCAGGATTTTTATGTAAAAATTCTAAAATTTGTTCTTGAGATTTTAATTCTTTAAAAGCATTCAATTGTTTTGCCAATTTTTTCGGAGACTGCATTGTCGCTTTTAATTCTTTGGAATCAAGCGCTATAGGATTAAGTCCTATAGGCAATTTTAAGAATTTTTCGCTGGCTTTTTCAAGTCCTTTTTGGATTAATTGTCCTGCAGCGTACATAAAGAATAATACGCCGGCTTCTTTGCCGATAAAAAATAGTTTTTCTTCTTTGTCTCTAGCTGTACCAACTCTGCCACCCGTAATCACACCATCAATAATCATGGTATTTTGAGCAGGATTGAACATAAATCCTTCTAGAGTTCTTGTTATTGCAGATTGACCGCCTTTAAAAGCTATTTGAGGGTTTTGCTCTTTAGGTGCACCTGATTTATTAAAAGACTTAAATGCCAATGAGGACTGTTTTTTAATAAGTTCTTGACCGAATTTTTTAGATTTCATTTTTTGATGAAATTCATCAGTAACAGTTTTTTCAGTCATTTTGTGTCTTAGGTAAGTAAGACCTAAATAAGCAGCAATGGTAGCGCCTGTAGCAACACCAAATCTTGTAGCTACCAGTTTTTTTAATGTACCGATATTTTTGTTAGCATTTTCTAAAGCCGGTTTGACACTCTCGTCAGCGTATTTCATTGCGACTTTTTTGTGACTTTCGTCTCTCAAAACTCTTATGTCGATATTAGAATCAATTTTTTTTGCTTTGAATAGAGTTAAATCAATAACCTTTTTGAAAAATGGAATTCCGCCTAACCAGAGAGCCATTGTTCCAAACTCATCTAATAATCTGTCTTTTGCTTCGACTTTTCCACCTGCGTTATACGCAAATGCTCCTGCGCCTATATTTGTCCCGAAATCCTTTACAAACAGTGGGGATAAAGCTGTTGGATTTCCTAATGCTGATGCTACTTTTGAAACTATCGGTACGCTCATACTATAGCCCCCACACTAGGTTCATCAACTTTTGTGCTTGCACATTTAATGTCGATAATACTTTTTTATGATTTATATTTGCTTTTTTTTCTGTTTTTTTCATTCCTAAAATTCCGATTTTAACTACTTAATCAAATCAGGTGAGTTTGTCTTATTGCTAATTTTTAATATTTTTTGAAAAAATTGTAACAATAAAGACCTCCTACATAAAACTAGAAGGTCTTTGTTGTCATAACTCTTTCACTGTGACGAGCTAAAAGCTCTCACATAATTATGCAAGACCCACCTAGTTTGTATAAAATTGTCGTCGTTGATAACTTCTTATTCTCATTTTTACCTTATTATTTCTTCTTTAATATTTGTACTAAACGAACAAACATCACTACATATACCATTAAAGCATTAAAAAAGTTTTTTTCAAGCCCATGTTCAAATCAATTTTACATTATTTACAAAAAATAATCAACAACAAGTCGTAATGTGTTCGCAGCTAATTAAATTTTTAGAATTTCTTAATTTGCAGAAAAATATAAAAAGCATATTAATAAATTTTCTTTAGTGATATAATTTTTTTTATGAAAAGAGCAATAGTAATAGTTATAGACTCATTAGGTGTCGGAGCAATGTCTGACGCTGCGCTATATAATGACAGTAGCGACTGCAATACATTAGGCAATATCGCAAAAGCCAGTGGTGGTATTTCACTGCCTGTAATGCAAAAATTAGGTGTCGGCAATATCATTGATGTTCAAGGAACACCACCAATTGATAGGCCAATCGCTCAATACGGAATAATGGAAGAAAAATCGCAGGGTAAAGATACTACTACAGGTCATTGGGAAATGATGGGATTGATTTTAGATGAACCTTTCAAAGTATATCCTAATGGTTTCCCCGAAGAATTGATTAACGAATTTATCAAAAAAACAGATTGTAAAGGTATTTTAGGGAACTATCCCGCCTCAGGTACTGCTATAATTGAGAAATTGCACATTGAACATGAAAAAACGAAATTTCCGATTATATATACCAGTGCTGACAGCGTTTTTCAAATTGCTGCTGATATAGATGTAATCCCACTGGAAAAGATATATGAATATAGTGAAATAGCACGTAAATTGTTGGTCAATGAATACAACGTTTCGAGAGTAATCGCACGTCCGTATCATATTGTCGAGGGTAAACCAACGAGAATTTCGAAATATAGGCATGATTATTCTGTAAAACCTACAAAGCCAACTTTACTGAATGAAATAGTTGCTAAAAGTGGGACTGTAATCGGCATTGGAAAAATAGAAGATATTTTTGTCAAAGAAGGAATTACTCATGCCGTTCATACAGGCTCAAACAGAGAAGGACTCGCTTTAACTTTAAATGCCATCAAAAATGAGCTTAACTTAGATACAATAAAAGTTAGTGAAAATATTACCATTTCAGATAAATTTCAGATGATATTTACAAATTTAGTCGATACTGATATGCTATATGGACACAGAAATGACGTTGAGGGATACAAAAATGCGCTGATAGAGATTGATACGTATTTGCAAAAAATTCTCGACGCACTCACTGAAAATGACCTATTGATTGTGACAGCTGACCATGGCTGCGACCCAACAGTAGAAGGAACCGACCATACAAGAGAGAAAGTGCCTGTTATGGTTTATCACAAAAACATCGTACCTAAACAATTAGATACAACAAAATCATTCTCTTTTGTAGCTGATATCTGTAAAAATTGGATTTTTGAAATTAATTAAATCAAGAAAGGAAATTATAATGAGTGAACAAGTAAAAGCAAGTCATATATTGGTAGAAACTGAAGACGAAGCAAAATCATTGAGAGATGCTATTTTGAGCGGAGAAAAAAATTTCGCTGACGCAGCTGCAGAACTTTCTATGTGTCCTTCAGGTGCAAATGGCGGAGACCTTGGTTTCTTCGGCAAAGGTCAAATGGTGAAAGAATTCGAAGACGCTTGTTTTTCTATGGAAATTAATGAAATTTCGCAACCAATTGAAACACAATTCGGTTGGCATTTAATTCAATTGACTGACAAACAGTAATTCTTACATTCGTAAAACTTTTTGTCTTTTTTAGCATTAATGTACCAGAAAAGAGAAATTTATGATAAATATCTATAAATCAGCATTAAAAATATCAAAAGAGAACATACTTTTAACAACGCAACTGGTTTTACTTATTATTTTGCTGCAATTCATTTCAGTTTTAGCATTAGTTAAAGGTGCGACTAACTTGATAGTGCTTTTAACATCATCTACCTCTTTGTTTTTGTTAGCGATAGCTTTTTTGAGTGGATGGTTAGCTATGGTGCAAACTGCAATTGAAAACAGTAAACGAAAATATCAAGATGAATTAGAACGAAGAATTGCGTCTGCGGCATTGTACAAAACTTTTTTTGTGGGTGTCGGTGAGTTTTTTGTCTCAAATTTATTACTTACGCTTGCGTGTATATTTTTGTTTGCTTTTATTATGTTTGTTTTAGTAAAGTTATTATTGGTTTTTAAGCCTACATTAGCTTTAAGTTTTCATGAATTTGCTGAAATTTCAAAAAGTTTCTTGTCTATGACTAAATTTTCGCTCAGTGACTTGAGCCACCAAATGAAAATTTTTTTATTTTGGTCTTCAATTTTTAACTTTTTAAACTGGGTTTTTTCCTATATAATGATGTTTTCGCTCGCTTTCGTTTATAAAAACAAGTCGAAAAATCCAATAAAGGCAATTTCTTCCATATTGAGATTTTTATTAAAAAATTTAATAAATACTCTTATTCTGTTTTCATTTTTAACAGTTGTTTATTTTGTAGTATTTACTGTTGCGTTTGCTTTTTCAGCAAACATAATTTTAAATATAATTGCACTGTTTTTAATGGGTTTTTATATAACTTTTTACACAATTTCGGTATTTTTATTTTATGAAAAAAAAGCAGAAGATAATTGCAATAGTAGGTGCGACGGCGACAGGGAAAACTAAACTTTCACTACAGCTCGCCCACGAGCTCAACGGTGAAATTATTTCTGCTGATTCTCGTATGGTATACAAATATTTTGATATAGGCACAGCCAAGCCTACTTTTGATGAACGAGAAGGTATACCTCACTATTTGATTGATATTCTCGAGCCTGAGGAGAATTTTTCTGTAGCTGAATTTATTGATACTACAAAAGAATTGCTGAAAGATTTTGAAAAAAGAGAAAAACAACCTATAATTGTCGGTGGCACAGGTCTTTATTTCAAAGTTTTGTTGGATAATTATAATTTGCCAAGAGTTGCTGCTAATATTGAGTTACGAAATGAATTGGAAAATATTGCTAAAATGAGTGGCGTAGAAAAAGTCCATGAAATTTTACAAAACCTTGATTATAAAACATCACAAAAAGTTCATAAAAACAACATTGTGCGAGTTATACGCTCTATTGAAATTATAACAGCTTTTAAGAAGCCCTTAGATGAGATTGTAACAAAAAATGATAGTAGCGAATATGAG
>CAZTVM010000002.1:0-27830 GCA_964617065.1 uncultured Muribaculaceae bacterium
AACATTCCAAAACCATCCAGAGCTCCTTTGCGGAGACCAAGATGTATTTAATATTGTATTACAAGAGAAAACTCTATACTTACCATTAATTTTTAATGCAGTTACACCTCTTATCCGATGTCATAATTATTCAATTTCTCAAATTAATACTTTTTACAAATCCAATTACAAAAATTTGAAAGAGATAGAACGTAAAGCAATTATTATACACTATGCTTACGAAAGAAAACCCTGGTTATATTTCTTTTCATATTGTGCCAGCACATGGCATTTTTATTTTAAACTATCTCCTTATAAAAATACAAAATTAAATATTATAAATTACTCACCCGCTGCACTTGTCCCCTCGCCAATCAGAAAAACCTTACGTCATGCCCGTTGAGCCGAAACCACCATTGCCTCGAGTTGTTTGCGTCAGTTCTGTGACAACTTCTATTTCTGCTTTTTCTACTTTAGCGATAATCATTTGCGCTATACGTTCACCTGATTCAATGGTGTATGTTTCGTTAGAAAGATTAATTAAACCGACACAGACCTCACCTCGGTAGTCCTCATCGATTGTACCAACACAATTACTTAATGTAATGCCTTTTTTTATAGCTAACCCTGAACGAGGTCTGACTTGAGCCTCGTAGCCTTTTGGCAATTCAATAATAACACCTGTAGGAATAAGGACTCTTTCTAATGGTGCAATCGTCACCGATTCTTTTATCCCCGCAGATAAATCCATGCCGGCAGCCCCTTCTGTTTTGTATGAGGGCATGCCGACACAGTTATCTAATTTACGAATTTTTAATTTTATACTCATTAATTATTTAATTTTTTCTCTTAATTTTAGGTATTTATCAAATTCAGCCGTTAATTTATCCATATCACCATAAATTCTGTTTTGGATATGAAGTGAAAAATCATTTTTCGGATCAATAATATAAATTGTCGGATAACCAGAAATAGAGTATTGTTCAGCAACTTTTTTATACTGAGGGTCTTCACAGTTAATCATAACAATATTCATTTTACCGTCATAAATTTTTCTTAAATCCAAGATTTTAGGTGCAAATCTTTGACAATAACCGCACCAATCAACGTAGAACAGCGCCATCATCGGTACATCGCTTTTCAATGCTTTTTGGTAAGTAACACCTGTATCATATTGAGATGGTTTCATATCTTTTACAAGCGCAATTTCGTCTGTGGAAGTTTTGGCTTGTTTTGCTTCACTTTTTTGTGAAAATTGATTTTTTACAGGTGTAAAACTAAACGCTATGCCTGCAGCGATAACAAAACATATTACCGCAATTGTTAATTTCTTTTTCATAATTTGGCTCCTTTTGGTACTACTGTAACACCATTTTCAGAAACTGAAAATCCTCTTTCTATATCAGATTTTTTATCAATTCCTATTTTTGTATACGGTGGTATATTTACATTTTTGTCTATAATTGCTTTTCTGATTTCACAATGTCTACCGACATTTACATTTTCCATTATAATCGATTGTGAAACATTTGAAAAACTGTTTATTTTAACTTTTGGTGACAAAATACATCTGGAAATGCAACCGCCTGAAATAATACAGCCTTCTGACACCATAGAATTTGTCGCCATACCGATACGATCTTGTTCTTCCCAAATAAATTTTGCCGGAGGATAATTGTGATTAAATGTCCTTAACGGCCACTTTGTAGAATACAGATTAAATTCAGGGTCATAATCCAGCAAGTCCATATTTGCTTGCCAATAAGCGTCTATTGTTCCTACATCTCGCCAATATCCACGTTCTGTTTCTGCTATTCCGTCAAATTCATTCTGTTTGAAGTCATAAATAAAGATTTTTTTCCCTTCTTTTAGCATAGTAGGAATAATATTTTTGCCAAAATCATGAGAAGAATTTTTAATTTCTGCATCTTTTTTTATTTCATCGATTAAAACATTTGTATTAAAAACATAATTACCCATAGAAGCAAGGCAATAATCCTGATTATTAGGCATTGGTTTTGGTGGTGTTTTTGGTTTTTCAATAAAATTCGTCAATCTCCAATTGTCATCAACTTCAATAATACCAAATTCTGAGGCTTGGCTAATCGGAATAGGAATAGCTGAAATAGTTAAATCGGCTTCATTTTTTCTATGAAGTTTTAACATGGGAAACACATTCATTTTGTAGATATGGTCACCGCCAAAAACACAAACATACTCAGGCGCAGCGTCATAAATATGATTTAAATTTTGGAAAACTGCGTCTGCAGTACCTTTATACCAATCTCCATCAGTTCTCATTTGCGCCGGAACTAAATCAACATAGTGATTTAACATAGGTGATAAAGGCCAACCTCTTGTAATATGTTTGTTTAAAGAATCTGATTTATACTGTGTTAAAATTTTTAATCGATAAAAACCTGAATTAATAAAATTATTAATAACAAAATCAATAATTCTGTATCTTCCACCGAAAGGTACAGCAGGTTTCGCCCTATCTCGAGTTAAAGGATACAATCGTTTCCCTTCGCCACCTGCTAAAATCATTACCAAAGTATTATCCATAAGACACTCCTATATTAAATGAAACCATTATTCATCATTTAGGTTGAGAACAGCCATAAAAGCTTCTTGGGGAACTTCTACACGACCAACAGCTTTCATTCTTTTTTTACCTTTTTTTTGTTTTTCAAGCAATTTTCGTTTTCTAGTAATGTCACCACCGTAACATTTGTCCAGAACATTTTTTCTCATTGCCTTAATATTTGTTCTTGCTATTATTCTACCACCAACTGCAGCTTGAATGGGAACTTCAAACATTTGTCGAGGAATTATATCTTTAAGTTTTGCTGTCAATTTCTGTCCTACATAAAAAGCGCTGTCCTTATGGACAATAGCACTAAGCGCATCAACAACTTCCGATGCGAGAAGTATATCCAATTTAACCAAATCTGAACGCTTGTAATCACTAAGTTCATAATCTAAACTTGCATAACCTTTCGAACGAGATTTTAATTGATCGTAAAAATCGGTAATTACTTCACTTAGTGGAATTTCATATTCTAAATCAACTCGAATTTTGTCTAAATAAGACATATTATGGAAAATGCCACGTTTTGTCTGGCATAAATCCATTAAAACACCGACATAATCGTTCGGGGTAATTATATTCACCTTAACATAAGGTTCTTCGATGTAATCACGATAAGTAGCTTCAGGCAAATGAGCCGGATTATCAATTTCATCCACTGTACCGTCAGTTTTATGAACTTTGTAAATAACCGAAGGTGCTGTCGTGACAATTGAAAGCCCATACTCACGCTCAAGTCTTTCTTGGGCAATTTCCATGTGCAACATTCCCAAAAAACCGCATCTAAAACCAAAGCCGAGAGCTGACGATGTTTCCGGTTCAAAAGTGATCGAAGAATCATTTAATTGTAATTTTTCTAAAGCTTCTTTTAAATCATGATACTCATCATTATCAACGGGATACATTCCTGAAAAAACCATAGGCAACGCTTCTTTGTAACCGGCTAAAGGTTCCTTTGCAGGATTTTCAGATAAAGTAATCGTATCACCTACAAACCTTGTCAACTCTTTTATTGAACCTGCGAAATATCCCACATCGCCTGTATTTAGCTTATCTATTTGAACACGATTTGGGGTCAAATAACCAAGCTCAACTACTTCATATTGCTTATTTGTCGCCATAAACTTAATTTTATCGCCCAATTTTATTGAACCGTCAATTACCTTGAAAAAACAAACAGTACCTAAGTATTGGTCATAAGCGCTATCAAATACTAACGCTCGCAATGGTCTGTTAGAAGTGTCTTCCGGCGGGGGCACAAATTCAACAACTGCTTCCAACACTTCCGGAATACCAATTCCCTCTTTTGCGCTGACAGGAATAGCCATTGAGGCATCTATTCCTAAAATTTCTTCTATTTCTTTTTTTACACGCTCAACATCAGCAGATGGTAAATCTATTTTGTTTATAACAGGGATTATTTCAAGATTTTGTTCAACAGCTAAATAAACATTTGCGAGCGTTTGAGCTTCAACACCCTGAGTGGCATCAACAATAAGTAATGCGCCTTCACAAGCCGCTAAAGAACGTGAAACCTCATAAGAAAAATCAACATGACCTGGAGTGTCAATTAAATTCAAAACATAGTCTTCACCATTTTGAGCCTTGTAATCCATTCTTGCAGCATTTAGTTTTATCGTGATACCACGTTCCCTCTCGATATCCATAGTATCAAGTAATTGCTCCTGCATATCCCTCGCTGCAATAGTATTCGTTGCTTCTAAAAGCCTGTCAGCTAATGTCGATTTGCCGTGGTCTATGTGTGCAATTATGCAAAAATTCCTTACGTTGTTTATGTATTTCATAAATACCAGTATATCCGAGAAGACTTTTCTACACAATAGTTTTTATTGATGAAATATCAAATTTGCCGAAGAAAAAATGACGCAACTTCTCCTTTTTTTAGAAATTTTGAAATCGGTCGACCATGAGGACATGTCAGAGGTTGCTTTGTTGCTCTCAAATTTCTAATTGTATCTTCCATTTGTCTGATAGTCATAGGCGTATGCGCTTTTATAGCAGCTTTACAAGACATTGAAATCAATATTTTATCTTCTATTGTCCCTTTATCATTATAAAATTCTTCCAAAAGTCCTGCAATTATTTCTTTAGGCTCAATTTGAGCAATCATTTGAGGCAATTTACGAAAAGTAACTTCGGTATCAGACAAAAATTCTATTGAATACCCATATTTTTTTAATTTTTCAGAATGATTTTTTAGTGTCTGAATATCAGTGGGTTCTAGGTCGATTACATCTGAAAACAACAAAACTTGCGCAGCTATTTCTTTTTCTTCTGACAATTTTTCATAAATATAACGCTCTTGCGCTATATGCTGGTCAACTAACTCTAAACTATCCCTATTTTCCACCAGAATATAAGTATCATCATACTGACCGACTATTTTGATTTGTTCTTGTTCTTTTTCTACTCCTTCTGTTTTAATAAGAGTTTGTTGCTGTGTCGGTTTATATAACTCCATAACCTTTTCAGAACTTGTTGATATAGGAGATGAAATATAAACACTGTCATCTTTTGGTTGATAAGGAGCAGAATTAAAACTTTTATTCGCAAAAATATGTGCAAAATTTGTTACTTCTTCTTTGATAATTTTTTCAGGCTCAATATTTACAGTATTTTCAACAAAAAATGGTTTTCCTAAAGAAAGAGCTTCATTGATAGCAGAATAAACAAAATTAAAAATTTGATTTGTATTTTTGTACTTTACTTCACGTTTCGTCGGGTGAACATTTACATCAATATCGTCCATGGGTAAAGTAATATTACACACAACAAAAGGATACTTTCCATTAGGAATTAAATTTTTATATACAGTAGAAATAGCTTTTAAAATGACAGGGCATTTTACAACTCTGTTATTCACAAAAAGATGAATAGATTTGTTACTTGAACGTGTATACGTAGGATTAGAAATATAGCCCGAAATTTTTATTTTTGACAATTCATCTGTTTTTGAAACTGTTTTTAATTCATTTACTATATCTTTTGAATACAGTTCTCCGATAACACCTAAAAGATTGCCACTACCGAGTGTTTGTAAAGAAATAAATCCTTTATTTTTGAGCGTCAATGCAACTTCCGGATGCGAAAGAGCAATGGATTGGACAAGTTCTGTAATATAAGCCATTTCCGTTTTTTCATTTTTTAAAAATTTTAAACGTGCTGCAACATTATAAAATAAATCTTCAATTTCCATAATTGTACCATCTGCACAGCCTGTAGGTATTTTTTTTATTTCTGAATTTTCACAAATTGCTTTCGTACCTGTTTCAGCATTTTTTTGTTTTGTAATACAAGTAACTTTTGCAATCGAAATAATACTTGCAAGCGCCTCTCCTCGAAAACCTAACGTAGAAATGTCAAACAAGTCTTCTTTTTTTGATATTTTACTGGTTGCATGATTTGAAAAAGCAAGTTCAATATCCTCAGGGTCAATACCTGATCCATTATCAGCAATTCGAATATTGCGACAATCGTTTGAAATACTTATTTCAATCCTGTTTGCACCTGCATCTATAGAATTTTCAACTAATTCCTTAACAATTGATGCCGGTCGTTCTACTACTTCACCTGCGGCAATTTGGTTAATTAAATTTTTATCTAAAAGCTTAATTTTTCCCATTAATTAATTTTTACCTACAATTCCTGTAAGTGGCGATGAAGCATTAGCAAATACTTTAAAAGGAATACGACCTGCTTCATAAGCCATCCGACCTGCTTTTACTCCATATTTAAAAGCCTCCGCCATCTTTATCGGATCACTTGATTGTGCGATAGCTGTGTTAATTAAACAACAATCAGCACCTAGCTCCATTACAGAAGCCGCATCAGAAGGAACACCGATTCCTGCATCAACAATTACAGGAACATTGGCTTGTTCAATAATGATTTTTATATTATCAATAGTTTTAACACCTTGACCGCTACCAATAGGTGATGCCAGTGGCATAACCGTTGCACAACCGATTTCTTCTAATCGTTTAGCTAATAAAGGGTCTGCGTTTATATAAGGTAACACAATAAACCCTTCGTCAACAAGAATTTTCGCAGCTTCCAATGTAGCAATCGGATCAGGTAATAAATATTTTGAATCAGGTATAACTTCTAGTTTTATCCAATTATTAATTCCCATCGCTCTTGAAAGTCTCGCTACTCTTAAAGCTTCTTCGACCGTAGCACAGCCAGCCGTATTCGGTAAAAGCCAATATTTATTTGTATCAATATAATTCATCAAACCATCGTGTCCGGGCGCTTTCATATCAACTCGTCTTATAGCTACTGTAACAATTTCAGCACCACTCGCTGAATGCGCTTTTTGCATAGTTTCAAAATCTGCAAATTTTCCTGTCCCAACCATCAATCTAGATGTAAAAGTTTTTCCACCAATAGTTACTGTCATTTTCATCCTCCCCTATTAATCAACTACGATTATTATACATCAGAATAAAAATATGATAAAATAAACTTGTTAAATTCGAGGAAAAAAATGAAAAAAATAATTACATTGACTATTTTATTTGCTATGACTACATGTTTTGTAAATGCAAAAACGCAGTATTCGCAAGCAGATATCGATAAAGCATGGAACGAAATACAGGCTAATCCTAAAATAATTAATAAAACAATATTGGAATTACAAAATAATCCGATACTGTTAGAACAAATGATAGATGAAATACAATCTAACCCTGAATTGCTTGAACAATTAAAAAAAGTAAACGAAAAAAAATTACAAAACAAAACAAATGAAAAACTCAACCAAAATAACAATATAACAAATGAAATTACTTTAAAATTACTAAACGACCCTCAATTAACAAAAAAAATTCTAGTACAAATGGGTCAAGATACAAAATACGCTGATATTTTATCAAAAGACCCTGAAATAAGACAAGAATTAGTAAATAAAATTAATAACGATTCAGAATTTATGTCAGATGTAATAAACATAATAGAAAAAAAGTAAAAATGTTAATTTGCTTTAACTCGTCACTTGTGATAAAACCATTTTTGTATTAAACTAACTATCATTAGAATAAAAATAGGAAATTAAAAATATGTCATTAGTTCAATTTTTTTGGATTATACAAATAATATCAGCTTTGTTATTAATTTTACTGGTTTTGCTACACTCTCCAAAGGGCGATGGTATACTTGGTATAGGTGGCGCTTCTCACCTGTTTTCATCACAAAAAAACGCAGAATCTGGTCTAAATAAATTGACAATGATTATTGCTATTGTATTTTTAGTCACCACTTTCATCACAGGATTTAAATTATTCACTTAATTTGAATTTATTGGACAAGGTTGCTAATATAAAATATAATTTTATCGTGAGCGAATTATTACGGAGGTTTAACATGAAAAACATCAATGGACTTACATTTTTGATAGTAGTAGCCTTTATGACAACTCTTAATACACCTGCAAAACAAACACAAACATTTAGCACTAATATTCCAAATTACGCAACGACAACAAATGCTGTACAAACTCAAGAACAGCCATATTTTCAAGCACAACAACTTGTTAATACTTATGCTTCACCACTTCAAGGGCGAGTTGTAATGATACCGGCGAGAACAACTTTTAATGCAGTTACTCAGGTAGAATATAGCACCGAAAATCTTTTTGAAGGTCAAAACATTTCATTGACTTTGCCGAACGCTTTTATTTACAACGGAACAGAAATTGCACCTGCTGGTTCAACCGTTCAAGGAATAGCTTTATTAGTAAAAAAAGCAGGTCATGCTACTCGTAATGCTCAACTCCAACTTCGCTTTACAAGTATTACAACACCTTATGGGCAAACTATTCCTATTTCAGGAAGAATTCAAACAGAAGACGGTTCAGGCATCATCTACGGTGGAACAAAAACAGACACTGCGAAGGAATATACAAAAGATGTAGGTATTGGAGCAGGTGCGGGAGCCGTCGGTGGATTGATTATGGGCGCTCTTTCAGGTGGTTCCGTCGGCAAAGGTGCCGCTTATGGAACAGCTGTCGGCGCAGGTGCAGGTTTAGCTAAATCTCTTTGGGACAAAGGCGGTGCTGTCGTTATACCGGCTAATTCCAACATAGAAATTATGCTCGACCAAACTACAAGTTATACACCAATTCAACGTTATTAATTTTATTTTTACCAAAAAGAATTAAGACACGTAACGAATTTGTTTTATAAGAAGTTTTTTGTTATAAATTAAATAGACAAACATCACATTTTGGGGAAAGAATGACTTTAATAGGTAAAACAAAAGATAACGAAGATACAAGGGTTAAAAATAATAAAATTGACCCGGTTCCTTCCGTTTATAAAAAAAATTCAAACGAAATTTCATTTAAAAAAGCACTTATCATAGCTACTATATTACACCCGGCTTTTGTGGCTTTCGTCGCTTTGGTCGTCTTAATATTGGCTATTTTTGGCATTGAACTGTATAAATTTAATCGTCCGGAATTACCGAAAAAAGATATTGAGTTTGTACTCGTAACAAAAGAAGCTACACCAATTAACAAAAATACCAGATTTCGTTCTGATAAAAACTCAAGAGCCGGAGGAATACACGACCCTAACAGACCTGTTTCCGAACCACAACCACAAGCACCTAAAGCTCCTGCTAAAAAACCTGCTGCTGCAGCACCGAAAGTAGTACAACCTCAAAAAACAAAGACTGCACCAGTGCAAAAACCTCAACAAAAACAAATAACTCAAAAACCTCAGGACTCAAAGCCTGTGGCAAAATCTATAACGAAAACAACAGCACCGGCTCCTTCCGTTCCTAGACCGACAAGAACTTCTCCAAAACCGACATTGGCTCCTAAAAGCACAATGCAAATTCCTTTTCCAAAAACAAAGGACTATAGCGACATTGGACCTGCATCTGGTGGACCTATTGCAGGCAGTAAATCCGGTAGCGGCACGAGTAGCGGCAATAAAGGTACTTCTGTAGCATCAGCACCTTCACCAAGTTTTTCACCGAGTAAAAGTGGAAGTGGAAGAACCGGCTCTAGCAGAGGAACTACTGGTGGCACAGGAAGCTCAGGAAACTACGGTAACCCTGGTCCTGGTAATCCTAAAGGCGTCCCTGGTATTGATGCCATTCGTGAACCTGACTTTGGACCTTACATGAAAGAATTACAACGTAGAATAAAAATGAATTGGGCTCCGCCAAAAGGCAATGAAAGTAAACGAGTCGTGCTATTATTCAGCATCAGTCGTGACGGTCGCTTATTAAGCGTTAAAGTTCACAAGTCCTCAGGACTCCCTGCCGCTGACGAAGCAGCATTACATGCCGTACGCTTAACAGCACCTTTTAGACCGTTACCTCCAGATTATAAGGGCAGTAGTGTGGATATCCAATTTACATTTGATTACAATGTATTTAGCGCAAGTAGATATTAAAACATAATAGAAAAAGAGGATAAAACTATGGAAAACATACTAAATTATTTGTGGAATGACTTATGGATTATAGGACCAATTATTTTTTGCTCAATTTTAACAATTGCTGTAGCAATCAATAGATTTTCTTTCTATAACCGAAACAAGCGAGATGTTGTACAATTTATTCCTAAATTAAGCAAAGAACTCGACAGAAATAATCTTGAAGGCGCTAGAAATTTGAGCATTCAGCTTGGCGGCGTTATCGGAGAAGTTTCAGAAGAAGCTGTCAGAATTTTCACTGAACAAAAAAAAGGGTTTGCCCGTTCTTTCGATATCGCAGCAAATTTAGCCACTAGAAAACTAGAACATCATTTAACTATTTTAGGTACTATTGGTGGTGTCGCTCCATTTTTAGGTCTGTTTGGTACAGTTATCAGAATTTTGACAACTTTTGGCGATTTAGCTACACAAGGCAACCAATCTGCAGCAGTAGCTGAAGGTATCGCATCTGCTCTTATTGCAACCGCAGCCGGTCTCGGTGTCGCAATCCTTGCAGTTGTTCTTTATAACACTTTTCAATCTACAGTAAAAAGATATGAGGATGACTTCCAACTAATCAAATTGCTTTTCTTGAGCTATGCCGATATGGAAGAAAAAGTCCCTGTTAATGCGTAAAGATAAGGTATAAAATGGCTATAAAAACTTCTTCTAACAGCGATAATAAACTATTTACAGAAATCAACATAACTCCGTTGACAGATATATTTTTAGTTTTATTAATAATAATGATGGTCGTAGCTCCATCTTTCCAGTCGGTTGACAACAATATAACCGTTCCGGAAATATCTTCCGGACTGGCTGTTGAATCACAAAATGCAACTGTTGCTATTACGAAGGATGGTTCCTTCTTCGTCAATAGCGAAAAAATTAATGATTTCGATTTGCCAACCGTTCTCGTCGAGTTAGCACCAACAATGCAGAAAAAAGAAGTCATTGTACGAGCTGATGAAAAAACAAAAAGCACCGAGATTATGAAAGTAATGAGAGCTGCACAAGAAGCAGGCTATGAAAAACTCACTATCGCCGGCGAGCCGCTTTCTAAAAAAGAACAACGAGAACTAGACAACACCCAAAACAATGAAATTCCACAGGAATAAGAGGTAAAAAAATGGCAAAAAGAGATACATTTAATGAAATAAATATAACACCTCTAACCGATATATTTTTGGTGTTGTTGGTTATAATGATGGTCATTGCACCAATGCTTGACCAACAAGGACTAAATCTCGTCGTTCCTGACAATATTGAAGTAACTGAGATGCCTGAATCTTCTCATATTTTGAATATTGTAGTATCAAACGACGATAAGTACTACTGCAACGAGGAAGAAATATCTCCAGAGCAAATACAAAACTTTATAAAAGAACAAGCCGCAAATGACACAGAATTTAAAGGTGTTTTAATTCAAACAGAAGACGATGCAACCCACGGTGCTGTCGTAAAACTAATGGATTCGGCTCGAAATGTTGGTGTCGTAAATATAAGTTTGTCTGAACTATAAATTTAATAATTTATTTTACAATAATTCACAAAAAAATAATTATAAAGAGGATATCTTTTTATAATTATTTTTTTGTAAACAAATATTAATCTTGTAAAGACATACTATTCTTGCCTTAAAAAGAAAATTCTTTTTAAAAGGCAATTTTTTTTCTTAAAATGTTTTTATATAAATACAAGATACATAAACCAAGACGGTTAAGACCCACATAATAATTAGAGAATTGAGAAAATTTAAATATTACACACTACATTACACACTTCATACAACGAGGAATGACAAAAATCATTCCATTTTTTTTGTTTATTTTTATAATAAAATCATATCTTGATATATTTTATTTGTATTGATAAACTGTTTTTGTAGAGGACAAAAAATGAAACTTTTTGACTATATAAAAGAAAATTACAAGACACAAGATATAAATTTTAGAGAACTAAGAAAACAAGACTGTATTCTTTTTAAAGGCGGTAGCGTTTTTTTAGAAGATTGCTTCTTTCACCAAACAGATATTCTGGTTTTCGAGGGAAAAATTTTGGCATTAGGTGAAGTTTTGTTAAATTCGCTCTCTTTGCCAAAAGACCGTTCTATAAAAATTTGCGACATTTGTGACTATTATTTAACCCCAAGTCTTGTAGAACAACATATTCACGGGGCATTTGGTGTTAATTTTAATACCTGCTCTTGTGGAGATATTATTAATTTGATGAAAAAATTATTTACTTTAGGTGTAGGAACAATCATTCCCACAATAATGACAGACAATATTGAAAAAATGAACAAACAAATCGAAAAAATAAATATTGCTGCTGAAACAATAAAAAAAGAAAATATATCTGCGACCGAAATAGAAGGTCTCCATCTTGAAGGACCCTTTATAAATATGCACTACAAGGGTATTCACCCCGAAAAGTTTATTTTAGAAACCTCTTTAGAAAATATAAAAAAAATAAATTTTCACAATATAAAGATATGTACATTTGCGCCGGAAAAAGAAAATGCCAACGTTTTGCTGCAACATTTAAAAAAGCTTAATATTATTCCTTCTGTCGGTCATTCAGGCGCTTCTGCTGAAAATATTGAACATGCGGTTGATAACGGTCTAAAACAAGTTACTCATTTATTCAACGCAATGCCTGGAATTCACCACCGAAATGACTCTTTAACAACAGAGGCTTTGATTAATAATTCTTTATACGTTGAAATAATTGCAGATACTACTCACCTTAGTACAAAAACCCTTAAATTAATTTTACAAACAAAACCAAGTGATAAAATTATATTTATTAGTGATGCGTTGCCTTTGTCGCATTACGAAAAAGAAAGTTTATTTTTTGGTGGTGTAGAAATTTTTAAAGGAAATAATATAGCTTGCAACAAAACTAATACTATAGCTGGTTCTACACTCCTTTTGTGTGATGTTTTTCCTGTTTTAAAAGAAAAATTAAATTTAGATTTTAAAGATTTTATTAAGTACACAACCATAAATCCTGCAACAAATCTGGACATTTTAGAAAAAAATATCATTAAAATAAATTCTTCTGTAAATTTATGTTTTTGGAAAAAGGATATTTTTAAAGTAGATTTTGTGTTTTAATTAGATAGTTGTAAAAGAAAAGAGGTTTTTATGACTACCATTAATTATATCGGTCACAGCGCTTTTTTCATCAAAAATAAAGAAACGGCTTTTGTTATAGACCCTTTTATTACACAAAATCCAAAAGCCAAAATATCTTTTGATGTAAAGGAAATCAAAAATATTTTTGTAACCCATGGACATAGCGACCACCTTGGCGACAGCATCAATCTTTCAAAACAAACTAGCGCTCCTATTGTCGCTATTTTTGAACTTGCGAATTTTTGTTCTCAAAAAGGCGCTAATAGTATTGGCGTAGGTCTAGGAGGAAATGTTCTTTTTCCATGGGGTTCTGTAAAATTTTTACCTGCTTTCCATAGCAGCTCTATACCCGATGGAAACTACGCAGGAAATGCAGCTGGGATTTTGTTTAATTTAAACGGTATAAAAATTTACCACGCTGGAGACACCGCCTTGTCGACTGAAATGAAAATATTAGGAGATTTTTATAAACCAGATATTGCATTTTTACCCATTGGTTCTCATTTTACGATGGGCATAGAAGACGCCGCCGTTGCTGCTGAGTGGATTGGTGCAAAAAAAATTGTCCCCATTCACTACAATACTTTTGATGCAATCTCTGCCGATGTACAAAAATTTAAAACATTAATTTCTAATAAAAACAAAGAGTGTATAATTTTATCTGCCGGTGAAAGTATTGATGTGTAAAGATGTAGGTGTTTTTGTTGTTCCGACAGGAATTGGTGCTAAAATAGGAGGCTATGCCGGAGACGCAAGTCTTTATGCAAAAATGTTTGCTGAAAAAATACCTTTAATAGTAAATCCAAATGTAGTCAACGCTGCATGTTTTTCAGGCATTACAAAAAATATGTTCTTTGTAGAAGGATGGTCTTTGTCTGAGTTTTTTAAAGGAAATTTAGGATTACAACCCTCTAAAAAGAACAAAATTGGAGTTATTTTTGATAAAGCTATTCCTGAAAAAGTTTTAAATATTCATATAAACACAATAAATGCTATGAAAACTATTTTCGGATTTGATATTTTTAACTACGAGTTGACTGATTTTAACGCAGGTGTTGATTTTTTTATAGATGAAAGCGGAACTTCTGTTGGTTGTGTCAATAATGCGGAAACTCTTTTAATGGCTGGCAATTCTCTAAAAAACAAAGGCGCTGATTCTATTGCTGTTGTTTGTCTTTTTAAAGAACCCGATGAAAAAGATAATTCTTACGAAAAAGGAGAAGGCGTTGACATCGTGGGGGGCGTTGAAGGCATTATTTCTCATTATTTATCAAAAAAACTCTTTCTTCCTTGTGTCCACGCTCCTGCATTTTCTGACTTTTCTATTGAAACATCTCTTATTAATCCAAAAGCGGCTGCTGAATTTATTACTCCTACTTTTTTGCCTTGCTTGTTTTTTGGTTTAAATAACGCTCCAAAAATAGTCTTGCCGCTAAATTTTTTGAAAACGACTATTACAAACAAAAATATAAAATTTCTTATTCTGCCCTATTCCTCTTTGGGAAATTCTCTTGTTTTTGATAGTATTTCTCAAAAAATTCCTATTTTCGCTATTAAAGAAAATTCTACCGTTTTGTCTATTGACAAATTTTCACTTAACATTGAAAATAATATTACTGTTTTTAATTCATATAAAGATTGTTTTAACTATTTATTTTAATTTTTAAAATTTACGAAAAAAATATTTTTACGGTTTTTGTACAATAAAAAGAAAGTTCCAAATGAAAATATCATCTTTTTCGAATAAATCCTTTAATACTAATTTTAAAAAAATTAATATTTATCCTAATAGAAAAACTGTTGTTGTTTCTCCAAACAAAGATGGTTCTTTTGATAAATCTATTGTTGGCAATAATTCTGAACAAATTTTTATAGAAAAAGGCGCAAAGATTAAAAATGTTGAAATGTTTAATAAGGTTATTCTTTCAGAAAATTCATTTGTAGAAAATGCTTGCACCAATAATAACATTTCTCTTTTTAATAGTGCTGTAGTAAAAAACGCTCAAAACAATGAAAATATTACACTTTATGACAATTCTCATATAAACGAAATTATTAAAGCTAATTTTGTAACATTAAAAGATAATTCATCAGTAAAAGATATTTGCTGGATATATGACACTGTTTTAGCGGAAGATTTTTCTTGTGTTTCGGATATTGTAAAATCAAAAAATTTAAAAATGAAAGACAATAGTCGAATTGGCTCCGCTATTTTAATAGAAAATACCTCTCTCGTTTCAGGAAATCCTATTCTTGGGACAATAACAAATCCTGAAAATCTTGAAATTTCTGCCGGAAAAGTTCTTTTTATAGAAGATACTTAATTTTGCTTTTCCTTTATAAAATTTGTCGTAATTGCAGCCAAAAGCAATACAATTGCACCCACTATAAAAGAATATTCCCAATGAAAATTTTGTAAGTGTGCGTACGTGTCTATCGTTACATCAAAAGAACAAGTACTAATAAACCATGCTAATACTGTACAAACTAAGACTTGTGGTCCTGCTATAAAAATATTGAAAATTCCCATAACAGATCCTTCTGAGCCCTTTTTTATATAGTTTGATAACATTGCAAAAGGAAGCGCTAAAATACTTGCCCAACCAATTCCCGCAATTCCCATACAAAACAAAACTGCTTTTTCATTCGGAAATATTGCCATTCCCAGATAAGAAAGAGCCATTATTATTAAAGAAAATACATGTATTTTTTTATTTCCATACTTTGTAGATAAAATACCAATAGGGATTGAAACAACAAAACATACTAAATTAAATATTGCAAAACAAAAAGATGCAAAATTTGTAGCAATTAGCGTTTTCTGAGTATACATATTTTTTATAGTTTCATTTACGTTTGTTAAATCTGGAATTCCATAAATTGTATGAATAGAATATTGAGTGAAAAATATAAACATACTCATAACACCAATCCATGTAAAGAATTGTATTCCACAAATTTTACCAACTTCCGGTGACATTTTGAAAAATTCTTTCATTTTTTCGAAAAAAGAAGCTCCTTTTTCCTTTTTTACTAAAAGTTCTTTGTTTTTTTCAAATTTTCTTTCTTTTATTGTTAAACATGTCCACAACATTCCCAACGAAAAGGCGATAGCTGCCATTACAAACTGCGATTCTATACTCATTTGGTAATTAAAAACACTTTTTAAAAAAGGCGCTGTTCCTGCTGCAATGACAGAGCCCAATCCAATTGCGAAACTGAAAAAAGAATTCGCAATTCCATGTTGTTCTTGAGGTACAATATCTGGCACTAATGCTCTATACGGTCCTTGGGCTACATTTACACATGCGTCTATTACCCATATTAAAATTGCAGCCATAAACAATGCTGAAAGAGTAGGCATAGATATATTCAAACCATTTGCTATAAAATCAACTATGGCTTGAGATTTTGGTAATCCCCAAAGTGCAATGCTGGCAAGCAATGCCCCTCCTAGTAAGAAAGGGCGTCTTCTTCCAAAACGAGTGCTTGTTTTGTCACTCAGAGCTCCTACTATCGGCTGGACTATTATTCCTGTGAAAGGACCTGCCAACCATATCAAACCAAATATAAAAGGAGATGCTCCCAACGACTCTGTAACCGGTCCGGAAAGTATAATTCTCATTTGCCATGCAAACTGCAATCCAAAAAATCCTAAACAAAAATTTAAAAATTGGTGTGTTTTAAATTTTTTTAAACTTTCTTTTTGAGAATTTTCTTGTTCTTTTACAATAGTCATAAATTTCCCCTTTTTAATTAATTATAAATTTTTTCTTCTTTTATAACAAAGGCTCCGTTTTTTTCAATTGGAAGTGTATATATTATTGAATCTACATTCAGATTTAACCATTTTTCAGAAACAATTTGTTTTGCTTTTTCTAAATTGTTATCCTTTCCTATTATTAAAATAGAAGGTCCCGCCCCACTAAGAACACACCCCAATATATTATTTTCATTTTTTAATGCGTTTTCTATTTCGTAAAATCCCGGAACTAATTTCTTTCTATATGGTTGATGAATTTTATCTTCCAGAGCTTTTTTCATCAATTCTGTATCTTTTGTATGCAGTGCTTCTATAAACATTGCCATTCTACTTATATTAAATTCTACATCTTTCAGTGGTATTTCAGAAGGAATGACAGAGCGTGATATATTTGTTGATAATTCATAATCAGGAACACAAACTGTTAATGTCCATTCTTCAGGAAATTCTATTTTTCTATAAAAAATGCTATTGTCTTCTTCTTGAGAAGCCATTGTCAATCCTCCCAAAAAAGCAGGAACAATATTATCTGGGTGTCCTTCTACTTCTGTTGCTATTGATAAAAGAGCTGCTTCATCCGCCGGACAACCAAGCATTTCGTTTGCTGCAATAAGACTTCCAACAATAACAGAAGCGGAACTTCCCAGCCCTTTTGCTATTGGAATTTTAGAATTTATTGTTATTTTCAATTCTGATGGCGTTTGACCAATTGAATTATACAAAATTTCAATTGCTTTATATGCAATATTATTTTCATCTAATGGAATCGACATTGTTTCAGAGTCCTCGAAATCTGAGATTATATTAATTTCTACTCCCGAATTTGGAATAACTGTTTCTTCTATAGTTATTACGTTATATATGGGTAATGCTAATCCTAAACAATCAAAACCCGGTCCTATATTTGCCGTTGTTGCAGGAACTTTTACACTTACTTTCATTATTCTTCCTCTATTTTATTTGTATTGGCATAATCAAACACAAATAATTATCATTTTTTTCTTGTTTAAACAAAGAAGCTGACAAACTTCCATTTAACCCAATGGTTATATTTTCTCCATCCATTACTTTTAAACAATCAATCATATATTTGTAATTAAAAGCAATTGCCATTTCTTCATCACTATAATCTATTTCCAAAACATCTTCAGATGCTCCGGCAGAAGGAGTATCTGCAGTTAAATATAATTTGTTTTCTTCTAATTTTAGTTTAACAATATTCATTTTTTCATTGACCATAACAGAAACTCTGTCAAGTGCGCAAGTGAGGGCTTCTTTGTTTACATATACTATTTTACTGCAACTTTTGGGTATTAGTTGTTGATATGGCGGATATTGACCTTCTAGCAATCTTGAATATAAATAAACGTTGTTTACATTAAAAACAATTTGCGTTTTATTCAAAAATATATTTATGTTTTCAGATATTTCAATACTACAGATTCTTTGAATTTCAGACAACGTTTTTGCAGGAATTATAATAGATATTTCTTTTTCTTTTTTATTATTTATTTCTTCTTTGCTTTGAGTAAGTCTGTTTCCATCAGTTGCTGCCATTTCTAATATGTTTTTTGATACGGAACAAAAAACTCCGCTAATTACATTTTTAGATTCAAAATTTGCTGCAGCAAAAGCAGTTTTTCTGATTGCATTCAAAAAAGGTTTTGATTCAATTAAAATTTCTTCTTCATTCTTTAAATCTTCAACATTAAAAACTTTTGGAAATTCACTGGCACCAATCCCTACAACATCAAAAACTGCATTTTCGCAAGATATTTTAACGCTGTTGTTTTCAGAATTTATTTTAAATTCAACTGGTTTATCAGGCAATTTAGAAGCTATTTCAAATAAAGTTCGGGCAGGAAGTGTTATTTTTCCATCTTCTTTAACCTGCGCAATACAAGAAGAAACTATTGAAATATCTAAGTCTGTTGCGGTAAATTTTATTACATTATTTTCTGCTTCTATTAAAATATTTGCAAGAATTGGTTGTATTCCCTTTCCAATTGTCGCCTTTTCCACAATTTTTAAATTATTCAAAAAATCTTCTTTTTCAATCAAAAAATTCATATTTTCTGCCTCTCTTTATTTATTATATATAAATATAATAATATATAAAAAAAATAATAGTAATAAAGCGTAAAAAAAATGTACAAAACTATACAAAAAACAAAGAGTATTTAATAAAAAGATGTTCAAAAGGTGTTTATAAATATTTTAAAAATTGTTTAATAATTTTTGTTAAAAGATTTGAACTTTTTTTGAAAGGGTTTTGAACAAACATTAAACAATTAAAAATCAACTTTTTTATATACAAAAAGACCATTCTTTGAAAAATTATTTAAAGGGACTTTTAAAGAGTTGCTTATTGATAAAACAAAAGAATTTGGATTTTTGTTTTTTTCTCCTGAATATTTTTCATCATTTGTTGAAAAAATAAGTTCCCATTTTCCTTCCGGAAAATTAATTTCATAGTTTTTATAGTCAAAATCACTATAATTTCCAATTACGAATAAATCATTTCTTTTATTTTTATTATGAAGATGCAATCCAAGAATACTTGAACTGCTGTGTACAACCATATTTTCACTCAAAATCTTTCCATCTTGTAATGAAGAATTTTTTTCGACAAGTTCATTTAAATCTTTAATAAAAAGTTTTAGTCTGTGCTCATTATTGTATGAAAAAGAATTTAATTTAGAGTCTAAAAAAGCAGGTTTCCCACAATCATAGCCCTTTTCTTCAGAGGCTATTTCATTATGGATAGGATTACTGACTTTTCTAAAAAACTTAAAGAAGCTCAAAGAAAAAGGGTCTCCTTGAAAAATCATTTTGGGTCCAGGGGAACACATTGTAGTTGCAAACGCTAATCGGTTTATTGCAAAAATATTGTCAACAACAGGTTTTAAAGAAATAGGAGGTATATCTTTTATAATATGGTTTCTTTTTAAAAAGTTTTTTCTTTCAAAAGAATTCATTTTTTCATAATCTCCTGAAAGAAAAGATTTTAAAATTTCGTGACCTGCTTTTGCAGAGCGCTGTCCTCTTTCTTTTTCATTTTCTCCTTCTGTATTATAAAAAAGTCCGAGTTTTGAAACGAACAATTTGTCTAAAAGCCTAGTTCCATCAAGATTTCCAATTTCGTCATGACTCATAGTGTATTTAACACGATTTTCTGAAAATAGTATTTTTATAGCAAGTTCGTATATGTTTTTATGATGATTTTCCCAATTTCCAAGAGAAACAGCCATTATTTCTTTGTGGTAAGGAAAGTTCCATTCTGAATCAAAACCAAGGTTTAAAAAAGGTTGAAAAATAGATGTGTTTTCAAGACTTTTAATACTTTTTACATGCGTTTTTTCAGGTTTATTAAAACATTCTTCTTCTTCTGAAAGAGGATTTGTTACACGAGAGTCATTATTTCTTCCGTCTTCGGCTATTAAAACAGCATGTGGAAAATGATAATGCACCTCTGTTGCAATCTTTTTCATTGTTTTGTCAGAATTCATAAACTTTGTCATATCTAATCTTAAACCATCACAGTGGTAGTCTTTTAGCCAGTTTAATGCGACATTGCAAATATAGTCTTGAACAAATTTTGAATGTTCTCCTTCGTAATTAAAGGCTTCTCCCCAAGCCGTTTTGTTTTTATCAAAATATAAACCTGTTTGAGGAAGGCTATTTCCTTCCATTCCAATGTGGTTAGGAACCATATCTATAATTACATTTAAATTGTTTTTATGAGCTTCATCAATAAGCATTTTTAAATCATTTGGTTTTCCAAGATGTCGAGAAGGAGCAAAATTATCAACACCATCATATCCCCAGTTTACACCAAAAGTTCCTGCAACTGGCATTATTTCTATTGCATTAAATCCTAAATTTTTAACATTTTTTAATTCAGAAAGAGCACCGTTAAAAGTTCCACCATCTGAAAAAGTTGGAATATTTATTTCTAAAATTCGTAGGTTTTGCATTTTCATAAGATTTATTGGTTTTAAATGAGCCAAACGAGAAACTTTTTGAGAATTTTTATTATTGTTCCAGCTTTTTTCATTTGAACTCCATTTGTAGCTACAAGGATTATGCAAAACAGACCAACTAAAAATACTGTTTTGTTCTTTTGAATAAGGGTCTTTAACTCCATAAATATCGGAGCTCTGGTTATCGTTAGGAGCAACGATAAATCTATATTCATCTCCGTAATTAACTTTATGAGGAGTTACACACTCATATACGCCATTCTCCGAAGGTTTCATTTCTATTATTACAGAAGAAGCGGCTTTTGAGGAATTTTTAATTTTTTTAATTTGTTTTGAAAAATTTTCAACGAAAGAAATATTGCTAACGTCAAAATATTTATCTGTTTTTAATTTAGACGAAGGATTTTTTATTTCGACCCAAACAGAAGGCGAAGAAGTTTCTGTTTGAGGAAAACTAAAAAGTTTGAAATGTCCAAAACCGTTTGAGTCTATTTTGGCTCCCCAACTTTCATGTTCTGCTTTTGAGTGCCCAAAATTAATATAGTTGTGTAAAAAGTCTTTATTGACAGGGTGAAAAAAATTTGTTTGCGAAGAAAAAGGACAAGTAGTACTTTTTTCTGCAATCTGTTTTTTTTCAAAATAAATATTTTTTTCTTTTATCGCTGATATTTTCATTAAACAATCCACAGTCTCTATAAAAATACAAAACCTCAACAAAAAAAATTTTACAAAAAAAATATATAAAAAAGAAAAATTAATAAAAAACTTAACATTTACAAAAAGTGTCCGAGTTTTTAACTCGGACAGTGAATGTATTATGAAAAGGTAGGAGTTAAATTTGATTTTAAATTAGCTACCAATATTTTCAATGTTTTTCTTATCTCCTTCAAGACCTTCTTTAAGCATCTTTTTTACGACATCATTTTGTGCATCAATCATTTTAACAACCGTTTCAATATTTTTAACTTTGTTTGATAAAATAGTGTCTGCGTTGTTTTGAATATTGCTGGTTACGTTATTATAAGCAGCTAAGGCAGCGCTGCTCGTACCCTGCATTAGATTCCCCATCAAAGCTGCAGGTAAACCAAAAGTGTCTAAATAAGGAGCTGCAGCTGTCATAATGCCTCCCCAACCGGAAATAATACCAGCCAAAGGGAGAGTCCAATTCGTGCCGGATACACCAAAACCACTTGCTGTACCCAATCCGTAAGCTGCAGCGTTCACACCTGCCATATTTGCTAAGTCGTTAGCTGTTGATAAATCTGCTGCATATCCTGTTATATCATAGCTTGACCCAGAACCAAATCCCCACATCACAGGAGCGGCGTATCCCGGAAAACCACTATAATTACCGACGTCACCAATTCCAAAAGAGGCAGTTCCTCCATCTACAGTAGAAGTACCACCTGTCATTGGCGACCAATAAGAAGTACCTGGAATATTCATCGTCGTGTTTCCACCCATAGCTGTCATGAAAGAACTTGGTGAAATCAATCGGGCTAATTGCCAAAGAAAATTGCCCGCTGTTCCAAAACCGGAGCCGGTTGATGTTGAACCACTTACGGTTAAATCTCTTAATTTATCATAGGTTTCAAAAAGTTGAGCTTTTGCGTCACTACTGGCTTTTGAGTATTTATTTGAGATTACTAAATAATGATCATATTTGTAAGACATTTTTCTTTCCTTTTCTTTTTTCTAAAGTTTTTATGCAAAAGTTTTGAATACACGTTCGACGTTATCTTCAATAACCTTTTTAACGGCTTCCAGTTCTGTGCTGAGGGCTTTTTGTTCGGTGTCAAGCTGTCTTAATTGTAATTCCAAACCACGGTCTTCTTGTTGTATAGCTTCGGTTTTTGCATTGATATCGGCTATTTCTTTTTCATACTGTGCATTTTTGTAATTGTATTCAATCATCGCTTGATCATAAGCATCTTCGTCTTCTTCACTGTTGTATTTTAAATCGTAAGTAATATATTTTGAATTTCCGCCTAAGTATCCGCTAACACTTGAATACCTACCGGAAGAATCTTTGTCCCAAGAACAATCGGTCATTGTAATTGTTTTATCAAAAACTTTGTTTGAAAAATCGTAAAATTCTTGGGGTATTATTTCGGTTATATTGTTTTCGGGGACATATTTTCCTTGAATAAAATAAGCGGTACCGTTTTTCATGTAAGACCACAAAACATTGTTTTCTGAAGTTTTGTCAAAATCATAACCTTCAAGTAAAGCAGCCTGATATTCTTCATTGTTTAATATATCTTTTTTTGTAATAGTACCGTCTTCTGCCGTTTTTGATACAACAAAAGGTGCACTTTCATCAAGCTGGACACCATCTTCTAAAATGGTTTTAAGTTTTGCTGTAGAGACGGCAGAGTTATTGTCGCCTGTTAATTGAGTTAATTCTTTACCTTGTAAATAGGCTTTATTGCCATCTCGGGTTATTTGAACTTCTTTGCCATTATTTACTTCTTGCGAATGAACCGTTGTTTTTTCAGTGGTTTTGGTAAGAGTAGCGGTTTCTGAGCCCAAGCCACTTGTGATTTCGTAATACGTATCTCCGTCTTCAAAGGTATAAGAAGTGTTGTAAAATTGTGTAATATCAGGAGGAGTAGGCACATTAAGAGTCAACATTTGATTAAATAAATTGGCACTTTGCGTAGAAAGAGCAGTACGAGCCTGATTTATTTGTTGGGCGGAATACTCAGTATTGTTTTTTCTTGCTGTTAAGCCTAAAAATCTGGCTTGCGAAGCTGCCATTCCCATCTTTTTATATTCTCCATATACTATTTTCTAACCTACAAAAACTCTTACGACACACTTGTGTAAAAACTTTAATTTTTTGTTGGAAAAACATACTTTTTTCTTCACAAAACTTTATATTTTTAAAAATCATCACATTTAAAACCCTACTATAACTAACTTTTATGTAAGTTTAAGGATTTTTTAGCAAAAGTCAAAAATTAAGAAATTTGTCTTATAAGCTCATGTGCTTCTTCAAAATCAGGGAAAAGTTCTACTGCATCATTTAAGTAGTTCAAAGCTGCATCGTTTTGTCCTAGTGCAATTTCACATTTAGCAAGATTGTATAAGATGTTTATATTTCCTTCATTTTTCTTTAAAAGGTTTTTAAAAATTTCTTTTGAGTCTTGATATTCTTTCAATTCCAAGTGACAAATTGCGAGTAAGTTTATTATTTCGTCGTTACTATTAAAAGAGTCAAGTGCATATAAAACCTGTTTTGCAGATTCATATTTTTGTTCTGCAAAAAAAATACGAGCAAGACTAAAGGCTACTATTTGTTCTGTTGGTACAACTTTATATACATCTTCTAAGTAAATTTTTGCGTTTTGGAAATCATTTTGCTGTAAATAATTTAAACCTAAATACAGCTTAATATTAAAGTTTTCAGGGTTGAGCTTAATCGCTGACAAGTAAATCTTTTCTGCCTCAGAATAATTTTGTATTTTGTGATAAAAATTCGCATATTCAAATAAAATATCAACATTCTCGGGTGCTAAATTAATAGCTGTCTTAAATTCATCTTTTGCGTAGTCGAAAAGATTTTGAGATAAATATATTACACCCAAGTCTTTGTGAGGCAAGGGATTTTCCGGTTCCAGCAAAGACACTTTTTTCAAAATTGCGATAGCTTTGTCTATATCATTTGTTTTTGCACAAATCATTGCGTAGTTATAATAAATATTTGGTGAAACTTTGCCTCTTTTGAGAATACGAGACAAAAAATCTTTTACTTTTTCTGTTTGATTTGTTATAACATACAAATCGACCAATTTTTCTATTACACTAACGCTTGTTTTGTTAATCTTAAAAATTGACTCTAAAATAAAAATAGCTTTTTCATAATCGCCACTTTCTGTATAAGCAGTAGCTAAATTATGTTGGTAATTAATGTTTTCAGGTTTTAATGTAACTAATGTGCTGTAAATTTTAATGGCTTCCTTCCATTTTTTTGCTCGAATGGCGGCAAATCCTAAAACAGAGAGATTTGTTGTAGAGGCTTCTGTTTTGTATACTTTTTCAAAATGATTATAAGCTTCTTCATGTTTGCCATAAATTTGATAAATAGAGGCAATATTATAATTGGTTAAAGCGTTGTTTTCGTCTAAAACAAGAGCTTTTTCATAATATTCTGTAGCCTTTTTGATATCGTTTAGTGCTAAATAAGCAGATCCAAGATTGTTTATCATTTGGATATGTGTGGCATTGTGCTCCAATCCTTTTTCGAGCAACTCGATAACCTTTTTATAATCGTGCTTTATCATTGCAATTGTTGATAAAATGTAATAAATTTGATAATCTTTACCGTCTGACAAGGAAAAAGCTTTATTTCCATATAGTTGCGCCTTATCAATTTCCGATAACTTTATATAGAGAACAGCCAAATTCTTGTAAACGTCAAGATAATCTTCTCGCAACTCAATAACTTTCAAATACTCGGTGATTGCTTCTTCCGGCATTTCTTTGTTATCATACAAAGTGGCTAAGTAAAAATGACTTGTTGCGTCGTCATGATCTAGTTTTATAGCTAATTCCAATGAGTCAATAGCTTTTTCATTTTCTTCTATGTTGATATAGGCTAAACTTAAAAGTCTCTGAATTTCATTGGTTGTTTCATTTTTTTCAAGAAAATTGTTTATTAAAACAATTATTTCTTGAAAATTTTTTTTGGTCAGAAGTTTATTTACTTGCTTTATTACCTTTTTTTCTTCACTTTCTCTGTTCATAGAAACATTTTATAACAAAAATATTTAATGTAACAATTTTTAAATTTTTAATAATAAAAAAGCAATTTTAACAGAGAAAAAAGCTTTTTTATTATAGTAATAGGAAAAGTGTGTAAACGTTGATGTTGTTTTTTCGTGTGTTAAAAAAGTTTTGTATAAAAAAAATGTTTCTCAAATCTAAAGTATTTGAAAAATATGGTCAAGTTTCAAATACCTTTTTACAATGTCAAAATGAAATTAATCGCCTACTTTCTTTGGTTGCAGAAAAAGATAATTATACTCAAATTCATTCAAAGAAAGTGGCTCGTTATTCAGTAGCTTTCGCAAAATCTTTAAATTTGAAGGATGAAGATATTGAAAAAATAAAGATAGCTGCTTTGCTTCATGATGTTGGAAAAATAGATATTCCTGATAGAATTTTGAAAAAAAATTCAAAATTAACGGAAGAAGAAAAATCTATCATGCAAAAACACACTCAATATGCGGCAAAACATATCAAACAAAGCAACCCCTTTTTAAAAGAAATTAGTACAATAGTACAATGCCACCATGAGCATTGGGACGGAAGCGGTTACCCTCGTAAATTAAAAAAAGAGGAAATTCCTTTTGAAGCAAGAATTATTGCTATTACTGACACATATCATGCTTTAAGTGGTAGAATTTATAAAGAGGGTATTTCACAAAAAGAAGCTTGTGAAGTTTTACAAAAAGGAGCCGGTTCACAATGGGATGCGGATTTGGTCGAAAAATTTATAAAATTTATCCCTCAATATGAAAACGACTTTAAAAAGAATCAGGTACTAATACCAATTTTTGATATAATCACAAATTAAACGACGAGAAGAAGGATTTGTTTTATTTACTATTTTTAAAAGTTTTTTGAAAAAACCTTCTTTTAAACCATCTAATTCTCTTTTGTAGACAGCCTTTTCAACTAAAATTTTATTGTATAACTCATTTGTTATTTCTGAGATTTCTAAATGGGGTTGTAGCTGATTTAGCTTTGCTTTGCACTTCGCAATAAGATACTGCAACTCTGCTTTTCTGTTCTGTGCCATCTAAATACATTCCTTTTCTATAAAACGATTGTTTCTATATTCTTTATCAAAATACTTACTCACCACATTTAACATAATATATGAATACTTATTTTTCTCAATCCACTAAAAAGTTTAAAAAATTTTTTGTAAATACTTTTAAAGTTTGACTTTTTTGTCACAACGGGTGTGTTTAAGAGAAGCCTGTAAAAACGGTTACTATAAACCAGATTTTAATTGTAAACATAAGTTACTATTTTTGTTAATAAATATTATTTTTTGATAAATTTTTTTATTTTGTATATAATCATATAAAATAGGTAAATTTGTGAGGTAAGATATGAGTGAAGCTAATTTTCAAGACGGAGTCGGTAAAAAAATTGTTGAAGCGTTAAAACAACAAGATGATGATTTAGATGTTGCGTCAAATACGAACGATGAACACACTTTTGCGACGGAACAAAATTTTGATTACGGTTCTGCACCGCTGAAAAGTTCAGATTTTTCTTCTAATTATAATGTTTCTGAAATGAATGATAGTTTTAATAATGATTTTGAGGCTAATCAGTTTACTTATTCTCAGGACGATTCTTTTTCTGAAACACCTTCTTTTAATTACCAAAGCGCTCCACAATATACCGAAAATGTTGGTCAAATTGCTCAACAAGCAGCCAGTTCTGCTACAGGACAACACATGCCACCTAATGTCGCAGTTTTACGTAGATTAATTTCTCAACTACCAAATGGAGTTACTAAACAAACAGGTGCGCAAATTATTCGTCAAACAATGGAAGCACTTGGTATTTCTATGAATAACGTTCTTCATGAGGCTCAACAAGTTCAGGATACACTGAATGACTCTGTTAAAACTTGCATGTATACAATTCAAGAATACAAAAATAATATTAAAACACTTGAAAAACAAGTGATAGATTATCAAAAACAAATTGCTCATCTCAACGATTTAATTAGTTTGTTCGTTATGACAGATAAGTCTAGATAAATTAAATAAGGGGCGTTAGCGCAGTCTGAGCAAGCAAAGAGCTTGCGATTTAGAAAAAAGCACGAGAGTGCGCTACCACAAACGGTAAAATTAAATAAGGGGCGTTAGCGCAGTCTGAGCAAGCAAAGAGCTTGCGATTTAG
>CAZTVM010000002.1:27930-59316 GCA_964617065.1 uncultured Muribaculaceae bacterium
AAAAAAGCACGAGAGTGCGCTACCACAAACAGTAAAAATTAAATAAGGGGCGTTAGCGCAGTTGGTAGCGCACGACACTGGCAGTGTCGGGGTCACGAGTTCGAGTCTCGTACGCTCCAAAAAATAAAGAAAAGATGAAAAAGTCAGGCAACTCGTCTCAAACTGTTTGTTGCTCAGGAAATCGCAACAAACCGAGTTCTACTTATACAAGTATCCTGCCTCGTAAAGCTCGTATTACTCGCAAACGATGCAAGCGAGTCTCGTACGCTCCAAAATTTATGTTGATTAAGTCTTTAGGTTGTGGTTTTTACTCCGACACATTTAAAGTTTTGTAATGTTTGTTGATATTGTTGGGCATACTTGCCCAACATACCAGCTTTTTGTTGTTAAAATAGAGTTTTTCCTTGCAAGTGCATATTGTGAATTTATTGAAAAGAATTAATAAACAAATTTTTTCCATTTTTAGCACATTGCATGCAAGTGTCTGTTTCTATGTAATTCTTTTTTGAGTAGTCATTAAAATCTATGCCCATGCGTCCTCGCTGATCACTCGTCATTAAAGGGCATGTGTAAATGCCTTTATTTGTTAAAATTCTGCTATTACAACAGTCCAATTGTTTTTCATTTAAATCAATAAAATCTATTTGTTCAGGTTTAAAAGTTTTATCGAAATATGGAATAATTGAAATGTTTATATCATCTAATTCTATACCAAATTTTTGAAAAGCGTTTTGATATTTGCCAATAAGTTCTTTTTCAGGTTCATTTGAGTGGTTTACTATTGAAATTAATGGGTTGAATTCATATTTAATCAGACTTTGCAGAGCAAAAATTACTTTTCTGTAATTTCCTCTGCCTCTAATATTGTCGTTTTCTATTTCTTCGTAGTGATTTAAACTTGTTTTTATGATTAGTTCATTTTGTGTTTCGTTTTCAACTTTATGTAAAAATCTGGCTTTTTTATCGTTTATTGTCATTGCGTTCGTGCACACTGTGACGTTGGTTCTTTTTAAGCACATTCTTAAAATATTGTTAAAATGAGGATGTAGCATGGGTTCTCCACCTGTAAGATAAATATATTCTAATTGTTCTTTGCGAGTGTCATACAGCATTTTTTTGACCTTGTCTATGGGCAAAAAATCTTTTATTTTTTTGTAAGGTTCAAAATTTAAGTAGCAATGTTTGCATCGTAAATTGCAATTTGCTGCTGTAAGTTCTACAAATATGTGATTTAATTTAGTTAATTTTACGAATTGTGCTGTAAATATTGCTTCTGTCATATAAAGTCCCCCTAATAAAATTTAGCTGCTTGCGTCATGATTTCATGTTAGCTAAAGGTAAAAATCTTTAAATTACTCTAGTGTACCTTTTTTATAGTAAGTTGTGTAATTTAAAAATTAAATTCAAATGTAAAAAGTCATTTTTAAACCAAAAAAATGATTTTATTAAGTAATATTTTTTTTTTGTCGATTAAAATTCTACCAAAGAAAAGTTGAGGAAAAAATGGCAAAGATATTGAACGATGAATGTAAAAGACGAATTATCAGACTTTCCACCGATGATGTTCTTAATATAGTGAGAGAGTACCAACAAATCACAGAAAGTGAAAAAAAATACAAAAAAATTCGAGAAAAGCTTGATGAGCATGAATTATACTTACCAGAGGATTTGTTTTAAATTTGAATAATATCGACGGTTTCAATTCGGGGTTTAGTATTTATGAGCGAAGAAGTTTTTGGTGTTGCTCCATCTATCGGTGATTCAGGTGCTTTTATTTCAACTCCAAGATCTTGAAGCTTTTTACGAGCCTTGGGGGCAAGAGCTGTATCCGCAAAATTTTCTAAAATTGTTTGAAAGCACTCGATTGCGTCATCATTGTAACCTCTTGCTTTGTAGACATTTCCTATTTTGTAATAAAGAGGAGCTAGTTCAGGAGCCGGAGTGGCCAGCATTTGGTCGTCCAATTTTATTTTTATGTCAACTAAATTTTGCATATCCTTAGGTGAAAACAGAGAATTTGAGTATACTCTACGAGTGTAATCATCAACAGAAGTTGTTATTTTTTCCATATCTTCTTTTGAGATAGATGATTTTTTACCGCCGCCTTTTTTTGCTGCGTCAACAGGGTTCGGTAAAATAAAACTAACCGCTATAACAAGAGTAAGAAGTATTAAAATAATTTTTTTCATAGTATACGAAATTTCCCCATTACCTAAGAATAATTAAATTATTGATTTTTTGCCTCAACTATATGTATGATAAAAGTATGATTAAAAGTTTAAAAAATAAAATATACCAACTTTTTATACTCGGTTTTTCCGGCAGCGAATTAAAAAATAACTCAAACTTTGTTTCTGCATTGGAAAATAATTTAGGAGGTGTTATTTTTTTCACAGAGAATATTATAGCAGAAAAACAAATAATAGAATTAATCAAAGAAATAAAATCTATAGCAAAAAATCCATTAATATTTTCTATTGACCAAGAAGGTGGTAGAGTTGAGCGCACTGAAAACATATACAGTGGTAAAAAGAAGTATTTGAGCGCAAGATATATAGCAGAAAAGGGCGAAAATGAGCTTATTAAACAAACAGAGAAAATTGCAAAAGAATTAAAAAAATATGGAATAAACATGAATTTCGCACCGGTAGCTGATGTCAACACCAACGAAAACAATCCGATAATCGGAGAGAGAGCTTATTCTAATAAAACGGCAGATGTTAGCAAATACGCTTGTTTAGTCGCAAAAACATATTTAGAAAATGGAATAATTCCTGTTATGAAACATTTTCCAGGACATGGCGATACAAGCGTAGATTCACATTTATCTATGCCAATTGTAGATATGGATTTTGAAGAATTTAAAAAAATACATATTCAGCCATTTATTGATGGAATAAACATGAAAATCCCTGCGATAATGGTCTCTCATGTTCATTATACTTGTTTTGACAGTGAGAAAATTCCTGCTTCAATTTCGAAAAAAGTGGTAGAAAACTATTTGATAAATAAACTGCAATTCAAGGGTCTAATTATTTCAGATGACATGGTTATGGGTGGGATTGGCGGATATGACAAGTTAGAAGCTCTTATAAAAGCGACAGAAGCCGGTGTTAATATGTTTATTTTTAGAAATTCTGATGATGAAATTATAGAATTGATAGAAAAATATATAATTGAGGTTAACAAATCTGATGTGTTAAAACAAAAAATTGAGAATTCTATCGAAAAAATAACTAAAATCAAGCAATTTTTAACATAATTTTTATATTTTTGGGGAAATTACTACAAAAGTATGAGGAATTTTATACTTTGTTATAATTCCAATGGCGTGCAAAATTTTATATTATAACAGTGTGAAAGATATCAGCTTAGGAAAAAGTTGATTAGGGTATATATTTACAAATCAAGGGAATGTATCAAAATGAAAGGAGATCATTATGTCAATCGTTGTAAATAGTAATGTTCAATCGTTAGTTGCACAAAGAAACTTAACATCTGCTACGAGTAGTTTATCAAAAAGTACACAAAGATTATCTACAGGTTATAGAATCAATAATGCTGTTGATGATGCTGCAGGACTTTACATTGCAAAAGGTCTTGAAACACAAGTTAGGGGTTCACAACAATGTCAGACAAATATCGCTTTGGGTGTAAACGTACTTCAAACGGCTGAAGGTGACTTGAATACGATACAAAATAATATTTTGCGTATCAAGGACTTAGCAACACAAGCAGCCAGTGGTATTAACTCAGCCGATGCAAGACAAGCGCTTGCGAATGAAGCACAAGCTCGTGTAGATGAAATCAATCGTATTTCTGAAGCATCAAACTTTAACGGAATGAAGTTGTTAGATGGTAAAGATACTAAAATGGCTCAGTTAAGAATACAAGTAGGTGCTGGTTCTGATGAGACGAATGTAGTCTTTATTGAAGATGTTTTTGTTAATTCTGATGTTTCAGCTTTAGGCTTAATTGGTGATAGCGCAAAATTAAATGACGGTACTGCAGGTTATGCAACAATTGCCGATGCTTTTGCAACAGCTACTTCATCAGCAGCATTTATAGCTTCTTGTGAAAATGCAATTAACGAAGTATCTACAAGACGTGCAGATATCGGTGTTACCCAAGGTCGTTTAGAAATGGCTTCTGAGGGTTTGGCTACTACAATTGAAAACTTAACAGCTGCTAAATCTACGATTATGGATACAGACGTAGCTTCAGAAACGTCTGAGTATACTAAATCACAAATATTACAGCAAATATCATCTTCAATGTTAACGCAAGCTAACCAAGCACCGTCGATAGCATTGTCTTTGTTAGGCTAATCAAGTTTTAAATATAACTAGTGATGGCAATATTAACACACGAGGCTGTTTTCAGCCTCTTTTTTTATGTAAAATTGATGATATGTTCAATCAGAAACTAAAACGATTGTTGTGAGTTGCAGCACTAAGCCTTCATGCCTGTGGTAACCAGTTAGTATGTAGGTTGGGCATACTTGCCCAACAAAAATTATTGTACACGATGCAACTGCTTTGTATAAGTTCCTAAAAATGAGCGATTGCTGTGAATTGCTTCGTATATCTGTGCGGAAAATCGTAAGTTTCATTTTTGTAAGCAACAACAATGTAGGTTGGGCGTACTTGCCCAACAAAAATTATTGTACACGATGCAACTGCTTTGTATAAGTTCCTAAAAATGAGCGATTGCTGTGAATTGCTTCGTATATCTGTGCGGAAAATCGTAAGTTTCATTTTTGTAAGCAACAACAATGTAGGTTGGGCATACTTGCCCAACAAAAATGTACCAAATATTAAGAGAGACTTCTCCACCATGCTTGAAGTTTCTACTATTCTCATTAGCATTTATTATTTATATAAAATCGTTCTTTGTGCAAATCTGTGAATAGTTGAGAAAGTGTCACATTTTTTTTCATACTAAATTTAGTTCAGAAACAAATTCATCTAAATTACAAGTCAAAAGTTGTGTTTGAAATTTTTTAATACTTTCAATTTCATCTGAAAGTAATTTATAATAGCTGCTTGTTTTGAGAGATTTTAATTCTTTTGCCTGCAAAAATTCAATAATAAAATGCTGCTTATTGATTTTATTTTTGATATTAATAATACCCTGCTCTGCAAACAATTCAACGGCAGTTCTTATCCAATTGCAGGTTAAACACAGGATACTGCTGAGTTGGGGCGTGTAAAGTTCTCCGTTCTTATTGTTATGAGAGTATTTCAACAGACCTGAAAAATTTTTCAACAATTCATCAAGTTCCAAATTTGATTGTTGATAGTTCATAAAGTGAATTTTTTTTGCTTTAGTTGTCTTTAAAATGCGCAACAAAAGTTTTTCGCTTGTAGGAAAATCAAAAAACATAAGCTGCTCAGATTCTTTCAAATTTAATCTTGAGCAAATAAACGGCGAAAATACAGCATAAGAGGATAATTTGTTAATAATTTCTTTTCGCTCAGCAAAAATGCTTATAGATTGAGAACAGCCAATACAGTATTCGGCTACTTGTTTGTAAATATCAGTTTTTTTGCGATGGTCATATATTTTAAATGCGGCACAATTAGCGTGAGTTATTTCTAAATTAATATTTTTTTCTTCGTAATGAATGTCTTGTATCATAATTTGAATATTTTTTTGTCCGTTAAATTCATTTATAACAGGCTGAAAAGCTACATCAAGTTTTTCATTAATTTCAATTGGCAATTCTTTTTTGTCCCACCATAAGGCTTCAAAAATTTTTCCATCTTTTTCCAGTTGTAATTTCAAATGATTGTTATTTGCGCCGATTGTGCGAAAAGATTTTAATGTCATTTTATTGATTACGAAAATGGGTGAATTATTCCCTTCTCCAAACGGCTGAAGTTGATTTATTAGGTCAATTAGCTCAAAATTCAAATCCTTTGATTCCAACTCTAAATCAATATCTAAAATGGGTTTTAGTTCAACTCCTTCGGTGGCTTCTTTAACAGTGTTGTTTAAGGCTTTTTTAACTGTTTCAAAGTTTACTTTGTTGATATCAAACCCTAAACCGGCTGCGAATTCATGCCCGCCAAAATTTTCAAATAAATTTTCATTTGCTTTAATTGTTTCATAAAGATTGATGCCTGAAATCCCACGAGCAGAACACCTTATTATATTTGGCTCGTCGTCACTTTTTGTCATCAAAAAAGTCGGTTTGCTATATTTTTCAACTAATTTTGAAGCTACTATTCCTATTACCCCAATGTGCCAATCCTCACAAAAGAGAACAATACAGCTTTCTTGAGGTTCTTTTTCAATTTTATTCATAGCTTCTACAAATGTTTTGTCACATAATTCTTGACGGATTTTATTGTAGTCGTTTAATTCATGGCAACAAATTTCTATTTCGGCAGGATTTTCAGAAATGAGTAATTTAATTGCACTATCAACGGTTGCTAAACGTCCTGCAGCATTAATTCTAGGGGCTAAACCAAAAGCAATATTTTCTGAGGTAATCACATGTTCAGGCTTATAACCTGAAACTTCCAGTAATTTGGAAAGTCCTTTATTTTTACCCTTTTTAATTAGCGTTAAACCGCATAAAACAAAACATCTGTTTTCACCTAATATAGGTACAACATCAGCAATCGTTCCAACAGCAACTAAAGGCAATATCTCATCAATAAACTCGTTTTTATCAAATCGATTGAGCAAAGCACAAGCCAATTTGAAAGTAACACCGACACCTGCTAAATAACTTAAATACTTAATTTCGTCTATAGTCAATGTTTCTATGAGATTGTTTTCGACCTTAGGATTGATTATAGCTAAAGCGTCAGGCAATTCACCTGTATAATCATGATGGTCAGTTATTATTGTATCAACTTTAAAACTGTTTAAAAACTTTATTTCATTTATGCAGCTAACTCCACAATCCACAGTAATCACAAGTTTAATTTTTTTTTGAGAAATTAATTTGACCAACGCTTTTGTATTTAATCCGTGATTTTCAAATTCTCTTGAGGGTATATAATATTCAATGTTCGCTCCCAAAAATTTTAGGGTTTTATACATTAGTGCGGTTGAAGTCACGCCATCAGCGTCAAAATCGCCCCAAATAAGTATTTTTTCTTGACTTTCAATCGCACAAAGTATTCTTTGAACAGCCTTTTCCATTTGAACAAATACGTTGGGAGTTGTTATAGACATTTTTAAAGGACTAAAAAAATCAGAAACTTTTTTTTGTGAGTCTATGCCTCTTTTAAGCAACAATTTTGCCAAAAATTCATTTTTAACAATATCAAGAATATCATTTTCAATCGTTTTTGAGGTATTTAAAATCCATTTTTTTTGCAATTCACACCTTACCAGTTTGGTATAAAAATAATTTGTACGTATAAATTATTCGATATCATCTAAATTATTTTCATCATTATCATCGTCATCATTTTCAGCTTCTTCGAAGTCAATATCTTCTTTGATTTTATCAACAACCATTTTAGCCATTTCCTTAGCAATTCTTTTTTGGGTAATTTCAGGGCAACTTTCAAGCATAGTAATGGCAGTTTTAATAGTTGAGTCGATGTCATACCAGCGACCGTGTTGACCGCCTTCTTCGGAACGACCATCTTCTACTGCAGTCAAAATATCATCAACAGCGAGATAATTGCTATCAGCAACGTTATGTTCAATAATAACTTTAATCAAATTCAGCGCAATTTTGATTTGCGTTTCATCATCAGATTCTTCTAAAATTTTCATCGATTTGGACAAAACAGGGTCTTTGTCGTACCAACGTCTAATATTGTTCGTATATTTGTCTTTCATAACTATTTCCTTTTAATTAGCCGTATTTAAAAGTTACACCACAACCACTTTTGGGATATTCCCAACTGATAGCTTGTTTTTCGCAGGCAATGCGACAAGCGCCGCATTCTAGACAATTTTCAAAATTTACGAGAAGCTCTTTATCTTCATCGCTCCATTCGTAAACATGAGCAGGACAAATATATAAACAGCATTTTTCTTTACAATCTCTGCACTTGCTCGTGTCAGCAATTAAATGTGTTTCAGTGCCGTTTTTGTATTTTACTGAAAAAAGTTTATCATCTATACTTTGAGTATTTTTTTGTTCTTCTGTCATTATTTTAAAACTCCCATTCCAAGTTTTACAAATTCAACAAAATCTTTAAAAAGTTCGCAAATACAGCGTTCTTTAAAAATACTTTGTATGTATTTTAAAAATTTATGTTTTTTTGGTACACTGTCCACTGTTGTGAAAATGTCAAAAAATTCATTAATTTTGTCAATCCAATATCCGAGATAAGAATTTTTACGAGTATGCACTATGCTCATTACGTCTCTGTAGCTTTTCAAATCTTTAACGATAAAACTGTTTTTTAATTTTTTGCGATAAAGAGAAAGCATATTTTTCGAGAAGTCATTTTTATCAATAGCTTGTACTGCGACTTCTCCTGCTAATTTGCCGCTAACCATAGCAAGATTGGTGCCTTCCCAGTGGACATTGTTTACTAACATAGCAGCATCGCCTGTTACCATAACACCATCAGCATATAATTTAGGCATTGCTTTATAACCGCCCTCAGGTATTAAATGGGCGCTGTATTCTAACAATTCACCATCTTTTATGAGAGGAGCTATTGCAGGGTGTGCTTTTAATTCATCTAATAGCTCGTAAGGTTTTATTTTCTTTTCTTTGAGTTCATCGAGAGCGACTCCTAAGCCGATTACGACGGAATCTTTATTTGTATACATATAGCCCAATCCGAGCATAGATTGCATTGCGCCACCTACAATCTCATATATACAACCTGTGTTTTCATCGAGATTAAATCTATTTTCAAGAACTTCTCGTTTTAGCTTAATGACTTCTTTCACACCGAGAGCGACATTTTTAGGTTTAATTTGTTTTCTCAAACCTATTTGTTTCGCAAGTAAAGAATTTACACCATCAGCGAGAACGACGATATTAGCGAAATATTCTTCATAGTCTGTTTTTATGCCGACAACTTGATTTTCTTTTACAATTAATTCTCTCACAACTGTTTGCGTAGCGATGTATACACCGGCGTCTTCTGCTTGTTTAGCACACCATCTGTCCCATTTTGCACGAATAACTGTAAAACTGTTGTAGTCACTTTCTTCTGCATGCTTTTTCGATTTATGAGCGATGATAGTTGCATCGTCTTTACTTAACAGCGCATAGCGGTGTTCGTTGTTACAGCGTTCTATTGGAGCTGATTTCCAAAACTCAGGGAAAATCTCTGCAGTAGGCTGTGCATAAATAGCGCCACCGAAAACATTTTTACTTCCCACATAGTCACCACGTTCAATCAAAAGAACATTCTTGCCTGCTTTCGCAATTGTCATTGCACAAGCAACACCTGCAGGTCCTGCACCTACTACTATTACATCCATCTTATTTTTTGTATTAGTCATTTTTACCCCGATTGATTTATGTATCGTTATAATTATATATCGAAATGTTATTATTTAGCAATTTGTAAAATTTACCTTCTCTGTAATTTTATTTTTTCAAAATTACAATTCTTTTATACGCAAAATAGATGATAACATCAATCATACCATGTAGTACACTTTAAAAAGCCATTAATAGAGTTAGCGGTAGAGGTAGGTTTTGAAAAAATATAAATTTCGGTTGCAAACTGTTTTAGACTTAAAGGTGAAAAAACTTGAAGAAAAAATGCTTGAGTTGTCTAAAATTTTAACTGTGTTAAACGCTGAAAAAGATAAATTGCAAAAACTTATCGATATAAAAAGCTCTACTACCGGTACTCTGACAAATATGTATGCTCAGGACAACATTCTTGATATATCTGAAATTCAACTATACAAAAACTATATTGTGAAAATTACTATGAACATATCAAGACAAAACGGTGTTATTGAAAATGTGAATAAATTAATCAAAGCAAAGCAACTGGAAGTAAGCCAAGCTTTAAAAGAAAAAAAAATTTTTGAAAAACTTAAAGAAAATGAGCAAAACAAATACTACAAAGAAATCCAAGTACAAGAAAACAGAGAGTTAGACGACATTGCAATTAGCAGATATGCTAGATAAAAAGAGGTTTTAGGTGACACAAGAATATTCAAATTTATTAATTATGCAAACGAATGCACCCACTGAGTGTTTGAGTATTGACACATCAAAAACTATGAGTACAACACAAGATACAACACAATTTTTAGGTATTCTTGAAGAACTTAATGATAAATTGCTAAGCAAAGAAATTCAGTTACAGTCGCCGCTTCCCGCAACTTCTTGCATTGTAGCTTCAAAAAATAATACTGAAAATATTGAAAAAGTCGAACTTAATGACGATTCAACTGAAATACAGCAACCGGATACGATGAATACTGATTGTTTAATCGTTAGCGAAGAAACTCAGGAGCCGCTCGTTTTTAATCCTGAAATTCTTAAAAAAGAAGTAGATGAAGATTACGTCCCCATTTCAGATTTTATAAAATTTCTCGCACTTGAAACATCTCAATCAATCTCACTCCCGACAAATAATGCTCTCGATAAAAATCTCGTGCCTGAGCTTCTGGAGGAAACAGCATCGGAAAATTCTGCAAATGATAAACAACAAATAGACCAACCAATCGTGCCCATAATATCAAAATTCATGGATTTGACTCAAAATACTTTACCGACATTGAATGTTGAAAATACCGATTTTCCAAATTCTACCGAAACAACTGAACCAGATAGCGATGTAAACAGCAATTTAGCTGAACTTAAAGTTGATGTTACAAATGAAATTTCAGAAACAGAAACAAAAGCAATTAAAACGGATTCAATGATTGAAAAAAATGTTGAAAATTTAAAATTAAACTCTGATGAAAATATTTGCGATACAGATACTATTTTATCAAACGCAAACAACGAAATTTCTGTTAACATCAACAAAAATGAAACTGAATTATTGGAAAATCAAGCGCAAGAGCCTATCAAAGAAAACGAGACTACTGAAAATGTAAAAAATGTTGCAGCTAAAATTAATTCAACAAAAGAAGATGCTATTCTCGACGTAAATAATCAAGAATTACCAAAAATTCAAGACAATAATGAAATAATCGTTGACGGCACGAAATCAGAAATCGATGTCAATATAGAAAGTGAAAAAACAACATACAAAACTACAGTTGCAAATGAAAATTCTGCAATAATGACGAAAAGATTGCAATCTAATAAAAATCAATTAAATTTTTTATCTCAACCACAACTAAAAAATGACGAACAAGCTACAATTGAACAAGAAAATTTAATAGTTGAAAATACAACTACAACAACTCAAAATAATGAAAAAACAGAAATTGTTGATACGAAAACTAATTTTAATGAAATAAAAAATAATAACTCCAGCACAAAGATTGAATTAGAAAACGCTACATCTGAAAATATTGAAATTGAACAAAATATAGATAATCAAAATGAAAATAATTTGCAAAGTGCAAATACAATTTCATCAAAAGAAATAGAAAACGATGCCAATATTGAAGAACCTATTATTTATGCAGACAAAAATAATGAAATTACTCAAAATGACAAAAAATCAATTGATTTAACAGAAATAAATGATGAAACGAATGATGATATTGTAATTACAAAAACGACTACTACTTCTTCTCAAAATGACAAAGAACAAAACAACACGAAAAGCGGGCAGAATTTTGCAGAAGAAATTGACACAACAGAACTAAACAAAAAGTCAAAGGATAAATTTGAAATAAAAGCTGACAACAACGAAGAAAACGCAACTGTAACGACAGAAAATAAAACACAAAATACTAAATCTAACAATGAAATAAAGCTTACTGTTAATAATATTTCAGAAAAAAGTATGTTTATGGAGTCGGATAAGTCAATTATTTTTAATAAAATTTTAGATAATACTACATCTCAATTGAAACCGCAGGTAAAAGCAGATGTCATGAATCAAATAAGTGCAAATTTGACACAATTATCTACTGAAAACACTAAAATTAATATGGTTTTACGTCCTGAAAGTATAGGTAAATTGTCAGTTGAACTCCAAACAGGTAAAGATGGTTTAATCGCTAAATTTATAGCAGAAACACCACAAGTAAAAGATATTTTAGACAAAAGCATGGACACATTAAAAAACACTTTAACAGCTCAAGGTGTGAGTGTAAACAATATAGTAGTTAAAGTCGAAAGTTCAGGAACTCAAATGAATAACGGAATGACGTATTTTGAGCAGGAAAATTTTGACAAAAATATGTTTGCAAATTCACAAAAACAAAATCAATCAGAACATAAAACCGAAAATCAAGAAAGTTACAATTCAAACGACTCTGATGTAACTCTTGAAAATGGTACAGAAGAAACAGACATTCAGGAAAAAACTGAAACACAAAGACTTGGACAAATAGATTACAGAATATAGGAGGAGAAGTGAGATGGCATCAGCAGTACAAAATGCAGTAAATGCAATGGAGTCATACACAAATCAAATGAAAGCGAAAGAAGACAAAGTTTTAGGTGCAAATCAAGAACTAGGTCAAGACGCCTTTTTAGAGTTGATGATGCAACAGCTTAAATATCAAGACCCGATGGACCCAATGGATAACTCAGAATTTTTGACTCAACAAGCTCAATTTACACAAGTTAGTGCATTAGAAGAAATTAAAACGAGTTTATCTACATTCAACCAATACGCACAAGCATCAGGTTTAGTTGGACAAGACGTAGTTTTAAAAGACCCAAATAATGAAACTAATTTCTTTTATGGAAAAGTTGACGCAGTTAATTTTGGTGGCACAAGTACATCCGTTTACGTAAACGGTAAGGAATATCCGTTATCAAGTGTTGTTCAACTATATGCTAACAATGTTTTAACTTCTGCAGCGAATACAGCAACAGCAGAATAAATATCACAATTATTAACAAAAATATTAAAAACTAGAATATAATATGGGAGGAACAAATGTCACAAGCATTCTTTACAGCAATGAGCGGAATAAAAACCGCACAAACACAGTTGAGCGTAGTATCTAACAATATTGCGAATATGAATACAACTGCGTTCAAATCCTCGTCAGTAAATTTTTCTGACGTATTTTACAGCACACTATCCTACGGCTCAGGAAGCAATCCAAGCAGTAATCTCGGTGGTACAAATCCGCAACAAGTCGGTGTCGGTGTACAATTAGGCGCAGTTGCCACAAACTACACTAATGGTTCATGGCAATCAACAGGACTGTCCTCAGACTTGTGTATTCAGGGTAACGGTTTTTTCACAGTAATGAATAGTAACGGTGGAACATGTTTCACTCGTGACGGCAGTTTTTCACTTGACAGCGCAGGCTACTTAGTAACGGCCTCGGGAAACAAAGTTCTCGGTGCTGAGAATTCCTTCGGCTTGTCTTCAAGTGCTATTCCTATAAAAATTCCAACAAGTATTACGACTAAAACAATTGCAAATGAAACAGATTTAGCAACGAAAAAGATTAGTGATTTAAACGGTACAGAATTCACAACGGGTACTTTTTACGCAGATATAAGTTATGTTGACGCAGGTGGTTTGACACAAACAATAAGCGATATTCTTATAGACACTTCTTCAGCTGTCACAATGGGCGATGTAAGTTCACAAATCCAAACAGCACTCAGAGCAGCTACCGGAACAGATTTTAATCCTAATGATATTTCTGTTACATGCGACAACAGCACAGGCGGTGTTTTGAATGTAACATCAATTAATAATACAAAAATAACCTTTAAATCTTCAAATAGTTCAAATGTCGCAGGTACAAGTGACTTTTTAGTTGCAACGGAACTTGCAGAGTCAAGTTCAGCAGGTGGTGTCACAACTTATGATACAAAAACTTTGGATTACAAACAAATTATCGACTTTGCTACTTCTGCAACATCTTCTTCAAAATATGGCAGTATGAGCATAGCCACTGATGGTTCAATCATTGCGGAATATTCAAATGGTGACAAATTAAGTGTGTCAATTGACGAAACGACAGGTAAAAGTCAATTTAAGTATACAACATCTGATTATATCGTAATCACAGGAGATGATGTCGTGGCAAATCCTATGCTTATTACTCCGGCGAATTTGCAAATACAAATGGCTGATTTCGTGAACACCAATGGTTTGCTGGCATGCGGAAGTAATATGTATGAAATGGGAGAAAATTGCGGTCAAGCTTATTTCGGTATACCTTCTACAAATTCTTTCGGTGGGTTAGCTTCAGGTGGCTTAGAATCATCAAATGTCGACTTATCCAGAGAATTTTCAAATATGATTATTGCCCAGCGAGCAATTCAAGCAAACAGCCGTGTGTTTAGTACTGCCAGCAGTGTAATGGAAACTCTCTCATATTTAGGTCAGTAGTATAAAATATTTTAGTTTTTAATGTTAATATTTACAGCCTGCCAAAGGTAGGCTGTTTTTATATTTTATTTCAAATTATAAAAAATTTATGATATAATAAAGTGGTATGAGAAAAATATTACGCACATTATTGTTTTTAACTCTAGGTGGGGTATTTGCTGCCACAGCGATAGAGGTTTTTTTAGTTCCTAACGCCATTATCGATGGTGGAATACTCGGTATTTCAATAATGAGCGCTTATGTCGTAAACCAACATTTTCATACGGCAGTAAGTTTAGGTTTATTTACTTTTTTTATGAATATTCCATTTATTTTCTTTGCGTTAAAAAAATTCGGTACTTTTTTTGTACTTTCAACTTTTTATGCCATCGGAATAATGTCATTAACTATATTTTTGATAGAACATCAAAATAAATTTTCACAAGCAACAAATGAGCCGATGTTGGCATGCCTATTCGGTGGGTTGATATTGGGTCTCGGAGTTGGTTTGGTTTTGAGAAATAATGGCTGTCTGGACGGCACAGAAATAATGGGTATTGCTTTAACTAAAAAAACAGGCTATTCTGTGGGCGAACTTATAATGTTTATCAATGTTTTTATATTTATAATCGCAGGCTTTGTCTATGGACCGGACAACGCCATGTACTCACTTTTAACTTATTTTATTGCGTACCGAGTTATCGATATCGTGCTCGAGGGGTTAAATGAGTCAAAATCAATTTGGATTATATCTGATTTTTCAAGAGAAATAGGACAACACATTATTGAACAAACAGGGACTTCTGTCACATATTTGACTGCGCAAGGCGGTTATAGCGGCATGACGAAAGAAATAGTTTATTGCGTGACCTCAAGAATAGGCTTAATCAAATTAAAAGAAATCGTGAAATCTGTAGACCCAGCTGCATTTTTATCAATAGTCAATGTTAGTGAAGTCGAAGGCTCTCGCATAAAAAAAACAAAAAAATTTCATTAAAAAAACCGCCATTTCATAGAATAGCGGCATACACATTATACACACGGTTTACGAGGAATTATTAAATTTAAAATTTTTGTTTAAGCAAAAGGATTGTTACCTCCTGTTACTCTTGAGCCAAAACTTATTGCTGCATTCGTAGAACTGCCACCTTTGCCGTTATTGACTTCTTCTTGTGCTTTTTTGAGATTGGCTTCTGCTAAAGCACGCATTTGCTCAGGATTTTGCATAACTAAAGATGCTTTTTGATGTTCTTCTTCTTCCCGCTGCTTCGTCATTTCAGATTTACCTGTTAGAGCTCTTGCTAAACCGACAGCAGGAACTGACGCAAACATACCACCAGCCAGGCCGCCGATAAATCCGCCTATAGCTGCACCGAGTGGTCCTCCGACCGCCATACCTATAGCTGCGCCTATAGGAGCACCAACAGCTTCACCAACAACAAATCCTGTCACGCTTGCTGCTGTTTTGACTAAGGACTTACCTATTTGTTTTATGCCTGCTGCAAAGCCACGTTTTTTAAATGTTGGAATAATTTCGGTGAATGTTTCTATTGCGCCTTCGATTGCGACAATGAAAGGACCACCACCTTTGTAAAACATTTTTCCTGCTGTTGTATTTCCAAAAGTTTTCATCACAGATGTTTCACCGAGTTTTTTAAATGGTTTTTTTACAAACTCCCAAGACTGGCCCAACCAAGTGGTTGCGGGTTTTGATACAGTCCAACGTTTTGCTTTACCTTCAAATAATTGAGCTTTTTTTGTAAATTCGGCAGCGACTTTTGTATCAGTAGCTGCTGCAGCTTGTGCATAATAATTCTTAGCCATATTCGCTGCGTTGTGCGCTCTCTCTCCGGCATTTGCATTTGCGAGAATTCCGTCAATAGTACCTTTTGAAAGTTTCGACATTCGGTCATAGTGGTATCGCATTATATCCCAGCCACGATTAGGACGTAATTCTTTACTATTTACATTGTTCCAACCATTTTTTATTGCGTCTTTAAAATGGCTAAACGGTTTTCCCCACCAATTTGTGCAAGTAAATACAATTCCATTAATTGCGCCCATGAACCCTAGACCTATTGGGATACCAATAGCCGCATCTTTGTATGTCATGTCATGTGATGATGACATGGGTTCACCATTTGCGTATTTCATCGCTCTGGCGACCTCTCCACGGTTGACAGCATAGTTCATGCCGCCTTTAACCGCAGGGTACATGTATTGATTGTACTGACTATTCAAACTAACCATTTCTTCCTGTAACCATTAATATATTGAATACAATGAAATTAACCTTCTACAAATATAAAAACATTTCGCAGTTTAAAATTGCTTATTTCCGTCAAAATGTTACAAAACGCTTGAAATCAAATAATGCTCGTGCTACCCTGATTGTAGTTTAGTAAAAAAGTCCCAAAGGTGGTGAAAAATATAATGCCAGAAGTTCGAGTAGGTGAAAATGAAAGTATCGAAAGTGCTTTAAAAAGATTTAAAAAGAAAATTCAAAAAGCAGGTATACTATCAGAAATTAAACGTCGTGAACGCTATGAAAAACCAAGCGTTAAGAAAAAACGCAAATCAGAAGTAGCTCGCAAGCGTCGTGTATAAATAGAATTTAAAAAGCCGATTGAAAAATCGGCTTTTTAAATTCTATTTTAATTCTTATCGGCATAAACCTTACACTTTATTAAATTGAAAGATTTAAACTTATTCTTCAGACTCTTGTTGGGCAACATTTTCCGGTGTTTCTTCTTCAACACCTGCTTCTGCTAATTCGCTTTCGTCAATGCCGTATTCTTCTTCCACAATATTTTCTTCATCAACTGTTGGTTCTTCTGTATTTTCATCGTATTCTTCAGGGTGATTAGCAGCTTCACGTTGCTCCGCAACATCTTTTTGGTAAGCTTCATTTTTTTCCATTTGAGTTATACTTTTAATATCGATTTTCCAATTTGTTAACTTATGAGCTAGACGAACATTTTGACCTTCACGACCGATTGCTAAACTCAACTGGTCATCAGGCACAACAACTAAAGCTTCTTTTGAATTTTCATCATCTGCCAAAATATCGACTGAAGCAATACGAGCAGGAGATAATGCATTTACAATGAATTCAACTGCATCGTCGGAATATCTTACAATATCAATTTTTTCGTTTTTTAAATCACCGATAATATTTCTAATACGGTCACCACGAGGTCCTATACAAGCGCCAACGCAATCAACTTCTGGGTCGTTGCTATGAACGGCAATTTTTGTACGAAAGCCTGCTTCACGAGAAATAGCTTTAATTTCAACAATTCCATCTTCGATTTCAGGAACTTCTAATTCAAATAGTTCTCTGACTATTTCAGGATGAGCATGCGACACAATCACTTGCGGCAAACGCATCGTTTCTTTTACGTTAAGCACAAACACTCTTATTCTGTTGCCCGGTTTATAATATTCCCCGGGGATTTGTTCTCTCACAGGCATTATAGCATCTGTTTTACCGATATTAACAAACACATTTCTATTTTCGATTCTTTGAATTATGCCGGTTGTCAACGTTCCTTTTTTGCTCAAAAATTCATCTAAAATAAGTTTCTTTTCCGCTTCTTTTATTCTTTGAGTAATGACTTGTTTGGCTGATTGAGCAGCAATACGACCAAAATTGTCAGGTGTAACTTCAATTTTAACTTCGTCGTCTAATTCAACTTCGTCGTCAATTTCTTTCGCATCTTCCAAAGATATTTGCAAATCTTCATCTTCAACCGTTTCTACAACTAATTTCGTTCTAAAAACGCCGATTTCACCTGCTGCTTCATCTAAAATTGCTTCAACATTAGGTGTGTCCTTGTCTTTAATGTGTTTTTTATATGCCGCTACCATCGCATCGCACAATGAAGATATTATTACTTCTTTAGAAATGCCTCTTTCTCGTTCCATTTGTTCTGTGGCTTCAAACAAAGCTTTGCCTATTCTAATCATTTTTTGCTCCTATATTTTCATCTATACATAATTTTGCTGATAAAATTTCATCTTTTTTGATAACATATTCTTTATTTGTATCTAATTTTAAAATTTTTACACCCAAATTTTCGTCAAAATCTAACAATTTTGCTTTAAAATGTTTTTCTTCTGTTCCATCAATTGAATTTTTAATTTTCAAATCTATAATTTTTCCACTAAAAATGATATATTCTTTGTCGGATTTAAGCTTTCTATCAAGACCTGGCGAAGAAACTTCTAAATGATATTTGAACGGTATAATTTCATCTATAAAATCATTCAAACTACGTGTGACCCGCTCACAATCATCTATTGTAATAGCATGTTCATAAGAATATATGAAAATTCTCAAAAACCAACGTTGCGATTCTTTCACTAAATCAACTTCAAGAGGAATAAGATTGTACCTCATCAAAGTGTTTTCAATAAGTGGATTTAACTTATCCAAAATGTCTTTTTTACTAAAATGTTCATTTTTCATCGTTAATTCAATCTGTTTTAATAAAAAAAGAAACGGAAAATCCGTTCCTTTTGCATGGCAACATTGTAGCACCAAAAAATAAATTTTAAAAGTAAAATTTAAAATAAGGTAACTAAATGTTAAATTTCATCTGAAAGAATTTGTGGCAATTCAACATCAGGTTTGCCCAAAACTCTGACGAGTTCGAGAACAGAAGCTTTCATTTGGCATTTTTGAGTTGTATCGTTAAAAAAATCTGTATAAAAACAACCTTCACATACACAACCACGTTTATAACACTCTAATGCTGTATTTGTCCATCTTCTGACATTGATAGCACGTCCCATATCTCTGCTTCTAAGCACCATTATCCTCCCCAAATTATTTTTTCAATTAAACAGTTGTTCTCCAAATCTATAGAAACCCCTATAAATCCCCCATTCATCAACTTTAATAACATTATACTTACTCATGTGACTTTTACAAGTTAATTCATGGCAAATATAACGAAATATTACATGAATTTGACAAAAGTGCTTTACATTGTGCTGCTTCGTTTTTGGGTATATACATAAAACTATCTGCTTATCACGACATGATTTCAGCCACAAAAATCATGCAAACACATGCTTGGAGCATGATTTAGCGAGAAAATGCATTGTAAATATTTGTAAATTATTAATTTTTTAGTTCCAATCCTTGAATTAAATATTTTAATTTTTCGAGTGCCATTTTATCGTCGAGTGCAGCTATTGCAAGCTTCACAAAGGCAGTTTTGTTGTCTGAAGTCGCAATTTTTTTAATACTGCACAACAAGGAGTCCATATTCATAGAGAAATTTTGTGTATTTGGCAAAATTGTTTCAATATTGCCGTCGGAATGATATATTTTTGTATGAATAAAGCGTTTGTCTTCAAAAAAATCGATTTTGACTGATTTTTTTATTTTCTTTGCTATGCTGATAAAATTATCGTCTTGCTCCGGTGCTTTCATATTATTATCAATAGAGAGGCTTTCAGAGAATTCATTGCTTGATTTCAAATAAATAGTATTGTTTTTAATTTTTGCAGAAAAAGCAGGAAAGTCATCTGTGCCTGTACATGACAATTCATTTCTTAAGTCAAAATCAAACAATTCTCTAATACTGACATTTAAGTTCATAGAAATTTTTTCAATCGTTTCAGCGGTTAAAAAACTCTGACCTGCTTCTATTCTAGCTAATTGTCTGTGATTTATATTGATGAGTTCAGCCAATTTTTCTTGAGTTAATTTATGAGATTTGCGTAAAATTTTTAAATTAGACCCAAATGCCTTTTTTAAGTTATCCATATCCACACCTTTATAACATTATGAACTATTTTTGTTGTGATAAAAATGTATTTTAAATTCGTAATATATTTTAATAATATATTTACTATGACCTTTAATGTCGTATAATTACCTTTGTCGGATTTCCCTTCGTTGAGAGAGTAAAAATATGCTAAATATAAAAAATAGTCCTATACAAAGTCCAGTCAACCCAAAAATTGCGGTTATTATTCCAATATATAATTCAGCCGCATATCTTGATGAGTGTATTAACTCAGTTTTAAATCAGACTTTTAATGACTATGAAATTGTTTTAGTTAATGATGCTTCGACAGATAATTCTCGTGAAATTGCAACAAAATACGTTAATTCTACAAATATTAAGTTAATTAACTTTTCACAAAACAAAGGTGTCGTTACTGCGAGAAATGTTGGCATATCTGAAGCAAATGCTGAATATATTTTCCCTCTTGATTCAGATGACAAAATAGCGCCAGATTGTTTGGAGTTATTGTACAAAAAAATGCAAACAGGGAAATATGGTGTTGTGTACTCTCAAACACATTTTTTCGGAGGGAAAAACGGCCTTTTTAAATTAGCATACCCGACAAAGGGCAATATGAAAAAAAATAATCGTGTTGTTTGTTCAGGATTATATCGAAAAACTGATTGGGAAAAATACGGCGGGTATGATACAAACATGGATGAGTGTTGGGAAGATTGGGAATTTTGGCTCAATTTTGTTCAAGACAACAAAAAATTTTATAGGATTAACAAGCCGTTATTTTTCTATAGATGCAGAAATTATAGTCGTAACACAAAAGTAAGTAAAATTGACATAATAAAGTCAAGAGAATATATCCAAAAAAAACATGCCGGTTTATATGCTAACTCATTTTGAGAAAATATCTTTTCTATTAAAAGAGTATGTAAAAATGAAATAAAAATAAAATATTTATATTTGTTAGGTAATAAATTTGTAATAAAAAAAATAAAATTATATTCCGATTTTGATAAAAAAATATCAATAATAATACCAACTTTATTGAGAAACGAAAAACTGCTGTTGAAATTACTGGAAACTCTTAATTCAGATAATGCAGTCGGTGAAATTATAGTTATTGACAATACAACAAAAGGTTTTACTTGTCCCTATGAAAAAGTACGAGTAATTTTGCCTAAAGAAAATTTATTTGTTAACCCAAGTTGGAACTTAGGCATAAAAGAAGCCAAATATGATTATTTTGGTATACTAAATGATGATATTCTGTTATCGAAGGATTTTTGTACAAATTTATTATTATTTTTATCGAAAAAGAAAGGTCTTTTAGGGATAGACAATAATATTGTTGTTGATATTCCAAAAGGTAGTGATGATTATAGCATTCCAGAAAGTAGCACAATAAAGTTAATTAAAACCACAAAAAAGGAATTTAATTTTGGTATAGCAATGTTTGGACACAAAAAATCATATTTTGAAATTCCTGAAAAAATGTTGATATGGGCGGGTGATGATTATTTGTTTTACAAAAATAAAAAAAGTAACAAAGTAAATTATATTATTTCAAATGTAGAAATTAAACATCAACACAGTCTTGCATCGAGTGAGGATAAATTTAATGATATAAAAATAAATGATTTGCATTATTTTAATGATAAATACTTTTCAAATAAAAGTATTTTAGAAATTATTTTTTCAATCAAAAATGAATATTTGGTAAAAAGAAGAAAACGAAAAATTATAACTCTGCTAGGTTTCAAAATAAAACTAAGAGCAAAAAATTTATGAAAATACCTGTTTTTTATGAAATAGAAAAAAGTATTAGAAATTTTAAAAAAAAATTAATATTATCTAAAAAATTAAATTTTATGCAGCAATATGATTTAATATTCAGCCTTGGAGAGGCATGTTTTTGTGCAACATTTTTAAAATTAACAAACTTACGTAAATGTTCATGTCCATTCGATTGGATGTATGGTGCTTCATTTTTTGAAAGATTAAAAATATTAGATAATAAGTTTGAAAATTTTTTAAATATTGAAGACTTAGAGTACATCGACAAAAGACTCAAACCTGAGCCTTGTAATATATATAAGAACAATAAAAACAACTTAGTCTTCAACCATGATTTTAAAATCAATACCCCGCTTGAGCAGTCTTTTCCTCAAGTTAAACAAAAATACGACCGAAGAATAAAAAGATTGTTAAAAGAACTAAACAAAAAACAAAATAACGTCTTAATTGTATATATAAAATTGCCTGAGAATGATGTTGAGGTTTTAGACGAGGATTTAATTATAGGAATTGAAAAATTAAATTCAACTTACAACTCGCAAATTGATTTAATTTACATTGAACACGATGAACAAATGGTTGATGAAGAATATCACTATCGAAAAATCAGCAAAAATATAACGAAAATAAATCTTTACAATAAAACAAGAGGAAATGACGAAATAAAAGGCAATTTTAACAATTGCACACTGATTTTTAACAAAATAGGAATAAAACTGAAAACTTTGTGATAAGATATTTTACTATGAGAATGCTTACACCGCTTATACTACTCACAATATCGAATATTTTCATGACTTTCGCATGGTACGGTCATTTGAAGTATAAAAACACAGCTTTGTGGGTTGTCATTCTCGTAAGTTGGGGGATTGCACTTCTTGAATACTGTTTCCAAGTACCGGCTAATCGTATCGGACATAGTTTCTTAGACGCTGCACAGCTCAAAACTATGCAAGAAGTCATAACTTTATTGGTTTTTTGTGTGTTTTCTATTTTTTATCTCAAAGAAGATTTAAAATGGAACTATATTGTAGGATTTTGCTTTATAATTTTGGCTGTATTTTTCGTATTCAAAAAATGGTAAATAAACAATAAATTTTCAAATATTACAAAATATTATGTTTTTAATTTCCAAAAAGCAATTTTTTATATTTTTAAACTTTCTAAAAATAAAGTTAGAAAGGTAATAAAAAATGTACAAATGTTCAGGTTTTTTAGGGCAAATTCAACGTACAGGGGTTAAAGTTGTTAAAGGAATAGAGAATAGCGGTTTTCGTAGAGCAGAAGTGATGTCGCACACTGAAATCGGTAGAATTTCTGAAAATATTGGAGACTGCCTCTCTAAAGCTTCAAAGGAAGAACCACTAACTATCAAAAAAATTCGTGAAATAGTTGGTAAAATAAAAAATATCAAAAAATATGGAATATCAATAACAGACGACCCGGAAATTTTAAAAAAAACTCTTAGGAATGCAGGGTATGACGAGAATACGGCTAATTTAGTAGCAAACTCAATACAAGCATTATCTTTGCCAAACGCAGAGACAGGAAGAATTTTGGTATTCATTCCAACAGAAAAATTAAAAGATCCAATAAAAATAATGAATGCAACTAGTCATGAAATTAAACATTCATTAACTCAAATATTTTCATTACAAGCTAAAATTGATAAAATAACAAAAAAGTTTATTAGTGAACAGAAAATAAAAAAAATAATAAATGAGTACAGTACTTTATCAATGAATTTTCAACAAAGGATTTTTACATTGTTTGGCGTTGACGCTATGCAAGTAGCAAAAATCGAAGCCCCTGCCACAGAAAAGGGATTAAGCCAATTTTTGGGCGCAGCGCCAAAAAAACTTGAAATAAATATGCGCAAAGAAGTAAGAGAATTTTTATCAAACGATGATTTCAAAAAAAATATAAAAAATTTAAAAGTATTAAGGTCTGTTTTAGCAGAAGAAATGAGAGCCTACAGCGTTGGGGGAAATGTTGTCGCACGACATTGTGCTATTAATCAGGAAACTGCTTCAGCTCCTTCACAAATGACTGCAGCAATGCTAAAAGAACAAATAAAAGCTATTAATAAAGAATTAAAAATTCAACGTTTACGAAGATTGAAAGCTTTTTTTGGAATTAAAAATCCACCTATAAACACCGGAAATGCATCCCGACCGTATCCGACCGGCTACCATGCGAATAAAACATGCGCAATACAAAAAGGACCCCACTCGTAAACCTACAACTGGCTCGAAGACTTAGCCCCGTTAAAAAGCAGCTCTAATTCGGTTTTTAATTTATCCTCTATTTCTTTGTAATTTTCGGTCACTATAGTCGGCTGCGAAGTCTTTGCTACTTCTAAAAAAATTTTTGCGTTTGTTGGTTTTTGTTTTGTATCTAAAAAATACTCACTGTAAGCAATATCTTTTCTGGCAGGCACAATTAATCCGCTTTGAGCAAATTTTTGTATTGCATATTTTGAAGACAAAAATTTTATTAATTTAACAGAGGCTGTTTTATTTTTAGAATTTTTTGCAATCGCCCAGCCTGACGCATCATTAGCTACAACAGAACCTATTTCCCCATTAGGGAAATTTATAATATCCCAGTCAAAATCTATATCTTCTCTGTATTTTGGCACAACCCAACGACCTGTTAATTGCATTGCCAATTGTCCGTCGATAAACATTTGTGAAGCGGTTTTAGACGAAGTATCAATCTTTTTCGGTGCAACATGGTATTTATTTGCCAAATCAGCATAAAACTGCAACGCTTCAAGACTTTGTTCAGAATTTAAAATATAGTTTTTATTTTTATCGAAAATTCCACCGCCGTTGCTCAATAAATATGGCAACCAAAAAAGCATTTGCTCACTATAACTGATACCCCAAACATCATTTTTTCCATCATTATTAGTGTCTATACTTAATTTTTTTGCAATTTCTAAAAAATCTTTCATTGTCCAGTTTTTTTGTGGGTATGCAACTTTGTATTTGTCAAACAAATCTTTATTATAAAAAATTACCAAATTTGATACATCACGAGGAATAGCGTAAAGCATACCATTTATCGTAAAATTTTCTAAAGATTTTTCAAAAAATATATTTTGTTCTATTTCTTTCTTGAAATATGGCTGCATATTTTCAAGCAATCCTGCTTTTTGGTATATAGGGAAATAAATATTATTTATAAATACAACGTCAGGATAAAGTTTTGCGGCAAATAGCAAATGTATCTTTTGAAAATAATTTTGAGGTACATGCATCAATTCAACAGTAATTTCAGGGTTTTCTTTTTCAAATTCAGCCAAAAGCGGTTTTAAAATATTAATTTCAGTTTTTGAGCCCCAAGTCGCAAACTTGACAATAGTTTTACAATTTTTATCGCTGCCACAAGCTGTCAACAAACAACAAAACATAAATAATACAAAAAAAAGACTTAATTTTTTCATTTTAAAGCTCAATTACCAAACTTATTTCTAAATCGCTAACTTTGACGAGTGCTTTGTAATTTCCTGTTTTCACCATATAAATATTACCATCATTTTGTTTTTCATTTAATCGAACATTAATTGACGTTATATTTTCATTCTGAAATTTTTTCAGCAAAAAAACATTTTCATTAATGTAACCCAACAAAGCAGTTTCATTTTTGTAAGCTGTCAGATAAAATCCTTTATTCGTTGCGATTTCTGTTTTTTTAATCAATGTTGGTTCGTTCGTTTTTTCTATGTATATGTATGGACTTACCTCATTTTTTTCATTTTCATTATCAGTATCGTCATTTACCCAAGAATTAAAGCTTGCGATATTCCCTTGAACTTTTGGCATTTTTTTAAATTTTTCAGATTTATCGTTAAATTTTTGTTTTTGAGAAAGTTCTTTTTGCTGATGTTCATTTTTAAATTGTTCGCTTAATTTATTATAATATTTCACTTTTTCTGCAATATCGGCTTCAGAAAAACTATTTACGCTTAGTTCAGGTTGAAATTTCTTTTCAAAATCTTCTATTTTTTTTGAGCTAAACTCTGTTTGCATTTTACATTGAGAATTTTTTGTAAGTTCTGAGTCAGAACCACTTAGTTCTTGCTTTTTCATCAAATTATAACGTTCTTGCCAAGACAAATTCTGCGAATCCATCAAATTAATCAACGCAACTTGTTTGTTAGAAGGATTTACAAAATGTTTTTTAATTTTTTTAGGTATTTTAGGACGTTTAATAATATTTTCATCTTTTTGGTTATTAAGCTTTAGCGCAATTATAGTCAACGGAGTCAACACCAAGAGCAAAATAATTAAAAGTATATTTTCTTTTTTTGATGATTTTTTTTGAGTTAAATTGTCATCTACGACTGTTTCATAATCAATTGTAGGCATCAATTCAGTATCAAGTTGTTCAACATTCTCATCAGTCGTGTTTGACAGTGTATCTGTTTGAGTTTCTGAATTTTCAACAACTTCCACTTGTTTTTCTTTTGTTTTCAAGGGCTTTTCAAGAACATTTTGTTTATTTACAATTGGTTGTGCTTTTACAACTTTTTTCTTAGCTATATTTTTTTCTTGCGCAGCGACTTTTGAAACAACTTTATTATTAGTTTTTTTCGTAGTTGTAGGTGTTTGTTTTGTTGTATCCGCTGCAACTTTAGTTACATTGTTTTTAATTTTTTCACTACTAGGCTTAGCAGGTATTGTTTTTTGTGCAGCGAATCCTGTTGAATAAGCCTTAGCAGAAATAGAAACAGGTTGTGAAGTTGTAACCGTGACTTTAGTATAACCATTATTCAAACCTGCATTTGGGTATGGGTAATGCTTTAATTCAACATTTTTAACAATACCGCCTGTTTTATTTTTTAAATCTTTAACAATACCTGCGGTATTAACAGAAGAACTTGTTTCAGGTAAAAGCAAAACATACTGATTTTCAGTTTTTGGAATAACTTTTAACGGTTCTTTATATGTTGTATCCGTGTATATAGACAAGTTTAATGAACCTTCTTGAGATTTTGTTACATCGACATTCAAAAGATTATTTTTATAATCTTTTTCAATTGCTACAGAAGGTGTTACAAACAAAAAAGATGCAAAAACAATATAAAAAGATAAAAAATTTAATTTTTTCTTCATTTAGCGATAAAATCCCTGCTACTATGCGTGTTTTAATTTTATCATCAAAATATATTTAAAGACATTCCACAATTAAAATAGACATAAAAATTAACTTATATTTATTGTTCTTGCTGAAAATTTTTTATTCGTGTGTTTAAATCAAAGTAGTAAAAGAGCGACAAGTATATTGTCACTCTTTCACGATGCAGAAAACTCCTAAATAATGTTTTCCTTGATTGCTTTGACCGCAGCTTGAACTCTGTCATCTACGCAAAGTTTTTGTAAAATGCTGCAAACATGGGCTTTTGCAGTATGAACACTCACTATTAAATCTTTTGCTATTTCTGTATTGCTTTTGCCTTTTACTAACAAACGCAAAACTTCAAACTCTCTTTCCGTCAGTTGTGCTCGAGCGTCTGAGACATCAGCGTTGTTTTTTATATTAAAATTTTCAGGTTTTGGAAATAAATTTAATGCAATTTTTGCAATTGCAGGGTCGAGATATCCTGCACCTTGTGCTACATTTTTGATCACTTCTGAAAGCGTATTTGGATTTATATCTTTTAAGCAATAAGCATTAGCGCCTGCGCCTAAAGCTGCCATAACTTCTTCTTCTCTGTCATGAGAAGTCAAAATAATGATGTTTGTATTTGGTGAAATTTCTCTTGTCTTTTGTGTTGCCTCCAGTCCATTCATGCCAGGCAACCCTAAGTCCATTAGTACTACATTAGGTTGCAAATTTTTAATTATTTCCAATCCTTTTATTGCGTCTTCTGCCTCACCTATTACCTGTATATGTTCAAATTCGTTTAATGCGGAACGCAAACCAACTCTTGTTAATTTATAATCTTCAATGATTACTACGCTTATGGCATTTTGCTTGGTTTTTAATGTTGACATGAATTTCTCCTAATCTTCTTACACATATTTCATATTAATTCTATAAAACAAAAAATATTATATATATTATCCAGTTGGGTATATTTTTTGCATGAAAAAAAGAATGTAATTATGGAAAAATACCAGAAAATAAAAGCATTCTGCGGTTTTTAAAATAATTCTATAAAATATAGTTATTTATTTTTATATTGCATGACGAATTTTATTGCTTCTTCTTTTGTTTTTATAGAATTTTGCATTTGTTCTTCTTGCAATTTTTTAATTATTTCACCCAATTTCGGAGATTGATTGATGCCTAATAATTGCATTATCTCCTTGCCATCTATCAATTTTGGCAAAGGTTTTAAGGTTTCTATTATTTCAAAATATTTTTTTTGCAAATTTGTTAAAGCATTCAAGTTATTTTCAACTATATCGTCAGTAATTTCAATACCACGAGCAGAGAGCCTGTCAGCTTTCGCTAGTATTATTAAATCCACTACATCAGTGTCGATTTTTCTAAAAAATCGCATTTGCGCCTTTTCTGTATATTCTAGCTCTCGAACTAAGCTAGAGGGATATATATGGTATTTTATCATTTTAGCAAGATACGTAATTTGCTTGTTAGAATATTTTAAGTTTTTTAATAAAGGTTTAACTAAGTCTGCGCCAACTTCGTCATGGCGTATAAATCTGTGCCTATTTGTATCCGGCTCGATGACCCAAGTTGATGGTTTGCCAATGTCATGCAAAAAACCTGCTAATTTCAGCAACGAAATTTTTGTATATGCTCCTATTTTATTGTTAGTTAGCATGCTTTGTACATTTTCATCAGAATTTTCGTATAATATCTGTATTTGACGTACGACTTCAAGTGAATGTTCAAATAAATTTAAGTGGTGATGTAAGTTGGGTGGTACTTTTTTTATATCAATAATACAGGGCAAGATTATTTCAAGCAATCCGAAATTATCACAATCTCTTAATGCTGCGTAAGCATTTTTACCGCCGAATAATTTTGTTAATTCTAAATTTATTCTTTCTTTTGAAGGTTTGACAATTAAATTAGCATGCTTATTTATAATTTTTTTTAACTTTTCGGACAATTCAAATCCTAAAATCGACTGAAATCTGAATGCTCTGAGTAATCGAAGTGGGTCATCAATAAAATTTTTTTCAGAAATTTCTCTTATTTTTTCGTTTTTTATATCTTCAATTCCTGAATAAGGGTCTAAAAATTTGTAATTTTTAAAACTAAAAGCTATAGCGTTTATTGTGAAATCACGTCTGGCTAAATCGTCATCTATACTGTGATTTATCGGATTTACTATGTCAATATAATTTATTTTGTCGCTTAATACAACTCTGTGGATATTTTCTTTTTCGTCTAACAAAACGTAATAAGCATCAAGTTTTTCTGCCAATTCTTTTGCAACATTTTTGGCATTGGAGTTTTTTACAATAATGTCGTAATCATTCGTAGAAACTCCTAAAAATAAATCTCTTACGTACCCGCCTACTAAATAAGCATCATATTCTTTTATAATCGGACTAAGCTGTTTTAATATTTTATCGTTTTTAATTTTTGATATATATTTATCCATTTTTACTCGCTAAGTTCATGAATTATATTAGATAATCCTGCAATGACTGCTGTTTCTGCCTTTAGTATTAAATTACCTAAAGTTACTTTTTTAATATCTTTATTACTTTTTAGCATTTCAAATTCATTTTCAGAAAAACCGCCCTCTGGTCCTATTATAACCAAAATATTTGCATTTTCCTTTATTTTACAATCAGCGAAAACTTTTTTTAAAGATAAATCTGAAGTACGTTCAACAAAGGCTATTATATGATTATAATCATTTATGTTTATAATTTTATTGAAATCAAAAACTCCGTTAATTATCGGTATGTTAGGGCGTTCACATTGTTTAGCTGCTTCATAAGCTATTTTTTTGAAATGTTCAATTTTACCTTGCGCAACAGATTTTTTAACGGCGCAATTGTCAGTAATTACAGGTATGATTTCACAAACACCTAATTCTGTGGCTTTTTGTATAACAAAATTTTGAGCGTCTGAACGCAAAACACTCTGAGCAAGGTGAATTTTGCATTTTAAATAACGATTTGACGGATATTTTTTAGATATACATGTTTTGATACAAGTATTAGTTATTTCTGCAATTCTTGTTTCATATTGAATTTGATTTTCGTCAACTAACAAAAGTGGTTCATTGATTTTGGCACGTAACGATTGTTTTATATGTTTGTAATTTTCTTTGTCAGAAATAGTAATAATATTGTTGTTTACATCTGAGGTTTTAATAAAAAAATGTGGCATTTTAGCTCTTTTCTACTCCGTTTAGATGATTTCTAATACTAAAGTATAATAGCACTAATAATATGGTATAGCAAGGATTTGAAGCATATTTTTAAATTTTTCGTACAAAAAGTTATACTAAAGTATGAAAAAAAAATGCCGATAGTTAAATCAGAGAAAATGAAGAAAAAGAGAGAGAAAAAATTATGTCTATTATTGTAAACACAAACATGAGTTCTTTGATAACGCAAAGATACTTGTCACAAAACAATTCATCATTACAAAACATTATGGAAAAATTATCATCTGGTTGCAGAATAACAGCTGCGAAAGATGATGCCGCAGGTTTATCTATCGCTCAAGGTTTAACAACACAAATTAGAGGCAACACGAAAGCACTCGAAAATATTGAAGATGGTATGAACTTGATTTCTACAGCAGAAACAGGAATGAGCACAGCAACTGAACATTTGCAACGTATACGTGAATTATGTGTTCAAGGTGCAAATGAAATTTTCAGCACTGACCAAAAACAAGCAATAGCAAACGAAATTATGGCGAGATTGGATGAATTACAAAGATTAACAGGCGCTATTAACTACAATGGTACTACTTTGCTTGATGGTTCTTGCACGAGTTTGATATTGCAAATAGGTTCAGGTACAGACGCTGCGACCAATACCCTTGATATCGCACAAGCATTGACTGATATTCACCCAAGTTCGCTGGGTGTTACAACAAATATTTTCGACGATCTTGCAACTTTAGACAACGCAGCCTTTAGAGGATATATGGATTCTATTGATATCGCATTGGAAACAGTCAATATAAGCCGTTCAAAAATTGGTGCTTTCTCAAATGCAATGGATTCAGCTAAAGAAAATTTAACAACTGTTTTAGAATGTAATACTGACTCAAAATCGAGAATAATGGATGTCGATGTTGCTGCAGCTAGTTCTGATATGTTGAAGTATCAAATACTCCAGCAAACTTCAACCAGTCTTTTAGCACAAGCTAATCAACTTCCTTCAGTAGCTTTATCTTTACTGGGTGGTTAATACAAAAATAATTTAATATTTTAAATTCTCTCGCACAGGCTGTTGATTACGGTCTGTGCTCTTCAATTTATATTAATGTTAGTTGTTAGTACTTTT
>CAZTVM010000003.1:0-19623 GCA_964617065.1 uncultured Muribaculaceae bacterium
GAAATGAAAACCCAGGTGGCGGAAATGAAAACCCTGGTGGCGGAAATGAAAACCCTGGTGGCGGAAATGAAAACCCAGGCGGCGGAAATGAAAATCCAGGCGGTGGAAATGAAAACCCTGGTGGCGGAAATGAAAACCCTGGTGGCGGAAATGAAAATCCAGGCGGTGGAAATGAAAACCCTGGAAGTGTAGACAATAATAATCGTAATCCAAGAAATTTTGATTCACGTGATAAACATTACGTTAATACACTTTCAGTAGATGACAGTACATATAACATGCCTGCAGCAAAAAATGAACGTCCACAATTTACTACTATTCACGGTTTAGCTGTTGATAATCCACTTGACGCTGAAGTTATACTTAGAGAACTTCAAAACGGATTTAGAATAGAAAAACAAATTATACCCGGAATAATCTAAATTAGCTAAACTGATACATATTTTAAATCACCTGCTCGTTATTGAACAGGTGATTTTTTAATTTTTAATTTTTATATTAATTACTTTTTTTGAAAATTAAAACGGCATTACAACCACCGAAACCAAACGAATTTGACAAAGCATACTTTATATTGTGTTTTTTTGCAATATTAGGAACGTAGTCAAGATTAGCAACTTCGTCATCTTGATTATCTAAATTAATTGTGGGTGGCGCAATACTGTCACGTGCTGCTAAAATAGAAATAATTGCTTCAGCTGCACCTGCAGCACCTAATAAATGACCTGTCATTGATTTAGTTGAACTTACTAATAAATTTTTATTTGCGTTTTTATTGCCGAAAATACGCTCAACGAGTTTAGATTCCGCAACATCACCAACTTTTGTACTTGTGCCGTGCATATTGATGTAATTTATATCGTTTGTTGATATAGCAGCATTTTCTAAAGCTGATTTAATCGCATAACTTGCGCCATCACCGTTAGGGTCAGGTGCAACAGCATCATACGCATCAGCACTTTGACCGTAGCCTACAATTTCAGCGTAAATTGTCGCATTACGTTTTAGTGCGTGTTCTCTTTCTTCTAAAATCAGAACAGCGCCTCCTTCACTGATTACAAATCCGTCACGGTCTTTGTCAAAAGGACGAGACGCTTGTTGAGGATGTTCATTATTTTTTGAGAGTGTACGTGCACTAGTAAATCCACCCATTCCAAAATTACATATTTCTGTGTCACAGCCTCCTGCAAACATTATATCTACATCGCCACACTGTATTGAACGATATGCATCTCCTATTGCATGCGCACCTGTTGCACACGCAGTAGAAACAGCTTTACACAAACCTTTTAACTTGTACTTTATAGATACTTTTGAAGCAGCCATATTGGGGATAACCATTGGAACCGTGAAGGGTGAACATTTTGTGAAACCTTTTTGTAACATTAATTCGTAAGTCTTTGTTATCGTTGCAAGTCCACCGACAGAAGTTCCCATAATTACGCCAATTTTATAGGGATTTTCTTCAGCTAAATTTAATTTTGAATTTCTGTAAGCGTCTTCCGCTGCGATAAGTGCATATAAGACAAATTTGTCCATTCTTTTTAATTCTTTTGCACTTACATATTCTTCCAAATTCAGCTCGGGAATTTGTCCGCCTATTTTTACCAATTGTCCTTCAGCGTTGAAATTAGAATTAAATTTTTTAATTGCGCTATTGCCGTTTGCAACGTTTCCCCAGAGGTTTTCTGCACCTATACCGTAGGGTGTCACACACCCCATACCTGTTATTACTACTCTTTTCATCCTTCTCTTTCTCCAAACAGTTCTGAAAAATTATCCTAATCTAATAATACCACAAGCACTGGTCATGCCTGCACCAAATGCACTTAATAAAAGTATTGCAGGCTTTTTTATACTACCGTCATTAAGGGCTTCTTTTATCGCACAAGGAATTGAAGCTGCTGAAATATTACCGTATTTTTGCACGTTAGATATTGTTTTTTCTTTGGAAATTCCAATTCTTTCGCTTAAAGCCTCAATCATCCTCAAATTAGCTTGATGTGGTATGAAATAGTCAATATCATCTATCGTCATATTGACTTCTTTTAAAGTTTTTTCTATTGTTTCAGGAATTTTTTTCATAACATATTTATAAACATCACGTCCTGACATTGTTATATGGTAACTCGCAGGTTCCTGATTTTCGACTGCTAATGGACAGTTTTGGTTTCTCATTGACAATGATATAAACTCTTTATTTTTACCATCAGCCGCAATGTTAATGTGAATTAAATCATCTGTATCATTTTCGTTTCCGGCTTCTAAAAGCATTGCGCTCGCTCCGTCACCGAATAATATACAAGTAGTTCTATCTGTCCAATCTACATATTTTGATGTTGCATCAGCAGCTAAGACAATTATTCTTTTGTACAATCCTGAAGAAATATAAGCTTTTGCTATGCTTAATCCATATAAAAATCCTGAACAAGCAGCTACTATATCAAAAGCAGCTGCATTATCAGCTTCAATAGCAGCTTGCACTTCACATGCCACTGAGGGATATGCTCTATGCGGAGTTGATGAGGCGGATATAATTAAATCAACCGTTTTGGGGTCTATTTTTGTACTTTCGACTATTTTCTTTACCGCTGCAACACCTAGAGTAACTTCGTCTTCATCTCCTGATACAACTCGACGTTCCGCTATTCCCGTTCTTTGGGTTATCCACTCATCGCTTGTTTCGACTATTTCTGACAAATTATCGTTCGTAATAACTAACTCAGGAACACTAAACTCAATTCCTTTTATTTTTGCAGGTATATTCATTAATTCTTACTCCTATTTATATGTATATTGGTGTATTTATGTAATTATAACCTATTTTGAATGCTTCCAGATTTAAATTTAGTAAATATTTTTTTTCAGGAGGCAAAGCCCTTTCAATAGCTTTTTTTACATAATTACTTTTTAAATTATCACAAATACTACTTAAAATTCCAAGAGCCACTATATTAGCTACTTTTATATTTCCTAAATTTCTCGCTATATCCGAAATCTTTGAAAAAATATAATGAACATCATTTCTTTTACATTCTTCTTCTATGATTGATGAATTAGCAATAACTGTACCATCGACTTTTAATTTAGGTAAAAACTTTTTAAAGGATAAATCATTTAACGCAATCAAAAAATCTACTTCTTTTTTATGAATAGAAGAAACTTCATTTTCTGAAAAGACTATTTCACAGTTTACAGCGCCACCTCTCATTTCAGCACCGTAACAGGGATACCAAGTAACATTCAAACCTTCGAACATTATTGCATTGGCTAAAATAATACCTGCTGAAAGGACTCCTTGACCTCCGAAACCTGCTATAATAATATTTTGTTCCATTGTTTACCCTTCCGTTAAATCTTTGTATGTACCTAATGGAAATACTTGCACCATGTTTTCTCTTATGTGTTGATGAGCACCCTCTGGTGTCATTTTCCAGTTCGTTGGACAGCTTGAAAGTATTTCTACAAATCCAAAACCTAATTTTTTTTCTTGTACATCGAAAGCTTTTTTTATTGCCTGTTTAGCCTTACTTATATTCGCTGCCGAGTCAAGTGAAACTCTCGCTGCATAAGCTGTTCCTTCACATAAAGCTATATGCTCGGTTATTTTAAACGGATAACCATGTTGTTCAACACTCCTTCCGTATGGAGATGTCGTAGTCACCTGCCCCAGCAATGTCGTAGGACCCATTTGCCCGCCAGTCATACCATAAGTCGTATTATTTATACAAATAGCCGTGATATGCTCGCCACGAATGGCTGCATACATAGATTCTGTCAAACCTATCGACGCAAAATCTCCGTCACCTTGGTAAGTTATAACAAATTTATCTGGATTAGTACGCTTTATTCCTGTGGCCTCTGCTCCTGCACGACCATGTGGACATTCAAAGCAATCTACGTCCATAAAATCGTACAAACATACTGAGCAACCAACACTGGCAGCGGCTATCGTGCTTTCTCGCAATCCTTTTTCATCTATTAATTCAGCCATTAATCTTATTGCTACACCATGGTCGCACCCCGGACAAAATGTGTATGAAATGTCTTTTTTTAATGATTTAGGTATACTAAATACTTGTTGCATGTGCATTCTCCGTTATTTTTACAACTTCAGCAAAAATCTCCTCCGCACTGAACCACTCACCCGACGGTCGTCCGAGAAAATCTACTTCAGCTTGACCTTTTATAGCTAGTTTCACATCTTTTACCATTTGCCCCATATTCATTTCTATAGTTAAAAATTGCTTTGTCTTTTTGCTTAATTCATACAAACGCTTTTCAGGAAAAGGAAACAAAGTAATTGGTCGTAATATGCCAACCTTCAAACCGTTTTGTCTACACAAATTCATCGCTGCTTTTATGTTTCTGCCCAAACTTCCAAATGCCACTAAAATCACATCTGCATCATTTGTATTGATTTCTTCATAACTGACTTCGTTTTTTATTATCAAATCATATTTTTTGAACAAATTTTGCATGTGCTCTGCATGCCTTTCTTGCACCGGCTCAAGTGAGCGTATTTCTCTTGCGCTACGGTTCTTTGCTCCTGTTAAAGCCCAATCCGTGTTATCTACTTCTTCATAAGGATACTTCGTAAAAGTTCCCGGCTCTTTAGATTGTCCTAGCAGACCGTCAGACAAAACGATTACAACTGTTCTGTACTTTTGAGACAAATAAAATGCCCTGTAGGTCAAATCAATAGACTCTTGAACTGATGAAGGCGCTAATACAACAATCCTATAATCGCCATTACCACCACCCGTAACTGCTTGATTATAATCAGCTTGTGAGGGATAGATATACCCCAAGCCCGGACCCGCTCTCATGACGCTGATTAAAACTAATGGCAATTCATCACATGCTGCATAAGACAGACCTTCTTGCATCAACGCTATTGCGCAAGAAGCAGATGAAGTCATAGCCTTTTTGCCTGTTGAAGCCGCACCCATCACCATGTTTATTGCAGCTATTTCACTCTCTGCACAAACAAATGCTCGTCCATATTGAGGCATTTCACGACTCAAATATTCACCTATCTCCGTTTGAGGCGTAATAGGATAACCAAAATAACAATCACAGCCTGCATTTATAGCCGCTTGGGCCATCGCCTCATTCCCTGATATAAGTACTTTTTCCATATTACTTAAAAACCTCGGTTATCGCTAAATGAGGACAACTAACAGCACATGCCTTGCAGCCTATGCACTCTTTTGATATATCACAAAACTCTACTACGTAATTGCTCGTTATACCAGCCTTGTCACTTTTTTTTATCAAATGCTTCGGACAAGCAGCTATACATAAATAACAAGATTTACATTTCTCTTGATTTATAGTTATATGTGCCAATGTAATCCTCTCCTTTTTGTTTCTTATACTTTTCCTCATAGAAACAACTACCATTCTATCTCGTATTAAAAACTATGTCAATTGTTTTAAAAAACTAAATAATTTGACAAAATTAAATTTGATATATAATGTTATTATGCTTAATGATGTTTCGTCAGTTCAATTGGAAGATATGGAAAAATTGGCATCATATCACTGCCCTGGATATGAGGAGTTGCCTAGTATTGAACTTTATATGGACCAAATGTTGGCAATTTTGGATACGTATTTGTCTTGCTTCGAAATACCCGGCGAAGAAAAATCTATTACACCTACAATGGTGAACAATTACGTAAAATTAAAAGTTATTCCACCACCTAGAAACAAAAAATACTCAAAATTGCACTTGCTTTATTTGATTGTATTAGGGACTTTGAAGCATGTTTTGAGTATTTCTGACATAGCCACTTTAATAAAAATACAAACAAAACTTTATCGTATCAGACGTGCTTACAATTTTTTCGGAATTGAATTGGAAAATGTTTTAAAAGCGACTTTTGGAACTCGTGACTTTTCAGAAGCTAATAGCATTTGGGAAAAAACACACCTTTCGAAAGCAGTTCACTCTGCGCTACTTTCTTTTGCTAATAAGATTTATGTCAAAAAATGTTTGTTCTCTTTTGAACGTGCCATAGAACTCAATTTAGTAGAGTCCGATATTAACAATTAAAAATCGAACAATTCTTTTATTTCTATGTTGAAAGCTTCTGCTATTTTTTCGATGTTTTCCTCTTTTGGCATTTGCAAACCATGTTCTATTTTACACAGATTTGATGGCTCCATCTGTAAAATTTCCGCAAATTTTACTTGTGAAATTCTTTTAGATTTTCTTATTGCTTTGATTTTCTCACCTAATTTTTTTCTCAACATTTTATACCTCTTTTTCTTACAACCCATGCTAACTAATATAACGAATTGAAAAAAATAATGTTCATTTTTATTATAATTTTATTTCTCATTACAAAACATCAGGCTATTCGTGCGAAATTGAGCTATATTTTTATTTAATTTTTTTATTAAAAGTCCTATATGGTATCCGTCCATCAACGCATGGTGCACTTCAATAGAAACACTTATTACTTGTTTGTCATTCATCTTGTAAGGCATGCCCCATAAAATTCTGGGTATACTATCATTTTTGAGTGATTTGTATGGATTTGTGAAAGCTGTAAATTTTCCCCAAGGCGCAAAAGTTAAATAAGCCACATCTTCACCGATTTCGATGCCTATTTCATTTTGTTTCGAAGTTGTTACCTTTCGAAATTCGTCCATAAAATTACAGAAATTTTCTTCATACGGAACGTAACAATTACAATAATTCGGCTTCTGCTTCATAAATGTAAAGCCGCCACCGATTTTTTCATAAAGAATTACTCTATCATTTTCTATCCTGTATTTGAAATTCTCAATTTCATTTAAACTCTTTAAAATAATATATAAAGTTGCCTGAAAAAAATTAATTTTAGGTTTAATATCACATTGCTTTAACTCTCTAACTAACTTAGTTACATCAACTTCAATAGTGACAGAAAATTGTGGTCGCTCGAAATCCTTAAAAAACTCATACTGCTTTTTTCTTTCCCAGTCTTCGATATCTACATTTATTACTCGTTTTTTCTCCAAAATACAATTCATTACAAACCTCTATTTACGAAAAGTCTTCTCTATTTTTTTTCGTTGACTCATATTTTTTAACGACTGACGCTGCTGTCAATCCTAACAAATAAACAGCTGTAAATAACAGAGAAAATGCCAAACCTGATTTCAAAATCAATCCATTTCGAATGCCTTTTGCACAATTAGCCGACTTTTCTGCTGACGACTTCAAATTCTTGCGTATGTACTCATATTGAAGTTTTATGCCACCATTCTTTTTACTGTTGATAAATTTATCAGCTTCTTTTTTACTTGCGCTTTGCAAATATGATTGATTGCTCCACTCCAAAACACTCCCAACTGCAAATCCCGCTCCAGCAGATACAAGCATTTTGGTAAAATGTGATTTATCGATATCTTTATTATGACCAACTTTAATAGACATGGAAAAATCCTAATTTTTCTTCTATCTATTTTAAATCGCTAAAAATTTTTTTTTGTTATTACATTAATAAATATTTACATTACGTATATAAAACCCCGACAATTCTTCCGATTATATTGACATGTTCTAATTCAGAACTTGATACTATTATTTGTCCGTATTCTTTGTTGTCAGAGGCTATTATTAACTCGTTTATATTTTTAGATAAACGCTTCAAATAAAGCTCATCTCTGTAACAAAAAATGTATATGTCATTATCAATTAATTGTTCATTTTGATGATGCTGAACTATTACGTAATTCCCGTTCTTTATCGTTGGGTACATGCTATCACCTCGAGCAGTACATATAGAGTATTCCTTTTCCGCAGAATAATTCGGGATAAATATAGAAGAAACACGTTTTATTTCTCTTTGTTCCGCTAAAACATAACTACCTGAATTGCAAGAAGCAAACGTATTTGGATAAAAATTGATTTCAACAATTTTTTCGTTCAAATCCTCGCCTAATATATCCAGCGTCAATTGTTTCAATATCTCAATTTTATCCTTGGCAAACCTTTTTTTACCCTTTTCGATAAGATTAATATATTGTTTACTCACTCCAAGCTGCTTCGCCAATTCTTCTTGCGTAAAATCCAGCCGTAAACGTAGTTTTTTTATATCTTCTAAGTTTTCAAACATAGCATGTCCTCATAATAACTTGTTTCAAAATAGCTTTTGTAAATATCTATCCTAATGGTTGACTTTTGGTTGACTTTTGGTTGACAAAACAAAGTAAAAATGCTAATTTAGTATTAGATCTTATACTTATTATATAACAAGGAGTAAACTTATGGAACAAAAATTTCAAAATTTGAAATGTAATGTAACTATTACGTTACCAATTAATGTTATTTCTAAACTTGACCAACTGTCAAACAAAGAGCGTTCTCGTAACAAAATTGTGAATGATGCCATTTTAAATTGGTTGCAAAATCGATACCAAGTTAAATTTTAATTTGTTGTTTTCTTTATTTAGAAATTTTATCATTTTATTTTAAAAATATTGAGAAAGGAAAAGGGAAAGGGAAAGGGAATTTGTCGTGCGTAAAAATAATATTTTTATGTCAAATTTACTTATATTGTATTCAATATTGCATGTAGTTAATTATTTTAAATTATCTTTTTGCTTATTTATATTAATCTTATTAATCCAATTGGTGTTTTTTTCGCTGCAAAAAAACATGTCGGATAAGCAAAAATCTAATGTGATTTCAATTCCATCCGGGAAAGAAAGAGAAATTTTGCTCAACAGACTTGAAGCTATTGAAGAAATAATGGTGTTCAAAGCTTGCACAAAAACACATGCTCGTCATTATTTTGATAAATTGAAAGAGCATAATTGTGTATTTGAAAACAACAAAATCAACTGGGGCGATTTATTTGCTATGCAATAAGAGTTTATGTCAGAAAAAACAATAAATACGCTGCTATTGCGGCCTTACTGCATTTTGACAATAACTGATACTCCATTTTAAAACTTCAAATTGCCATATTTAATATTTTCAATTACAATTAAAAAAAAGGAGAAGTAATATGTTTTGTGCTAAGTGTGGAAAAGAAATTAACGACGAAGCTGTAATTTGTGTACATTGTGGTTGCGCTGTACAACAAAATGCTTCCACGAGTGAAGAAAAGAGCTGGTTGGTGACACTTTTACTAGTATTTTTTCTAGGTGGATTTGGTATTCATCGTTTCTATACGGGTTACATTGGAATTGGGATTATCCAACTTTTAACCTTAGGTGGCTGTGGAATATGGGCTTTAATCGACTTTATCTGTATATTATGTGGTGCATACAAAGATGCTAACGGTTGTGACTTAAAAAAATAAGGTTTTTTATGTTTTGTTCTAAATGCGGAAGCGAAATACATGATGAAGCAATTATCTGTGTCCATTGTGGTTGTGCTGTGAATGGGAAACGTATTAATTCCTGTTCAGACAATGTTGTCAGCGCTGATGGGCACGATTGGTTACCGACATTACTATTCGTTTGGTTTTTAGGAACATTTGGTGCGCACCGCTTTTATACCGGTCACATAGGAACAGGTATTGCTCAACTCTTGACATTCGGAGGTTGTGGCATATGGGCATTTATTGATTGGATACTCATATGCTTTAATAAATTTAATGATGCTGATGGTAAACAATTAACAAATTATAAAAAAGACATTGGACCTATTCTTTTTGTAATTGGTTTCTTTTTTTCAATAGTATATATTTTCTTTTTTATTGTTGGATTATCTATCAGTGAATAAATATTTTATAGCAGTATCCCCCATTCTAGTTATTATTACTCATAAACTTCTCGAATTATTTGGAGTAAAATCTATTTGTATATGGTATTTATTATCAGGACATAAATGCTTAGGGTGCGGTATAACAACAGCAATTATATATTTGTTACAAGGGAAATTTCATTTAGCGTATGAAGCCAATCATTTAGTATTTATTGTATTTCTTATTTTACTGTATTGTTGGTTATCTTATATAAAACGAGAATTTTTAAAAACTAAATGACAATAATAAATGTGTAGTACAAAAAAATTCAAGATATTATATAAGTTTTATGCCCTCTTTTTATTTAAGATTTGTTGTACTAGTTTTTGATTTATATTAACCGTTTGAGCAGGACTTATTGATGGAGTGATATTATTAGCAGTTTCAGTCGGTTCACTATTAGCGTAATACGTGTAGTCGTCTAAACTTTCAATACCTTTCATAACTCCATATCTACCCGCTTCTTTTTCGAATTTTGCCAGATATGACATTAAAGCATACATTAACGCAATATTTGCTGCTGCATATGTCAATGTCGCAGTTGTCATCAGTTTACTTACTGCTTCTGATTTCAAGAAACAATTAATTAATTTTTTCGGCTCATTTTTTATTAAATACATAACTTCATCAGGTTTATTTTTTAATAATTCAAAGAATGTGTCAACGACTTTTGCGAATTCTTCTTTGGGCATATTAGACAATAATTTTTCTATTTTGGGTAATGCTGCTTGTAAATCTTTTTTAGTAAATTTACCTTTTTCAAAACTAGTCGTACAACTATATAAAAATTCGTTCATTAAAGCGTCCATTTTTTTGTATTCTTCTTCCGGTAATTTACTAGCAATGCGCCTAAACAAATCTGAAATATTTTTAGATTCCCTTAAATCCGCTTTTTTAATCACACTGCTTAGGATAGCAGCCGTGTCACTTTTTGATGTACCATTACCTGCTAGTCCTGTTAATATCTCATCAGATTTTTTCATTAAACTTGGAAAATCCTTAAATGAACTTTTTAAACTTTCCATCGTTTTATTCAAGATTAATTGTTCTTCTGGGCTCTTAGATGTACGGAATGGTACATTAACAGAGTTTACCACTTTAAATAAATTTTCACTAATTGCTTTAGTATGTCTTTTCAAGAAACCTTTTGTAAACAAAGAAGAAACAGCCGCAAAGCTTAACCCCCATTTTGCGAGTTTCCCTATAGAAATTTTGCCTTTCATTACCATTCCAATCACTGCAGCAGGAACAAGAATAATTGAAGCCATAGCACCATAACTTGCGAATTGCATGCCTGTTTCATTCACGAGTTCAGCTGTTTCAGAATACTCTTGAGATTTATCATCTAATCTTTCAAACGTATTAAATAATTTTCTTTGTATATTTTTTGCGTCTTTAAGCTGTTTGTCACTAATTTTTACTTTTAGCAATTCTTCATTCAGGTCTTTTTGATGTTGTAATTCAGTTTTCTTAAATTTTTGGTAATCAAAATATTCTTTAATCACTCTAGGCATGAAAGAGATGTGCTTAAAAAATCTTTTAAGTTTCCCTTCTTTTTGAGCTTTTACATCTTTAACTGACTCTATGTCTTTATTATCATTAGAAATAAAATTAGTTGGGTCCTTCTCTAATTCTTTTTTCGCAATATATCTTCCTGCCCTGCCGGCATTTTTTTGTAATTTCAATCCTATATACAATGAAACAGCACCAGCTACAATCCCACCAAATAAGCCACCAGCCCATCTACGCCCGGTTTTAGTTGTCATTAAATGTGTCAGTAATTTATCATAAGGTTCGACGAATTTTTTAAATAATGATTTTGTTTTTTTACTGTTTTGATATGAATTTTCAGAAATATTGTAATTTAATTCGGACAATTTTTTTGTATAGTCCAAACTCACTTTCATGTCATTTTTTTTATTTTGACCTTCTAATTTCAAAAGTTCTTCAAAAATTTTCTGACCTTCTTTGTTTGTTCGTCTTTTAATTATCTTTCTGGCTATATTTTGCATTACACCAGTTTTTTGTAAAATCCAAGCACCAAATGTCCCTAAAGCACCACCTAACAACGGACCACTTAACAACACTGCATTTGCTACTGTCTCCATGTTTTCAGAATAATCTTCCGCTTTGTTATTTACTTTTCTGACTATGCGCTGTATGACTTCTTTGTCCGCTTTAGCTTCTTGTATTTCAGCTTGTGAAAGTTCTCTTGTTACTTTTTTCGAGTCGTCTTTGTCTGTAGCTTTCCACTCTTTATATTTTTTTCTGTCGCTAAAAACATGCATTAAATTGCCCCAAAAGCCACGAGTGTCAGTCTTATTTTTTTTCTTAAACAAACCAAACATTCCTTTTTCAGGAGTTTTTTTCGCTAATTCGTTTTCAGCTTCTTGAATTTGTTCGTCAGTATAATCAACAAAATACCTTTCATTTTTAAGTTTTTCTCTTGCTTGATACCTACCAAATCTTGAACCCACAACTTGTATTTTAGTTGCGAAATTGTTAACTAGAAAAATGCCTGTCAATGCTACAGCTGAGCCAACAGCAGCTCCAATCAAGTATACACGTCTAAAGCCTTTTAATTTTTCACCGTATTCCTGCGCATTTTTAATCAGGTCTTTCATCGGAATATTTTTATCTTCAAAATTAAGTCGTTTTAATTGACGCTCATTTAATAATTCTGTTTCCCTAAGATAATGCCGCTTTGATGAAAATTTTGATTTTAAACCACCATTGCGATTTACCTCATCACAAATTTTGTCTATATTATATTTTTTAATAAGTTCTTTTTTCAGTTGTTCTTGTTTTTTAAAAGTTGGCAATAAACAAGCCACTGTTCCTATCGAGGAAAGTATTAATGAAGCATACGTACCTGCGACCATTACAGGTGTGGTCGCTGTTTCCATATCCTCTGCATAATTTTCCGAATGTTCATCCATTATGCTTATAGTATCGATGATTATTTTGCCTTGTGCTTTCGCTTTTCCAAGTTGTTCAGGAGAATACCTTTTTTTTCGTTTATTACGGCTCTTTTTGCGTCTAAATCATTCTGTTCCTGTTCCCATTCACGAAAACGAGGTTTATTTTTATGTATATCTGATATAATACCTAACACTGACATTATTAATTGACCTTCCAAATAGACTAAATTAGTCACACCCTTATACTCTATAAAACACAAGAATATAAATAATTGCCTAAAATAACTACTCGTTTAGGATTTTTATTACAAAAACGTAATGTTTTTATTGAGGGTTATTCGCATTTTTAATGGCTTTTGTGACGATTTTGGCAGAATTTACAGTTGCATTGCCACCAACACAGCCACCTTCACAACACATCACCTCAACCAAATTGCAACCCTCGCACTTGCCGTTTTTTGCCATATTTTTTAGTTGTTTAATTGTGTCTTTATTCAAACCGTTTATTATACAGGGCTTAATTTCATTTGTTTCAGTGGAAAAAGCCTTTACAGCTTCTGTAACGCCACCTGATATTCCGAATTCTCGACCGTACTTCGAGCTGTCATTTTCAAATTCAGTTTCTTCGCAATTCATAATTTCAATTTTTTGTGCAACAAAAACTAATCCTAACTCATTGAAATTCAAAACATAATCAATGTCGGGGTTTGAAAAGACTTCAGTACGTTTAGCTAAACAAGGACTTACAAAGACGAGAACGGCATCTTGATATTTGGTCTTCGCAATTTCAGTTGTGTAATACAATGGCGTTTTCGTGCTAGAAACATAAGGCTCTATTTCAGGTAAATGTTTTTTTATAAGTTGATTATAACCGGCACAGCAAGATGTTGTCATAAAAGCTTGCCCTTTTTCCATTTTTTCTGAAAATTCTTCAGCTTCATTCTTTGAAGTTACATCAGCACCCTGAGCAACTTCAAAAACATCATGAAAACCTACTTTCAAAAGTGCTGTTTTAAGTTGTTTAATCGTTCCGGGGAATTGTCCTACAATTGAAGGAGCAAGCATGGCGACGACTTTTTTGCCCACTTTAATTTTACTTAAAACATCAATAAGTTGACTTTTTTCATGTACAGCACCGAAAGGGCAAGCTTCTATACATTTCCCACAAAAAATACACTTATCAAAATCAATCATAGCATGCCCATTTTCATCTTTCGCTATCGCATTAACAGGACATGCCTGCTCACATGGAACTGTAATTTTTACAATTGCATTATAAGGGCAACTTGGTATACACATTTTACAATTTTTACATTTTGCACCATCTATTACTGATTTGCCATTTACTATACTTATAGCACCGAATTTGCAAGTATTTTGGCATGGACGAGCTATACAGCCTTGACATAACTCCGTCACAAAAATTCTACTTGGCACACAACCTTTACATGCTGCTTCTAAAACAGTTAAACAATTTTTGTCGGGATTTTCCCTTTCAACTGCTTGTTGAGCGTACTCTGAAAGCAAAACGGTTTCATCATCACACTCAATTGAAAATCCCAACATTGCTATCAATCTGTCTTTGATAATAGCTCTTTCTTTATAAATACAACATCTGTACGGAACCTCAGCACCTTTCGGTCGCATAGCATAAGGCACCATACGAACATTTTTTTCAAAATCTTCGCTGTAAAAAGCTTTTATGAGTTTTATCATTATTTCTTTTTTTAAATGATTTGCTTGACTGGTATTATCCATTTTCCAAATTTCTGTCTATTTCTGCTAAAACTTTTTCGATAGTAGCCTCGGACACTACTTCATTGTCAACTCTGACGTACGGGGCTTTTGAATATTCCCAATTTACTGAACATAAGCCTAAGCATGGACTGCCTGTTACGGTAACTTTTTCACCGTATTTTTTGGGAATAATATCCATTAACTCTTGCAAATAAGACGACCCCATAACAAAACAGGTTGTTCCTAAGCAAACTTTAACTTCGATTTTCTTCATTTTTACACCTCACATATATTGTACTACAATTTTTTTCATATATTTATCTTCTAACAATTTTTTTAACTTTTTTATTACATTTTTTCTTATTTCGATTTCCACAGGTAACGTGGGGTCATAATGCGCCTGATTAATTTTGGCTCCAACCATAAAATTTATACAATCACTGTTAAGAAAGAAACGGACTAATTCGCCAGCAGCATCATCTGCGATGGCGCCATTTTTTTCTAAATATTCGACCGCTTTAGTTAATGTTAAAATACCTTCTGTAACTAAATCGACACCCTTCATGTACGAAATTGCAGGTAATTGCCCGTAACTCGAAGACACTGGACTTTCTATCGGAGCATTGAGCTCTCTTGATATTAGATTTGCTGTTGTTCCTCCACAAACAGCTTTTTTGCCATTGAATTCAGCAAAAATTCTTGCATAAAAACTGTCTTTGTCGGCTCTATATGGTGGACCTGTGAATACTAAAGATTTTCTCGGCTCTCTGCAATATACAGCCAAAGCCGATATATCATCATTAGGCTTGTTATCAGGTTCCGATTGCTTAGCGAAATTTACAATTTTTTTTGATAAATGCCGACTTGATATTGATGGTCTAACTTGTAATTCACTTAAAACAAAATCTATTAAACCCTCTCGTCTTACACCCAATTTAAGCCTTTGTGACCCTAAACCGGCTTGTGTAACGCCATCTGAACAAAAAATAAGTCTGTCTTCTTGCTGCAATTTAATATTATAAATATGCATATGCCTGTTTGGGAAAATTTTAGAAGTTATTACATCACAATCAGGAGCCATTACCTTATTATCTCTAATCCAAACGAATTGTGGGTTTCCTTCTTCAACAATTTTCACATCTCCGTCATCATTATAATCCATCGCAGAAAATGTCGAATAACTAATTTTTCTCACCTTACAGACTGGCAAAGAGTTCATGATAATTTCGCATGATTTTTCTATATTAGACTCAGCCTCTATAAATTTTAAAAGCATGGTCGCAGTCATTCCAGCAAGTATATTAGCCTTTATACCACTACCTAAACCATCTGAAAGAACTGCAATCAGTCTGCCTGAGTCCGCATATCTTTTTGATAAAAAGAAATCGCCGTAAGCATTTTGACCATATTTTTTTTGTTGTGTGCAATTTATATCAACAAACATTACTTTTTGTCCTCATTGCTTTGAATGTCAAAATCTTCTGCTATAGAATTTAATAATAATTCCGTCTCAACCATGTGTTCACCCAGTAAACAAGCTATCTCCTGAACTGTAGAAATATTCTTTGAAATAACATCTTTAGCTTTCTGCGCTATTTTGCCTCTGTTCATTTCACTTTGAGTGACGTCAGTGATAATAGCACCCACTACCGCATTCTTTTCTACAGTAAATGCTATAATATCATACAATTTTTTATTTATAAGATAATGCTCTTTATGTATATCCTTCCCTGTTTTTAAAGCTGACTTAAGCACATCGCCGAAATTCACTATTTTTTCTAAATAAGCGCCTTTTAAGCCTTCTTCTCGATCTTCAAATATTTCTGTCATTTCACCGCAAAACATTTTTATAAAAGCCTCATTGGTTTCAACTATTTTTAAATCATTATCGACCATTACCATGGCTGAAGGCATACATCTTAACAAAGCTGCGGCTTTTTGCATAGCAATTTTTCTCATATAAGAAACGCACATTGACGGTTCTGCTTCTCCTGAAAGCAATGCCCCTGCTAAATCACGACAAGTAGGATAGCCACAGCCACCACAATTCAATTCGTCTTCCTCTGTGTATTTCCCAATTTTTTCCATTGCTTTTATAATATCTTCTATCGGGTAAATTTTATTCTCTACAGGTTTCGCATCATAACTCGTTTCAACAACCACTGCAGGAGTTTGCGGTATAACTTCTCGTCTTTTAACATTGACTAAGATATCAGAATTAATCGAAATTCCTGATTTATTTGTTGAAACACAAGGACCATTGATGCACCCACTGTCACATCCAAGCGCTTCCACAAAAATTTTTCGTTCTGTTTGATTAGGCTCAAATCCCTGTAATGCTCTTTCAAATGTTTCTAATGAACTTATTGTCAAAAGTTGTGTGTCAGAACTGACGCCAACAGCTTTAATAGTTTCATTCATTCCGCCTTCTATCGGATATAGTGCACCTTCATGAGAATTTTCCGGTACAAAATCATCATTCTCAGAAGTTTCTATTTCCGCCAAATTTATAAATTCTTCTTTTATCCAGTAATTTAGTTCCTCGAATGTCAAAGCTACATCAATCAATTCAGGATGCTTAGCAGATTCGTTTTTTTTCGCTATACAAGGTCCTATAAAAACGACCGAAATATCATTTCCATACAAATCTTTTAACATTTTAGCATGTGTCAACGCCGGCGATGCCAACTTCGTAATATTTTGCACAAATCTCGGATTATACAATCTTATATAATCAACTATTACAGGACAAGCACTTGAAATATATAAACCATTATCGACGTTTTTTAACATTTCTGCAGTTTTGATTGAAACTTCTTGAGCTCCTAATGCTGTTTCAGAAACAGCACTAAAACCCAATTTTTTCAATAAAGCAACTATCTTATTTTGCGATAAATCATACACTCCTGCCCAAGTCGGTGCTAAAGAAACTATAACCTTTTTTTGTGCGATAAATAATGTCTTAACCTTATCTATATCATAACGTATTCTTTTTGCGTTTGAAGGACATGCCTTCACACAATGACCGCAAGCTATACATTTCTTATCCAATACCGAAGCGTGAGAATTCTTTATTTTGATAGCCTTGACATGACATTCTCTGACACAGCGATAACAATCATGACATTCGTTTTTCAAAGTATAAACAGGATACAACTCATTCATATTATAATTCCTTTAACACATCTGCCAATTTTTCCCTTGTTATTTGATTATATTCTACGTCATTTATTATAACATTTGGACCTGATGCACATTTTCCTTCGCAACGGGCGCCAACAAGCTCTATGTCCGCTTCAAGATTGTTTTCTTTTATAAATTTTTCAATAAATTCAAGATTTTCAACATTACCTCTTGCGAAACAAGAACTTCCCATACATATTTTTATTTTTGATTTCATTCGTTTTCCTTTAATTTTTTGTCCATGGTAAATTGTAAAAAATTACCCATAAGGTTTTCATTCCAAACTTGAACATCACTGGGTAAATCCAATATTCTGGATGAAAAATTCCATATATACTTTATGCCGGAATTTACCAAAAAATCCGCAACCTCCTGTGCATGATTATTTGGCACAGTAAGTACTACAATTTCTACGTTGAGTCGCTCTTTTAAATTTGGCAATTTGGAAATATGAAAAATCTGTTTTTCGTTTATTGTCATTCCTACTTTAAGCGGATCATTGTCAAAAAGCGCCAACACGTTTAAACCGTAACTTTTAAAATCATTGTATTTTGCAAGTGCAAAACCTAAATTCCCTGAACCTACTATAAAAACATCTTTAATGTTTTCAAAACCTAAAGTTCGCTCTATAGATAATTTAAGTTCATGAACATCATAACCGACTTTACACTTGCCAATGTTATTCAACAAAGCCACATCTTTTCTGACCTGCGAATCATCAATCCTCAACAAATTCGCTATCTGCGGACTCGTTATGTACTGGACATCTTTTTTCGCATAATCTTCTAAAATACAATGATATAAAGTTAAACGATTTATTGTTTTGTCTGAAATATTGCTCATCCTTCGCCTATATTGTTCCTTGGTAAGCTTTAATATACAAGTCTTTGATTTCACTCATTAGCGGATAAGCAGGGTTAGCACCCGTACATTGATCATCAAATGCCAATTCAACAAGCTCATCAAGTTTCGCATTAAAATCTTTTTCACTCACACCTGCTTCTTTTATTGAAAGCGGAATATTCAATTCTTTTTTCAATTTCGTAATCGCATTAATAAGCAAATCAACTTTTTCTTCATCATTTTTACCGCCTAAGCCAAGTTCATCAGCAACTTGTCCGTATTTTGCTTTTGCATTCGGATATTTATATTGTGGGAAAGCACATTGTTTCTTAGGGCAATCATTTGCATTATATTTGATAATTTGATTGATAATCAACGCATTTGCTATACCATGCGGCAAATTAAATGCCGCTCCCAACTTATGAGCCATCGAATGACACAAGCCTAAAAATGCGTTTGCAAAAGCCATACCTGCTAACGTTGAAGCATAATGTATCTTTTCACGAGCTATCGGGTCATCTTTGCCATTATTATAAGAGCGAGGTAAATAACGGAAAATCAATTTTGTCGCCTCTAACGCAGGTGAGTTCGTGAAATTCGTAGCCAACGCTGATACATAAGCTTCTAATGCATGCGTCAACGCATCTATACCTGAGGCTGCACATAATCCCTTCGGCATTGAATCTACAAAATTAGGGTCAATGATTGCCATATTTGGAGTTAAAGCATAATCCGCTATAGGGTACTTAATATGTGTTTCACTATCAGTAATTACAGCAAATGGTGTAACTTCAGAACCTGTACCTGATGTCGTTGGGATTGCTACCAACTTCGCCTTTTGTCCTAATTCAGGAATATCACAAATACGTTTTCTTATATCCATAAAACGCATTGCTATATCGTCAAATACTGTGTCAGGTTGCTCATACATGAGCCACATTATTTTTGCTGCATCTATCGGAGAACCCCCACCCAACGCAATTATCACGTCAGGCTCGTAAGCCCTCAACATAATTAAAGCTTCTTTGATTGTAGCCGTCGTCGGATCCGGTTTTACATCAAAATACATTTGGTAATCTATTCCAATTTCTTCTAAAACATTCGTTACCTGCGCTGTAGTTCCTGAATTAAATAAATATCTGTCAGTTACTATAAATGCACGCTTTTTCCCTTTTAATTCTCGCAAC
>CAZTVM010000003.1:19633-42875 GCA_964617065.1 uncultured Muribaculaceae bacterium
GCAACGCTAAATCTGTTGCCCCTCTTTTGAAATAAACTTTCGGCGGAACTTTGAACCACAACATATTTTCTCTCCTTTCAGCAACAGTTTTATAATTCAATAAATGCTTAACACCAACATTTTCACTCACTGCGTTGCCGCCCCATGAACCGCAACCTAACGTCAATGATGGCTCTAATCTGAAATTGTATAAATCTCCTATACCACCTTGTGTAGAAGGGCTGTTTATAAGTATACGACCGGTGTGCAATTTATTCGCAAAGAAATTTATTCTCTCTTTTTTACGCTCATCAGTATATAATACTGACGTATGTCCTGCCCCACCTAATTCCACCAATTGATAAGCTTTTTCAACTGCATCTTCAAATGTCTTCGCTTTATACAACGCTATTACAGGAGAAAGTTTTTCATGCGCAAATTCTTCTTCTAAAGCGACTTTCGTTGCTTCTCCTGCTAAAATTTTTGCACTTTCAGGAACATCAATCCCTGCCATTTTGGCTATAACACTAGCTGGTTGACCAACTATCGCAGGTGATAACTTTCCTTCTGGGAACATTACTTTGCCGACTTTTTCTTTTTCCACCTTATTCAAAATATACGCACCACGAAGCCTTAATTCTTTTTTCACCGCTTCGTAAACTTCATCAAGAATAACAATTGATTGCTCTGACGCACATATCATACCGTTGTCGAAAGTTTTTGACATTAAAATAGACGATACCGCCATTTGAATATCAGCTGTTTCATCAATAATAGCAGGAGTATTTCCGGCGCCTACTCCTAAAGCAGGTTTGCCTGAAGAATAAGCCGCTTTTACCATGCCAGGTCCTCCTGTAGCCAAAATAGTAGCTATATCTTCGTGATGCAATAGCTGATTGGTCAATTCTATAGAAGGTGCGTCTATCCAACCTATTATATTTTCAGGCGCTCCTGCTTTCACAGCTGCGTCTAAAACTATTTTTGCAGCAGCTATCGTGGATTTTTTAGCTCTTGGATGTGGTGAAAAAATTATTGCATTTCCTGTTTTTAATGCTATTAATGACTTGAAAATCGCCGTAGATGTAGGATTTGTCGTAGGAACAATACCTGCTATAACACCCAAAGGCTCAGCAACAATCTTTATTCCGTTTGTCTTGTCTTCTTTTATTACACCTCTGGTCTTTGCACCTTTATGCTTATTATATATGTATTCGGACGCAAAATGGTTTTTGATTACTTTGTCTTCTAATACACCCATGCCTGTTTCTTCTACAGCCATCTTAGCAAGCGAAATTCTCTCTTTGTTCGCAGCGATAGACGCAGCTTTAAAAATTTTGTCTACGTCTTCTTGCGAAAATTTAGCGTACACTTCTTGTGCATTTTTTACTTTTGCAACTAAGACGTCCAACGCTTCTGCGCTATCAGTCAAAACGTCTGTTCGATTTTCTTCTTTTTTCGGTTTCATCTTTTTATCTCCTTATCGTGATTAATTTCACTATTTATAGTTTAAATCTGTAAAATATATTTGTCAATACATTCTAAAAGCCAAACTTTACATTTTTTAAATAATGATTTTTATCACAATTAAAATATGATATCGTGCCTTGTATCACGACATCATTCACAATTAAGCTCGTATTATAATTACATTAGCAACAGCCTTGTCTCGACAATGAGATAGGCTAATTTTTGCACATAAATTTTGGCAATTTTTATTTAAAAATTTTAATTGAGGCACTTGATTTTCGTTGTGGTAGATTTCTATTTCGTTAAAGCTTACAGCTTGTAGTCCTAATCCGCAAAGTGCTTTATAAACAGCCTCTTTTGCACAAAACCTTACAGCTAAATGTTTCGCTGGAGATTTCGTTTTAAAACTATAGTTCAACTCTACGTCTGTATATACACCCAGTTTTTCGGCAAAGGAACGATTTAACGCATACTTATTAAATCGAGCGATGCTTTCAATATCGACTCCAACAGAAATATTATCAAAAATATTATGAATACATACCATATTCTTTTGATTCTTCCAGCCAGTCGGCTTCTTTGATTGTAAAAGCATGTGACCAAAATTTTTCGATTGCATAAGTTTCTCGTTCTTCTGTATGTAGGACATGAACAATTACATCACCGTAGTCCAACAAATTCCAACGATTTTTTGCATCATTTTCATCGCCTGCTGGAATTCGCTCGAATGTTTGTTTAATTTTATCTCGGACAGCGTAGGTCAAAGCCTTGACCTGAGTAGTTGTATCGGCAGAAACAATCACAAAATAATCTGCAAGAACAGATATTTTGCTGATATCCAAAATTGAAATATTTTTGCCTTTTTTGTCATCGAGAGACCTTGCTATCACACAAGCCAATTTATATGAAGATATTTCTTTCAAATGATTACTCCTTTATTTCCGTATTGTTAGAACCTTCACGTTTTGAGCGAATTTCGTTGATAATATCTTCAACTTCTTTTTCGTCAAGGGTTTCTTTTTCTAAAAGCTCTTTAGCTACCGCTTCAAGCACATCTCTATTTTCAGTGAGAATATTTTTCGCAATTTCATAGCGTTCATCAACTATTTTTTTGACTTCTCTATCTAGTTCAGCTGCAATTTCTTCAGAATAATCTTTTGTATGCCCAAAATCACGCCCCATAAAAACATGCTCGTCATTTTTACCATATGTCATATTACCCATTTTATCCGACATTCCCCACATTGTAACCATTTTACGAGCCATCTCCGTTACGACTTTCAGGTCTTGAGAAGCGCCTGTACATACGTTTTCTTTTCCATAAACAATTTCTTCCGCCGCACGACCACCTAAAGCTGCAGTAATTCTGGCTAATAATTTTGTACGTCTGACTGAAACGCTTTCATCTTTTGGTTTATACCAAGTCAGACCTAATGCCATACCTCGAGGAATGATTGAAACTTTATGAAGCGAATCTCCGCCCTCAATAAATTTTGAAATAAGCGCATGTCCAACTTCATGATATGCCGTGTTTTCTTTATCTTCATCGGTCATAACCTTGCTTTTCTTTTCAATGCCTGCTATAACCTTATCAATGGAAACGTCGATTTCATCCATTGATATTTTTGTTTTATTTAGTCGAGCAGCGTAAAGCGCAGCTTCATTCAATAAATTCTGCAAATCCGCTCCTGTAAAACCTGGTGTTCTTTTGGCTAATACTTTCAAATCAACATCTTCCGCAAGTGGTTTATTTTTCGCATGAACTTCTAAAATTTGTTCACGACCATTGATATCAGGTGAACTGACTGCTATTTGCCTATCAAAACGTCCCGGACGAAGAAGCGCATTGTCCAAAATATCAGGTCTGTTTGTCGCTGCTATAATAATTATATTTGTGTTTTCGTCGAAACCATCCATTTCGACAAGAAGCTGATTGAGAGTTTGTTCTCTTTCATCATGTCCGCCGCCGAGACCAGCTCCACGCTGACGACCTACTGCGTCAATTTCATCTATGAAAATAATACAAGGTTGATTTTTTTTCGCTTGTTCGAACAAATCTCTTACACGAGATGCACCGACACCGACGAACATTTCTACAAAATCTGAACCACTGATTGAAAAAAATGGCACTCCTGCTTCACCTGCCACGGCTTTAGCCATAAGCGTTTTACCTGTACCCGGTGAACCAACGAGCAGAACACCTTTAGGAATTTTGGCACCTAATTTAATATATTTTTCGCCATTTTTCAAAAAATCCACAATTTCTTCAAGTTCTTGCTTTTCTTCATCAATACCTGCGACATCTTTAAACGTAATTTTTACTTTGTCTTGCATTAACTTTGCTTTGCTTTTGCCAAACGACATAGCCTGAGAACCACCTGCTTGCAAGGTTTTTGACATAATTACAAGTAAAAGTACAAAGAAGATTACAGGCAAGAAAATATTGCCTAAAATGCCGAGTAAAGAGCCTGTTTCACTGGCTTTTTTAATACTTATTTCAACATTACTTGCTTCTAATTTTTGGTATAAAGTCGGGTCATTTTCAGGAATTTGAACACGATATTGCAAAATTGGGGTTGCTATTTTTGAGTTGGAAGATAAAATTGTAGCCGGCTGCTTTTTCTTAACAGTTGTAGGAGAAGGCTTTGGCTGCTCAGGTTGTTTAGTAGGCAATGCTAACAACGAACTGTTTTCAATCTCAACTTTTTTTATTTCGTTATTTTTTACTTTCGTCAAGAATGTTGTATACGACAAATCTTGTGTATTGGTTTGCTCATTAGTAAACAGCATCGACAGCAGAGCTAAGCTCAAAAGTACAATTACTATCCAAATGCCTGCTGATTGACTTTTATTCATTCCTATTTTCCTTCATTAATTCTAATAACTATTCTCTTATGATAGCATATAACTTTAAAAAAAATCCATATCAAAGTTTTTATGTCAAATTTTTCTTTTTGTTTTATGATAAAAGCAGTAGTAGAGAAATATTGAGGGAATTATGCTAATAATAATGAGACACGGCGTTTCTGAAAAACAGATTGAAGGCGTCGTGAACTATATAAAAAATAAGGGTTTTGACGCACATGTTTCGCATGGTGAGTTGCATACAGTCATTGGTGCAGTCGGCGGTAAAGTTATTGACCCGAGAAACATCGAACTTTTAGAGGGAGTAAAAGAAGTTATAAAAATAACCTCTCCTTATAAATTAGCCAGTAGAATTTTCCAAGAACAAGACACTATTGTAAATGTGAACGGAGTAAAATTCGGAGGAGAAAATATAGGGTTAATAGCCGGACCTTGTACCATTGAAACTTATGAACAAATGGACGCTACTGCAAATGCGCTTGAAAGAACAGGTGTGAAAATTCTGAGAGGTGGTGCGTTTAAACCGAGAACTTCGCCCTATGCGTTTCAAGGATTAGGAGAAGAAGGACTGAAAATTATCAGAGATGTAGCAGACAAGTATAAAATGGCTGTTGCAACTGAGGTTATGGATATTTCCCAAATTGACTTAGTAATGCAATACGTTGATATCTTACAAATCGGCGCAAGAAACATGCAAAATTTCAATCTTTTAAAAGAGTTAGGACATATTAACAAGCCTGTTATTTTGAAACGAGGGTTATCGGCGACTTTTGAAGAATTGCTAATGTCTGCTGAATACATTATGTCTGGTGGAAACAGAGAAGTTATACTTTGTGAACGAGGTATCAGGACATTTGAACGTGTTACACGCAATACTCTTGATTTATCGGCAATTCCAGTCATCAAAAAATTAAGCCATTTACCAATAATTATTGACCCATCACACGGTACCGGTTTGAGAGATAAAGTTGCTCCTATGTCCAGAGCTGCAGTAGCTGCAGGCTGTGACGGTTTAATTATAGAAGTTCACAACGAACCTGAAAAAGCTTTTTGTGATGGGGCACAATCACTTTATCCACATGAATTCGCTAAATTGTTAGGTGATCTCAAAAAAATTGCGCCTATAGTAAACAAAACAATTTTATAACAAAACAGAAAGAGAAAAATTACAGATGGAACATAATTTTACTATAGCTCTTATTTTAACTACAGTAGCAGGATTTGCGACATTGCTTGGTGGTTTCTGCACTTTTTTAATACGAAAGAATAATCTAAAAGCTCTTTCTGTCGGACTGGCTTTTTCTGCAGGAGTGATGATTTTTATGACACTCAGTGAATTGTTGCATGAAGCACAAACGTATTTGCAACTAAACATGCCTGATAATGCGCAATTAATCGCTTATGTGTGCTTTTTTGTCGGAATTGGTGTTGCTTCTTTAATTGACTTTTTTATGCCGGCTCATATTGAAGATGATTTTGATGAAAAGGATTTAGAAAATAATGAAGCCGCAAAACAATTGCATGACGAAAATATACAAAAATCGGAAATAAAACGAGCTGGAATTGTCACAGCTATTGCGCTTTCAATACACCGATTTCCTGAAGGTTTAGCTACGTTTTTCGTCGCAAGCAGTAATTTAGCTTTAGGAATACCACTTGCTATTGCAATTGCTATTCATAACTTCCCTGAAGGAATTGCAGTAGCTTTGCCTGTTTACAACGCTACAGGTAAAAAACGGATTGCTATTTTTTATTCGCTCATGACTACTCTTGCAGGCCCTATAGGCGCAATCATCGGTTTTATATTTTTAAAAGCATTTATTTCACAAACGCTTATTGGCTGTTTATTCGCAATAGTTGCAGGCATCATGCTTTATATTTCTTTGGATACTTTATTACCTTTAGCAAGAAAATACGGTGACAACCATCATGTTATGATTGGAATTATCTCAGGCATGTTTTTTATTTCAATGAGTTTAATTCTTTTTTAAGTAAAAATACTATTCAGACATAGAACTGACATTTGGGATAAATGTTTTAACGTGACCTTCTGCATTAAAGTTCTTTGGTGTAAGCGTCATATATATTTTATCAGCTTCAATTGTCCGACCGGACTCAGTGATTTTAGAACGACCGGCTAAAACAACCTTGTTTAACTTTTTCGTAGCATCATCAGGAAATACACTTGCTTTAGGTCCTTGTGCATAATAGTCTTTGTATTTAATACGAACATTTTTGCTTGCAGTTAGTGTATTGGCTCTTTTGTTATACTGTTGAAATTCTGATTGAACAACAATTGTCGAGCCATCATTATTTTTCATTTCAGAATATACATTTCCTGTGGCTATTGCATCTTCTGAAACGGTTTTATAGACATATCTTTGAGCTGAAAATCTGTTTTCATTTTGCTGAATACGTACATTACCAACCAATTGTAATTCTTGAACGTCACCGTTTTTGTCAAGTTTAGCCAAACCTTCTTGAGAATAGCTGACAGTGTCTTTGTAATTAACTACAACGTTGCCTTTAGCATGCATAATTTTTGTGTTTGTGTTGTACTCTTGAGAATCAGCTGTTATTACTACTGTTGGTTGCAATTGTTTATTTTCCGTAACCACTGTTTGAGTATTACCTTTCGCTGAAACTATTTTATTGAGCAAAGAAATTTTAATTATGTCTGCTTTTACTTCATTTTTTTTGTTGTTTTTAATTTGGTATACGTAAGCTTTTTCTGTAAAATTAGCTTCATTAATCTTTTTTGTTTTTGGGTCTAACACAGCGTTCGCCGTGGGACTTTTCACTACGATATCATCAAATATAACTTTCACATTGCCTTCGAAAAGTGCTTTATTATTTTTATCTTGGAAACTTTGTTTATCGGCTTCAATGGACAAATTTGCCGCATAACCGACACTGACTGCCAACAATAAAACTGCTATCAATATTATTTTTTTCATTATATTTTCCCTTCTTTATCACCGTAAAGCTCTGTTTTTGTTCTGCCGCTGATTTTAAAATCCGTCAATTTGTTGCTCAATTCCGCATATTCACCGATGACTTTAGCTTGGTTCGGACGTGTTATTTGAACATTCCCTTTTGCGGTAATATTGTCTGTTTTCCCTTCCCACGTGAATTCATCCGCCACTACATAGGTGCCGTCTTTATAAATTATAACAGATTCCTTATTCAAATTAATAAGTTTTGTGTCTTCATTCGCAGAAGCTTGTTTTGATTTGAAACTCACAACGACTTCATTCTCATTATAAAAATTTCCAACAATATCGTATAAAATAGCGTTTTTCGTAGAACTATCATAATGCCCTTTTTCAGCGAATAATTCCCAATGTTTCATCTCGTCTTTAGTCTCGACCATGACGAGATTTTTAATATTTATTTTTTGAGCAGCCGATGTGTTAGCAAAAACTTCTTTTTTAAAATTGTGCGTAATAATAAAAGATGCCACAAATGCCCACAAACAGCCCAAAGCTAATACCGAAAAAAGTATTGTATATATTAATTTGCGATTACTCATATTCCGCCCCTGCTTCTTATAGTTATATTTTAACATAAAAAATTTATTTGCATAAATACTTAATCAATTGTTTTAGAACATTTTAATGTGACAATTTCGTTTGACTTTACTTCTAAAAAATTTTCAATGTTTTTTATTTTTTCACCTAAAGGACTGATGCGCTCAATTTGAAAGCCTTTATTTGCGTTGACACAAATTTTTTGTGGTTTATCACTTATATTGACGACTCTCGCTATTATATTTTCTCTTTTGTCGTCAAATTTAATAGACTGTACTAAAATTTCAGAACTGTTTTTAAATGGTAAAAATTCAAAATTCTGAGCAGAAAATATTGCAACACAAGGATTATAAAAATATTCTACAGTTTTGTATAAATCATCTGCTTTATCAGGGAAAGAAATTGTAAAATTAGCTGTATTTTTAGCCATACACTGTAATTCCGGAGTAGGCAACGGAGGTCCCGCAGGCGTCCCTCTGGTCGGGTTTTTAGGATTTGAAATAACACCTGTTGCTCTTAAAATCGTTAGTCTCAAATTGTTCTTATAAACTTCATATTCTTGAAGTCCTTTAGTAGTTATTCCTATATTTTGAGCAAAAACAAAGCGCTGCATAGGAAAAATGTTATATTTTAACTCAACACCTCTTTGCGCCGGAATTGCTGCATAAATGTCATAATCAGCGTCAATATTACGTTCCATCAGACCTACCGTATCTTCTGAAACCGTTTTGGTTATCAATTCAGGCAAATTAAAAGAAATCTGTAGCAAGTGGTCAGTCGATTTGTTTTCCCAATTTATTTCGAATTCTAAAAATTTATCTTGATTATCCAAAATAACATCAACCACAAATTTGTGGCTTACTAGAACTTTACTTCGTCCGTTTATTGTCGCCTTTTTAGGAATTTTTATTTCAAATTTCAACCTTAAAATGGCTTGTACATCACCACTCGTTAATATTTTAGAATTTATAAAACGAGCTTTCAACAACTTGTCATTTTTTAACGCACCAAAATTGTAACTATCTCCAATATCGGCTCTGTCAATAATCTCTAAGAAATTTTTGTATTCTTTTTTATTTTTTTTATCTATTAAGTTAATCTCAGAGTTTTTAATAAAAAGCCCGATATTCTCGTTTTCTATCGAATTTTTGGTAATTTTAAGTGTTTTTGCATTTTGTATGTGCATTTTATCAATTTCAGTAATTGAAAAAGGACGCAAATTTTTTACATCAATTAAATACTCATAAATATTTGTATAATCCTCTGTAACAGGTATTTCATCTATATCATAAAGTTTTTTATCAGTAAAATTTTTCTCGGTTTGCAACAATTGCGCATTCATTTTTGAGGGCAAACATTTATCTGTAATTATTTTGACCGAACCATTATAGTCAAAATTTGAAAGGTTTATCACTGAAAAACCATCTTTTGATTTTGAAAAATCACGGACACATCTTTTTATAATACCATTAGTCAACGACCTAACTGACTCATATCGTGTAGACATTTCTTGGTGTACTTTATCTATGCTGCAACCATATATGCTGTCATGCGCATGATTTTTGATAAGTAATTTGTAAGCGTAATCACATTCATTCTGATAAGATTTTGAGAATTTCAATAAATTAGTAAAAACTTGTAAAGGTTCAGCTAATCTTGTCAATTTCCACTGCGTAATTGCGTTTTTTTGTTTTAAATAAATTCTTGATGAATAAACACCTTTTAATAAAAACGTTTTTGAGTTGTCCAAAAATTCACATTCAAATATTTTTTTGTGATTGTTTTTCACTTTTTCGAAATACTCAAATGGCGTTCCAACCCGGATTTTATAACCGTTTAAAAGCTTATTAATTTCCTTTATCTGCGATGACAAATTGCATGGCGGTGCGAGATGGTCTGCACCTATAGGTAAAAGAATATATTTAGAACTGTTTTTCGCAATTTTATCCAATAATATTTGTAAATTGTCAGCTTTTTGTTCAAAAGAAAGTCGTTTTGAACTAAAAATATCTTGAAAATAGCCTTGTATAAGGTTAACTGCGTTTAGGTTTTGCCATTTGAACTCTGATGGTAAATCACCCAATCCTCGCCAAAGCATTATATTTTCGATATCAAATGCGTTCAGTATGCTTATAATCCCTTTACTGTGCCCGAATGTATCAGCCAGATATGCAATAAACTCAGAACAACCAAGCTCTTTCGACTTTTTCATCCCGTAAATTAAATTACGAATTAAACACTCTAAATTCACCAAAAACACATCCGACAGACAATAAAATGGTCCTACAAATAGTTTTTTTTCGCTGATTAATTTTTTTACAATGGCTTCTTTTTCAGGATAAAGCTCAAGATAATCTTCGATTGCGCCTGTTTGTCCATCGAAATAAAAACTTTTCAACTCATTTTTTTGTAATTCCGCCAAAACACGCTCAAAGACTTCTACCAGCCTTAGTCTGAATTCTTGAAATTCTCTATACCACTCTCTGTCCCAGTGAGTGTGGACATACGCAATAACTTCTTTCATTCTCGTATTTTAAACAATTTTGAAATAAAAGTCTAATAAAAGTTAAATATTCATGCTAACATGTGAATAGGATTTTGATAAATGAAAAAGATTGCAATAATAACAAATCAAATAAGCTGGGTTTTTTCAGGTGGCGCAAAGGGTGGTGGTGCCTCTGTTGTTGCCAAAAATTTCATTTTGGAATTAATGAAAAACAATCAGTACGAAATTACGATTTTCTCCTCACCTGTCGATTTTATTGTTGACGCAAATTTTAATTGCAAAATTATATGGATTGATAAACCTTTTAATACGGCTGAATATATTGATGAAATTGATAAATATTCGCAAATAGAAAATTTTGATTTTGTGTTTAATTTTTGCGGTGAAGTCGCCTATAAAAATACCTTTTTGCAATCTCATACTTTTCAATATAGATGCAAAAAGTTGATGTTTCCAATTAATTATGTAATGCAAGTGGTGAACAGAAAAAAAATAAAAAAACAAAAAACATTTATGACACACAATCACAGTAAGTATTGCGCAGTTTCTGAAATTATAAAAAATGATTACGTTGACAACATAGGCTTAAATCCTGAAGATATTTTTGTTGTTCCTTTAGGATGCAACCAATTTTATGATAATTTGCCATCAAAAACAAAAAATACAAAACCTGTTTTCGGTATAGTCGCAAATACATCTGCAAACAAAGGTGGCATGCTGTTTTTGGTTTCTTTCGCTTTGTTAAAATATTTTATAGATTTCGAGTTAAAAGTTGTTTCACCTAAAATAAATAAAAATAAATTCTTTTCTTACCTAATATCTTTTTTAGGACTGAAAAACAAAATAGAAATCATCGGTGAGTTAGAAAACTTAAATGAATTTTACAAAAAATTGGACTATTTGGTTTTACCTTCTAAAAATGAAGCGTTTGGATTAGTAGTTATTGAAGCAATGTCCTTCGGTATTCCTTGCATAGTTTCTTCTACAGCAGGTGTTGTCGAGATACTAAACGATGAAAATAGCTTAATCTTTAATAGAAAATGTTTCATAAATTTACTGAAACAAATACTGCATGCTATTCATTTGTACAACAAAGATTTTAAAAATTATCAATTGATTTCAGAAAAAGCTTTTGAATTGTCTAAAAAATATACTTGGAACAATTACGTTTCAAATATTATAAATAATCTTTAAATCGTTTTTTAAAGGTTCAAAAAATTGATACGTAAAAAACTTTACAAATTTGCTTTTTTTATCAAATCTCAGTACACTTTACAAGTGAAAGTTTGAATATTTTTGGAGAAGCGTGAAAATTAGTCATAACAAGTTATTCTTAATATTGTTTATTTTATTTAACATTCCGATTGCAGCAGCAAATGATGATGTGTCTCAATCTGATGTTGCAATCAATTCGACTCAAGCTCGAAAAGAAATACCCACCATTGTAAAAAAAATAGACTACAAAGAATTTGACTTGATAACATTAGATGACGAAACACTTTTTATGTTTGATTACAAGCTTAAAAATATTTTATCAAAAAAAGAGAACTCTAAAGAATATATACTTATCTCTAAAAAAAATAAAAATTCCGAACAAAATGAACAGCAATGTGATGAATTGCTAAAAACAATGAATTAAGAAATAAATATTTCTTAATAAATAAACAAAAAATGGCAAAGAAAAAAGTTTTTGAATATTGTATATTTACTAATGCGAGAGCATGAAGAAAGTTAGGAGATAAAATGGTCGACAACCGCTCAGCTGGTTTTTATGGGATTGGCGGCAGCTTTAATTTTAAAAGTGGCGACGCCTCCGGCACGGCTGCAAAAATGTCCGACGAGAAAATGGGGCAAGGTGGAGAATACGCTCTAATTCGTAAAGGTGAAGAAGAAGTTGATGACCAATTCAACAATCAGTATGTGGACAGAAGTGCTCAAATTAACGCAACTTTAAATTCTCTTGCTATGGCTAATGTCGCTGGCATTTTGAAAAATATTAAACGCTCTAAAAAACTTGAAGCTTTATTGCATGAAGATGACAAAACTTTATCAGATGAAAATGAATTTGTTGAAGAAATATCTGAAGATACTGACGATTCTGACTCAAATAATAACAATAAAAACGATAACAACGAGGAAGATGATTATAACAACGACGATGACCTTTTTTAATTAGCAATTACAAATTAAAATGCGCATGCCTTAAGTTCTTCGTACGTTGCGCCGGCTTCTGAAAGTTCTTCAGCCGTTATTCCGAACAAGCTAATCATGTTTTTTACATCTCTGTCAAAATTGTTACTGCCAAAATGTCGCACAATTTTTTTGACCGTATCTTCACGTGTCATAATCATAGACGAATATTTTTTACATTTATGAAAACTTCTTGCTTTCGCTTTTCCCATACTCTCGACCTAATATTAAAATCCCAAAAGGACAAATCCCATTTCCAATTTCATTATTGCACAAATTTTGTATTGCTGCCTCAAATGTTAAATAAAAATTTACAATGACTTTTATTTAACTGAAGTGTGTAAAATTATCGCAGTAGCAACGCTCAAATTCAAAGACTCAACTTTGTGGTTCATATTAATAGTTGTCACAATATCAGCTCCCTCTACTAAATCAGCTGAGAGCCCCTGAGCCTCAGAACCAAACATCAATACAAAAGGTTTTTCGAAATTAATTTTGTCTAAAGGTGTAGTTCTTTCATTTTTTACGATAGTCGCAATTAAATTATGTTTTTGAAAAATTGTTTTTACATTTTCTTTGTCGATAGTAACTACCGGTATTTGAAATAAATTCCCAACAGAAGCTCTAACAACTTTAGGATTGTAAATGTCTACGCAATCTCCGACTAAAACTATTCCGTCTATGTTAAACGCACAGGCTGTACGCACTATTGTACCGAGATTTCCTGCATCTTTTATATTCTCCAAAAGTAGAAGCCTTTTATAATCCACAAAGCTACTCACATCAAATATTTTTTGTTGAACAATTGCTACCGCTTCACAAGGCGATTGCGTTGTAGAAATTTTTTTTATAACCGCCTCATTTACGCAAACTAGTTTATTTTCGAGAAATTTATACTTATCATATTTGTCTGCAAGTACAAAAACTTGCTGTATTTCATAATTAGAATTAGCCGCTTGTTCTATACATTTTTGCCCTTCGACAAGGAACAATCCTAATTCATCACGGTACTTTTTTTGTGATAATTTAGCGATTTCTTTTATTTGAGGATTTGTAGTATTTGTAATTATTTTCATATCTTTTTTTCCTGCCATTGAGTCAAAAAATTTATTTCATTTCCAGTCAATAAATTGTAATCAATTAATTTTTCTTCAAACTTCGCTTTGGACAGGGCTTTTAAAAAAAATACACCATTTTCTTGTTTCAAATAAACAACATTCTCAAGTCTTACGCCTCCGCAATTCTTTTTGTATAGTCCCGGCTCAATACTAAAAACCATATTAGGTTTTAATTCTAATGTACCTAATATAGATTGAGAAATTATAGGAGGATTTTCATGAACACTTATTCCCACGCCATGACCTGTACCGTGAGAAAATGCAAACCCATTCAATTTACAACAACCTAAAGTTTCTCGCACAACTTTATCTATGTCACAACCACACATTTTATCGTTTGACTTTAATTGAAAACCATTTATAAAACCTTTTAAAACCGTTGTATAAACGTATTTTTGTTCATTATTAGCCTCTGCTCGCACAAAAGTTCTTGTAATATCTGTTGCATAGCCTCCTTCAAAATACGCCCCACAATCCAACAAAACTAAATCTCCATTTTTCAGAAACTTATCTTTTGAGTGATTGCTGTAATGAATTATTGCTGAGTTATCACCTATCGCAAGTATTGTTTTGAAGCTTAAACTTTTTGCACCTCTTTTTTTAAATTGTTCCTCTGTAATTGAAGCTAATTCAGACTCCGAAAAATTTTCATTTGAGTTAACCAGTTCTGAAATATATTCTACGACTTCATCTGTTTTTTTATAAATTTCTTTGTAGTGTTTTAGTTCACTTTCATTTTTTACCGATTTTAAATTGAACACGTGAGCACCATCATTGACAGAAAGTCCATGAGAATTATTGCAAATTATTTTGTAGTCCGCTAGGTTTATTGCCGATGGCTCAAAAATAATTTCATTTTCAATAGCGACACTTTTCAAAATAGTTTTAAAAGCGTCTAGTGGTAAAATTTCGCAGTTTTCAATTTCGTCTATTGTTTCATCAGTAAAAAGTAAAGAGTTGTCTTTAGAAATCAACATTTTCGCTTTAAAAAACGAAGAAAAAGGTATTTTATAGCTGCGTAAATTCGTCAAATAAGCAATATCCTCTAAATTCGTAACTAAATAATACTCATTTTCAGCTAATTTTTCTTGTACAAATGCAAGTTTTTCAGCTACACTCACACCCGCTATTTCTAACGGTACTTTGTTGAGAACTTCTTTATTTTTACTATTCGATGTGTGGATAAATCTAAATACCGGGTCAAAATCTAACTGCTTGATTTTTATGTTAAGTTCTTTAAATTTTTCACAAAGAGTATTATAAAATCTGAGTGAAACTTTTTTTGAAACGACAGCAAAAACTGAATTTTCAACAACTATCTCCTTCAAAGTACCGATTAATGTTTCATTTAAACCAAGTTTTACCACCTCGACTATAGTCTTGTCTACTTCATTGTCTGCTTGAATATGATACCTACCGTCGACAAAAAGATATAATTTATCTTTCGTCAAAAGGACTTCACCCGTCGAGCCTGTAAATTTTGTAACCCAATACCTTGCACTTAACTCCTTCTGATTATACTCTAACAAAAATTCGTCAGCTGTATTGATTAACAAATAGTCAATATTATTTGTTACCAAAAAATTTCTTAAATTAACCAGCAAATTTTGAACCATAAGTTAATCCAAATTAAAATGTTGAGAAACTCGTCCTATACAAGCGCTTTCACTATAAAACCACTCACGATAGCTTATTCTCATTATATCAAAACCACAACGTGTCAAAATAGTTTGCTTGCTTATTTGTGAATAATTTACTTTCGGCTCGTCTTCCAGACCATCACATTCTACTAGAACTGGTTTCTGCCCTTTACGAGTTACGTACAAATCAGCAGATAATCCAGCTAACTGAACACCGGCTTTTACTGTGTAACCTTCTTTGCGCAAGGCATTTGCAACTGTTTTTTCAAATTCGTTTTTATAAATATTATCGTCAATACCTTCTTGTTCATTCATAGCTTTTAAATTTTGTCGTTCTAAATAGGTTTGGATATAAGAAACATAATTGCGTAAAAGCCCTTCAGGTAAATTGTTCGGATTTTTTGAAAGAAAATTTATAGATTTTTTTCTTGCTCTTGTAATCGCAACATTAAATAAGTTAGGTTTTTGCAAAAAAGTCAAACTTTGCGTAAAACTGTTATCTGCGACCGCCCAAGACAAAACTATAATATCTCTTTCATCACCTTGAAACGTGTGTGCAGTACCAACTTCAATCGAATGTCTTTTTATCGTTTCATCGCTCAAAACCTGCATAATCGCTTTTTTCAAATATTCAACTTGACCTCTAAACGGCGATATAATACCTATTGAAACAGGTTTATGGAATTCATCTGGATTTTTGCTGTCTTCTAAAACTATTTCGTGAACTCTTTTTATAACCGCCTCGACTTCCGGTATGTTCCTTGTTACGTCACTGTCTACTTTCCCATCGTTGACAATATTCAGTTCAAATACGTCAGGGAAATTTATCTCTTTATTCATTATACGTATTCTGGAACCATAAAACTCATTATTGCTAAAATTAATTATCGGCAAAGCACTTCTAAAATGCTCGTCCAGCAATACAGGACTAAGCGAATAATAATTAGCCAAATCAAACATTGAGTTTGTTCTAAATCGCCACATCAATTGATATTTATCAGGAATTTCATATTGACTCAAAAATGATTGTTCTTTAGCTTTTTCTAAAAAAGATAAATGCGGCAATTGCTTATCATCACCAACAATAACAGCTTTTTTTGCACGATATAAAATAGGAAAACAACTTGCTATATCACATTGCGAAGCCTCATCAATTATAGCTACATCAAACAATCCTGGTTTTAAAGGCAACGAGCCAGAAATCGCATACGTCGTCACGCCCCAACATGGGAAAGCATCCAACAGCGGCCTAAAATCTTCTTCTTCTAATAAACGGTTTTGCAAATTTTTCTTTCGTTCAGTTAGCGCTTTTGTGTGAACTATTAACCTTTGCCTTTTAATTTGGTCACGCAAAAGTCCTTTCAACGACTCACGACGCTTATTTTTCAGAATTTCAACGGCTAAATTACTTTGTTTATTGCGAAACATTTTTATTTGTTCTAAAAGTTGATGCAAATTGCCCAACTTGTGTATAGTTAGTTCTGCAGAATACGCTTGTGCCGTCAACTCACTTACTTTTAACTCATCTTTCAAACGAATTAAATTTTCCGCTGTAACCTCGAAACTGTCCAAGCCTAATCTCTTTCGCAAATTATAGGAATTTAATTTGTTCGTAATGCTTGCCAAAAAACCTGATGTATTGATGTAACGCTCAATAGCACTTATTACGTTGCTTATATCAGTAATTTCATCTCTTTTTAATTTTTTTTGGATATATTTAATTTCACCGAGATTTCTTTCTTGTCTATCTCGCTCTGCGCATATTTCTTGCCAATCCTTCTCCAGCTTTATAATTTGTTCGCATTTATTTTCACAATCCTTTATTGTGTCCAAAAGCGTTTTCATATCCTCTGACGTAGCAAACAACGAATTCTCATAATCTGAGTCTAAATCAACTTTATTAGAAACAAGGTCTTGAAGTTGAAAACTCAACTGTTTTTGATAATTCATACGACCTGCACGCAAAGCCAAAAATGGCGCCCCCAGCTCGTTCAATCTATCTGCTACAACATCAATAGCCTTATCCATTCTTGACGCTACAAGCACAGTTTTTCCATTAGCAACCAGATGTGCCACTAAATTAACAATCGTTTGCGATTTACCTGTGCCGGGAGGACCATAAACCGCAAGTAAACTATTATTTTCAATTTTCCTCAAGACATCTTCCTGCGAATTACTAAGAGCCAACGGCGTTATAGGAAAAAAATCAGTAATTTTTTCTTTTTTCAAAGGTTTTTCTGATTTTTGAGACTTAGAAATAATGTATTCATCGTTAATTACACTTAGCGCCGTTTCTCTAAAAACACCGCTCGGCTTTTCTGAAATTTGAGTCAATTCATGCAAAACACCTGCCGTAATTTGTGGACGTTTAGTCAAAATTATTGCACATTGATTTGTAACACTTACTTTGTCAATCTTAATCTTTGGCTTTTCCGCCATTCTAATGTCGTCAGCAAATTCGATTTCTTCAAGATAATTTTTTATAACATTCTTGTCTGACTCATTTTCATCTTTTTCTAAATTTATTTCATCAGTATCTTCTTCATGATTAAGCGCTATTTCTATATCAGGAATAATTGATTTCAATGTCGTAATAAAAATGTCTAATTTCTCTTGCGTTAGCGGCAAATCAGGCACCGCCTCTAATATCCCGTCAAGAAGAAGCTCAGTTTCATCTTCATCATCATTTTTTGCCATCAAAGCCGTTAAAGCGCCTGTATTCAAAGATAGATTTTCATCTTGTAAAATGCAGTTTATGTACCTCGTCTCTCTTTCGAGTTTGCAAGGTGCATACAACAAAGGGGTCAAAAATTCATTATTCTTATGATTTTTTCTGTTTTTACCAACCAAAAATAAATATCCATAAATCAAATACCTGTCTTTTTGACTCATTTCAGCCTGTATCATAAGTTCAGTTACATGACTGTCATCGCCATGCAATTTTAAAACTTGAGGATAATTCGTAAAAAGTGTTTCGTTCTCATTGACAAATATCCACTTGTTGTCCTTGTCCTGCTTAAGGTTTCTGAACGTTGAACTTTGTACTTCCTCTCGCACACAGTCATGCAAATATAAACTTAATCTTTTTATAAAACTATTGTGAAACGCTGAATTTAATATTTTTGTGGCTTCTTGTAACATTTAACTTCTTTCTCTTTTTGTACGGTTCTTTAATTATATAACAGATTAAAGCTTTTTAATACTGTATATTACCGATATTTGCTAAATTGATACGAAAACGACTCGTTTTTGAACGAGCCGTTTTTATTTGAAAAAGTATTTACTATTTTTTTTGGAAAGTTAAAGCATCATCAGATGAATTTGTATCTATAAAAATTTTGTCGTGCGTCTGAAATTCACCTGCTAAAATCTTCTTTGCTAATGGATTTTCAACCATTTGACGAATTGTACGTTTCAAAGGTCTCGCTCCGTATGCAGGATTAAAACCATTTCGTGCCAGTAGTTCCTTCGCCTCTTGGCTCATTTCTAAGTTTATCTCTTTTTCTGACAATAATTTTTCAAGATTTCTCAACTGTATGTCAACAATAGCCAGTAATTGTTGAATTGACAGCCCTTTAAAATACACTATTTCATCAATACGATTTAAAAACTCAGGCTTAAACTGCATTTTCAATATTTCAAAGACTTTTTCTTTGGTTTTTTCAAAATCATTATTTGAAAGCGTTGAGTTGATTGTACTTTGCAAAATTATATCGCTTCCGACATTACTCGTCATTATAATCACAGTATTTTTAAAATCTACAGTTCTTCCTTTTGAGTCTGTCAACCTCCCATCATCAAAAATTTGCAACATTATGTTGAAAACATCTGGATGAGCCTTTTCGATTTCATCAAAAAGTATGACAGAGTATGGCTTTCTTCTGACAGCTTCCGTGAGTTGACCGCCTTCTTCATAGCCGACGTAGCCTGGAGGTGCACCTATAAGTCTTGCAACTGTGTGCTTTTCCATATATTCACTCATATCAATACGGATAATTGAATTTTCATCATTGAACATAAATTCTGCCAATGATTTCGCCAATTCAGTTTTACCTACACCTGTCGGTCCTAAAAACAAAAATGTGCCTATCGGTCTTTTCGGGTCATTCAAACCTGAACGTGCTCGTCTTATCGCATCTGATACAACTACTTGCGCCTCATCTTGTCCAACTACTCGTCTTTGCAAGTATCTTTCCATTTCCAGCAGTTTGTCCGTTTCACTTTGAACTAGTTTACTTATTGGAATACCTGTCCATTTGCTGACTATTTCGGCTATATCTTCCTCGTCAACTTCTTCTTTCAAAAGTTGGTTTTGTGATTCATTTTTTATTGTCGATTTCAGTTTATTTTCTAATTCTATCAGTTTGCCGTACTTTAGTTCAGCTGCTTTCTGTAAATCTGTTTCTCGTTCTGCTTTTTCAATAGCAATTTTAGTTTTTTCTATTTCTTCTTTTATTTGCGTTTCAGACACAATAGAGCTTTTTTCTTTTTCCCATTGCGTTTTCAGAACATTAATTTTATCGTTGAGTTTATCAATTTGCGATGTAATATCTATAATTTTTTGTTCATTTTCTGAACTTATTTCATTTTTCAACGCTTCTCGTTCAATTTCCAATTGTATTTTTTGTCGTGTCATAGAGTCAATTTCTTCAGGCATTGAGTCAATTTCGATACGCAAAGAAGAAGCTGCTTCATCTACAAGGTCAATTGCTTTATCAGGTAAAAATCTGTCTGTAATATATCTATTAGACAATTTTGCAGCAGCAATCAAAGCTGCATCTTTTATTCTTATGCCGTGATGGACTTCATAGCGTTCTTTCAGTCCACGTAAAATACTTATGGTGTCTTCAACTGAAGGTTCGCCCACAAAAACAGTTTGAAAACGTCGTTCCAGCGCTGGGTCTTTTTCGATATATTTTCTGTACTCATTTATTGTCGTTGCACCGATACAACGCAAAGTTCCTCTCGCCAGCATTGGCTTCAAAAGATTACCTGCGTCCATAGAACCTTCTGTCGCACCTGCGCCGACTACCGTATGCAATTCATCAATAAACATAATGATTTCACCATTAGCTGCTTCAACTTCTTTCAAGACAGCTTTCAATCGTTCTTCAAATTCGCCACGAAATTTTGCCCCTGCCACTAATGCGCCTAAATCAAGTGCTATTAATTTCGAATTTTTCAAATTTTCAGGCACATCTCCACGAATTATACGTTGCGCTAGCCCTTCGACAATCGCCGTTTTGCCCACTCCCGGTTCGCCTATTAGCACAGGATTGTTTTTCGTTTTCCGATTTAATACTTGAATAATTCTTCTGATTTCTTCATCACGACCTATTACCGGGTCTAATTTGCCTTTTCTTGCGACTTCTGTTAAATCCGTTGAATATTTTTCAAGCGCTTGATAATTGTCTTCTGCGTTTTTTGAATCCACTTTTCGATTACCTCTTATGTGCTGCATAGCTTTCAGAACTGAAACCTCATTTACGTTATTTTGAGCGAGAAATTTTTGAATTGCACTATTGTTGAGTTTTGTCATAGCCAACAATATATGCTCAATACTGATAAAAGTGTCTTTTAAATTTTGTGAAATTTCTGCTGCTATATCAAAAATTTTTACCGTAGCTTCTGACAAAAAAAGTTGCTGTGATACAGCTGCATTTTGTATTTTTGGCTTTTCATTAATTACTGATAACAATTTCCCTTCAAATGCTGATGTCGATATTTTTAATTCATCTAAAAATTCAGCACTTATGCCTTTCTTGTCTTCCACCATCGCCAAAAGCAAATGTTCCGGCTCAATTTGAGAATTGTTAAATCGGTACATTATTTGTTGAGAACTCAAAAGAATTTGTTGCGCATGTTGAGTTAGCTTGTTGAAATCTATCATAATTTACGTCCTTTTATTAATTATTGGGAAAAAATAAAACATCTTTATATTATTTATTATAATAATATTTTTTTTTATTTCTTAAAAATTTATTTTTAATTAATAATTAATCGTAATTTACTATTTCAACCAGTTTTTTAGATAATTTCCGGTATGCGAATTTTCAATATTTGCAACTTCCTCAGGCGTCCCTGCAGCAATGACATAGCCGCCGTTATTACCACCGTCAGGACCTAAGTCAATTATGTGGTCAGCAATTTTGATAATATCCATATTATGCTCAATAATTAAAATTGTGTTTCCATTGTCAGCAAGTGTATTCAGTATTTTAATAAGTTTGTCCAAATCATACCAATGCAAACCGACAGATGGTTCATCGAGTAAATATAATGTTCTACCTGTAGCTTTTTTATTCAATTCAGAACTTAGTTTAATTCTTTGCGCTTCACCGCCTGAAAGTGTTGTCGCACTTTGACCTAATTTTATGTAATCAAGACCGACATCATAAAGCGTCTGCAAACGGTTTTTAATCTTTGGATGATTTTTAAAAAATTCTAAAGCCTCTGCAACAGTCATATCCAGAACATCTGCAATACTTTTGCCCTTATATTTAACCTCGAGTGTCTCACGATTATACCTACGCCCTTTGCAAACATCACACTTCACATAAACATCTGAAAGAAAATTCATCTCAATTTTTATAACGCCATCGCCTTTGCAAGCCTCACAACGACCGCCTTTTACATTGAAACTAAACCGTCCTTGTTTGTAGCCTCGCAATTTAGATTCATTCGTTTTTGCATATAAATCTCTTATATGAGTGAATAAATCAGTGTACGTTGCAGGATTTGAACGAGGTGTGCGACCTATCGGCGACTGGTCTATATCTATAATCTTGTCAATGTTTTCAAAACCTAATATTTTCTTAACTCCTTGGGGCTTTGGCTTGTTACCACGCAATTCATGTATTGCATATTCGTGAATAATATCTTGCATGAGCGTCGATTTTCCCGACCCACTGACACCTGTAATTGCAACTATTTTCCCTAATGGAATATCCAAATTAATGTTTTTCAAATTATTTTTGTCAGCATCGATAACATTCAAAAATTGACCATTTCCTTCTCTACGCTTTTTCGGAATGGGAATAACAGCTTTCCCGCTCAAATATTTACCTGTGATTGAGTTAGGATTTTGCATAATATCTTCTTGCGTTCCGTAAGCAACAATTCTGCCTCCGTTCACACCAGCATAAGGACCTATGTCAACAATGTAATCAGCATTTTTTATCGTATCTTCATCATGCTCTACGACAATCAGCGTATTCCCCAGATTACGTAAATGTATTAGCGTTTTTATCAGCATATCATTGTTGAATTGATGCAATCCTATAGACGGTTCATCAAGCACGTACAAAACTCCTGAAAGACCACTTCCGATTTGTGTAGCCAGTCTTATACGCTGTGCCTCTCCACCTGACAAAGTGCCTGCTGAACGTGCTAAATCAAGATAATCTAAACCTACATCAATTAAAAATTTTAATCTCGCTCTGATTTCTTCCAAAACTTGCTTCACAATTGCCATTTCGTAATCATTTAACTCTAAAAACAATCCTGATATAAATTTGTAACAATCACTTATTTGCATTTTGCAAACTTCATAAATGTTTTTATCGTTAATTTTTACAGCAAGCGAAAAAGGTTTTAATCTTCCTCCGTTACAAGCTGAACATGGGATTGAAGACATGTATTTTTGAATATCCGCTCGAACTTCGTCAGAGTTTGACTCATTATATTTTTTCTGAAAATAATTGACCACTCCACAATAAGCCTTCGAAACTGTGTCCCAACCATGTCCGCTGAAATTCGGATAACGCAATTTTATTTTTTGGTTGCCTGTACCATACAAAATGATTTTTTGATTTTCGGCTGACAAATCTTCAAACGGCATGTCCATATCAATATCATAGTGACGAGAAACAGATGCCAATAACTCATGGTAATATGGATTGCCTGTTTTAGCCCACGGATAAATCGCACCTTGGTTGAGTGATTTTG
>CAZTVM010000004.1:0-40189 GCA_964617065.1 uncultured Muribaculaceae bacterium
GCCTGCTTTTTTAGTGTATTTATGTCAAATATCGACTCTAATTAGCATTAGATGATTGGAAGATTTACTGCACAATTATTTTGTTTGTAGTATTATGTTAGCAAGGTAATTAACCTTGGAATTATGATAGATACTATGAACACACTGAACATCAAATATTATGAACAATTAAGTTCTACGAATGAGTATGCAATGTCAAATATTGCAGAAATTGCCAATAAAACGATTATTGTGGCTGCGAAGCAAATTAGTGGTTACGGTCGTTTTAAAAGAAAATGGCTTTCTGCTAATGAAGATAATTTATACGCTTCTATTGTTTTAAAGCCTGATTTTGCGCATGCTCCTAATTCTTTTTTGGCGAATTTTACACAATATTTTTCGGTTATACTTTGTGAAACATTTGAAAAGTACGATGTCAATGCTGAAATAAAATGGCCCAATGATGTCTTGATTAAAGGCAAGAAAATTGCTGGGATTTTGAGTGAAACGTCTTTTCAAGGGCAAAATTTTAAAGGTTTAGTTTTAGGTTTTGGAATTAACTTGAACATGACTCAGGCTGAATTAGATTTGATTGACCAGCCTGCAACTGCATTGAATATTGAAAAAAAGCAAAAAATTGATAAACAACAATTTTTAGAAACTTTGCTGACTGATTTTTTCGCAGATTACGAAAAATTTTTACTAGATGGTTTTGCTTTCATAAAATCAAGGTATGTGCAAAAATGTTCTTTTATCGGCAAAGAAATTTTAGTAAAGAATTTAGATAAGGAACAGTCAGGGTTGGCAATAGCCATTAACAATGATGGCTCTTTACAAATACAAAATGATAAAAAGGAATATAAAATACTAATGGGAGATATGACATGTTAGAAGATGGACTTTTCGTTACAATAGTAGGAATTGGCGTAGTTTTTGGCTTTCTGTTGATACTTGTAATTACTATGAGTATTACTGCAAAAATTATGGTGGTAATTAATAAACTATTCCCGGAAGCTGTGGTTGTTACTGCTTCAAAAGTTAAAAAGGATACAAGTTTAGATGAAGAAATAGCTGTTGCTATAGCAGCTACAAAAGCTTTGCGTTAATTAGAAAAAAGGAAATAAGAAAATGACAAAAAAACAAATCAGAGTTATGGACACATCATTCAGAGACGGTTTTCAATCTGTTTATGGGGCAAGAGTTTTTTCAAGAGATTTTTTGCCTGCATTAAAATCAGCCGTAGAAGCAGGTATAAGACATTTTGAAGTTGGCGGTGGCGCTAGATTTCAGTCTCCGTTTTTTTACTGCAATGAAAATGCATTCGAGATGATGGATACAATCAGAGCTACTGTCGGCGATGACGTTAATTTACAAACGCTTGCTCGTGGTGTTAATGTTGTTGGACTTGAGTCACAAACAAAAGATGTAATCAATTTACATGCTAAATTGTTTAAAAAACATGGAATGACGACTATTCGTAATTTCGACGCCCTAAATGATGTAAATAATTTAATATACAGCGGTCAGTGTATAAGTAATAACGGATTAAATCATGAAGTTACAATAACGATGATGGGATTGCCTTTAGGTTGTGAAGGCGCTCACAATCCGGATTTTTACGAAATGGTATTGAGAAAAATTTTAGATTCAGGTTTACCGTTTAATTCTTTGGCTTTTAAAGACGCTTCAGGTACTTCTACTCCTGCTACTGTCTATGAAACAGTGAAAAGAGCTCGTGCGTTACTGCCTGAAACTCATATTAGATTTCACTCACATGAAACTGCCGGCACTGGTTTGGCAATGTATTTAGCTGCACTCGATGGTGGTGCTGATGGACTTGACCTTGCGATGAAACCTGTTTCAGGTGGTACGAGTCAGCCTGACATTATCTCCATGTGGCATGCGCTAAGAGGTTCTGAATATGATTTAGGTATTGATATAGACAAAATCGTAGAAACTGAAGCTGTTTTCAAAAATTGCATGAAAGATTACTTTATGCCTCCTGAAGCCGCTGCTGTTGACCCGATGATTGTATTTTCTCCAATGCCGGGAGGCGCTTTGACCGCTAATACACAAATGATGAGAGATAATGACATTTTGGAAAAATATCCAGCAGTTATTGAGGCAATGAATGAAGTCGTTAAAAAAGGCGGGTTTGGTACTTCGGTTACGCCTGTGTCTCAATTCTATTTTCAACAAGCTTTCAATAATGTAATGTTCGGAGATTGGCAAAAAATTGCTGACGGTTACGGAAAAATGGTCTTGGGCTATTTTGGTAAAACACCTTGTGAACCAGATGCTGAGATTATTAAAATTTCTGCAGAACAATTAGGTTTGGAGCCTACTAATGAAACTGTTTTGGATTTGAATGAAAAAGATGAAAATAAAGGTATTGACGTTGCTCGCAAATTGTTGAAAGACGCAAATTTAGAAGAAACAGAAGAAAATTTATTCATTGCAGCTGCTTGTAAAGAAAAAGGTATTACTTTCTTGAAAGGTGAAGCCACGACAAATGTTCGCAAAAACATCTCAAATCCAGACACTGCATGTTCTGATAGCGAAAAATCTGACAGTTACACAGTTAAAGTAAACGACAAAGTTTATTGTGTAAAATTCGATGGCGGAAAAGCTGTTGTAAATAACAAAACTTACGATGTTTCGATGACAGCGGGAATAGCTGAAAAAACAGCAACTGAGTCTTCAAGTGATGCTACAGAAGTCAAAGCGCCATTGCCGGGAGCTGTGATGAAAGTGTTGGTTAATCAAAATGACACAGTATCAGAGGGCGACACGCTTATTGTTGTCGAAGCTATGAAAATGGAAACAGAAATTAAGGCACCTACAAATGGTTGTGTCTCAGCTGTTATGGTTTCTACTGGAGATCATATCACTTCTGGGCAAACTTTAGTAAGTATTAATTAAAAAGGAGCGTAATGTGAATATACTAAACGGTTTAATTGATTTATATAATGAAACAGGTTTCGCAAATATTGTAAAATCTCCGTTGGAGGGGCTTTCAGGTATTGAACAATTTTTGCATGTTTACGGAACTATTATAATGTTTGCGGTGTGCTTGCTTTTATTGTTTCTTGCGATAAAAAAAGGTTACGAACCGCTATTACTTTTGCCTATTGGCTTTGGAGGAATATTGGCAAATATTCCAGTCGCAGGCATAGCGCAAGATGGTGGATTTTTACACATAATTTATAGCGCAGGTATAGAATCTGGTTTGTTTCCACTTTTCATATTTATGGGCGTTGGTGCAATGACTGATTTTGGTCCATTAATTGCGAATCCCAAAACGGCTTTACTCGGTGGTGCGGCTCAATTTGGAATATTTGGTGCTCTTTTAGGTGCATTATTCTTGGGGCAATACTGTGGATTTGACTTCGGAATGGCTGAAGCAGCTTCAATTGGTATTATCGGTGGTGCTGACGGTCCTACCTCTATTTTTGTTACCTCAAAATTAGCGCCTGATTTACTTGGCGCAATTGCGGTTGCTGCGTATTCTTATATGGCACTTGTCCCTATAATTCAACCGCCGATAATGAAAGCTCTCACGACTGAAGCTGAAAGAAAAATACAAATGTGTCAACTTCGTCCTGTTACGCAAAGAGAAAAAATTATATTTCCTCTTATCGTTTTAGCTTTGTGCATTATCTTTTTACCGAGTGCTACGCCTCTTATAGGTGCTTTAACTTTTGGCAATCTTGTTAAAGAATGTGGTGTCACTGAAAGGTTATCGAAAACTTTGCAAAATGAATTTATCAATATTGTTACTATTTTGCTCGGTCTTTCTGTTGGTTCGAAGCTGTCGGCTGACAAATTTCTTTCGCTTGAAACTTTAGGGATTTTGTTCTTAGGCTTATTAGCTTTTTCGCTGGCTACTGCATCAGGCGTTATTTTTGCCAAAATAATGAATTTTCTATCGAAAGAAAAAATCAATCCGCTTATCGGCGCAGCAGGCGTTTCAGCCGTGCCGATGGCAGCTCGTGTTGTTAATAAAGTCGGATTGGAATACAATAACCAAAACTTCCTGCTAATGCACGCAATGGGACCTAATGTTGCCGGTGTTATCGGCTCAGCTGTTGCGGCAGGTGTTTTATTATCACTATGTCATTAATCAAATTCAAGTCATAATTTAAAAGGAGAAAAAAATGAGTACAATTGAATTTTTTAGAAACTCTGAAGAACTAAAGCAAATTACATCGGCTGCTCGTGCAACCCTTACTGCTCCGTTCTTCGGTAACAATGTAGAACCTGTAAAGTCGGTAGCTGAAGCTTATAAACTCGCTAAAGATAGCTCAGGAACTATTGAATTAACAGGAATGCCGGTTTATATGCCGGAAAAAATCGGTTTACCTCAAGGCGCTAATCAACTACTATTCAACGATGGAACTGTTGTCGGTCGTTGTGCTGCTGCGAGAAAAATCGTCGGTGAACCTGGTTGTGATTTAAAACAGCTTTTGCCTGTAATAAGAGAAGCTGTTTACAATACTCGTGACAGGCTGATGTATCGTACGGAAGCAGTGGTTGGTCTAGACAATGACTTTATGATTAAAGCCCATTTGCTAATCCCTGAAGGTTTTGAAAACGTTATGTATTCTTGGCTTTTAAACTTCCAGTACATAAATGAAACTTACGCTGAAATGTACTCTAATTCAAGAGAAATATCAGAAGGTGATATATACGTATTTTCTGATCCTGACTGGACACATCCTGATTTCCCTTATGGATTAACATTCTTTGACCCGAAACACAATTGTGCCGCAATTCTAGGCATGAGATATTTCGGAGAACATAAAAAAGGTACATTGACACTTGCATGGGGCGCTGCTGCCAGAAATGGTTATGCGTCATGTCATGGCGGTATGAAAAGATACAATTTAGAAGCTGGTCGCTCTTTCCAAGCTGCTGTTTTTGGACTTTCGGGCTCTGGTAAATCTACTATTACTCATGCTAAACACAACAATAAGTACGATATCACAGTTTTACACGATGATGCTTTTGTAATTAACGTTCATGACAAGTACACAATTGCTCTTGAACCTGCTTATTTCGATAAAACGGCTGACTATCCGATGGGTTGTGAAGACAATAAATATATTCTTACTCAACAAAACAATGGTGCTATCGAGGGTTCTGATGGCAAAGTCTATTCAATTACTGAAGATATAAGAAATGGCAACGGTCGTGCAGTTAAATCGAAACTCTGGTCACCTAATAGAGTTGATAGAATTAACGAGTCAATAAATGCTATTTTCTGGTTGATGAAAGATCCGACAATTCCACCTGTATTGAAACTTAATGGTGCTTCGCTCGGCTCTGCTATGGGTGCTACTTTAGCTACGAAACGCTCATCTGCTGAAAGATTGGTCGCCGGTGTTGATCCAAATGCTTTAGTCGTTGAGCCTTATGCTAACCCATTCAGAGTTTACCCTCTAGAAATGGATTACAATAGATTTAAACAACTTATTCAAGATGGTGTTGCTTGTTATATTTTGAATACCGGTGATTTTATGGGTACTAAAGTTCAACCTAAACACACTTTGGGTATTCTTGAAGCTATCGTTGAAGGAAACGCTAAGTTCCGTAAATGGGAAAATTTCTCTGATATTGAAATTATGGATATTGATGGCTTTGACGCTTCTTTTGCTGATAAAGACTATGCTGACCAATTCGTTAAACGTGTGCAAGACAGAATTGAATTCGTTAAATCGAGAGAAGTTGAAAAAGCAGGCTTAGACAGATTGCCTGACGATGCTTTAGACGCATTGCAAAATGTGATTAATCAGGCTCATACTACTGCTGCTGTATAATAATATTACATTTTTAAAGAGGTTTTTTATTGATAAAAAACCTCTTTTTTTGTATCCGTTTTTTTTTAACTTGTTAAATAATCTTATAAGCCTTGTTGTACAATTCTTTTGCCTTTTAACTAGAACAAAAGCTTGACTTTTGTATTTATAAGTGGTAGAATGCCAAAAATTGAGTATTTTTTAAGAAAGAGCAAAGTAAGGAAAATCCCCATGACAAGAGTTAGTTGTGTCAATAATTCAGAACCTAAAGTAAGTATGTTTAATTATGCTGCAATGGGAGCATTGGGCGGTTATGCCCTGAAATATACGTTGCCTTTGACTGAAAAAGAAAAAAATTTGTATAATAAAGACTTTTTTACTCGTGAGCAGACAGGTTTGAGCACAAATATTCGCAAAGAATTTATTGAAAACATAGAAAATGCAGCAAAAAAAAATCCTGAAAATAAAGTATACAGTACTTTTCTAGCCGTTGTAGGTAAAAAAGGTGAAAACGTTGAAAATCTCGAAAAAAATGCTGTATTTCAAAAAAGTTCTAAAGAAATTCAAAACGGCGTAGAGCAGTTAATGAGCTCGTATAGTAATATATCAAAAGATGTAAAAAACTTTGGTGAACATACGTTCAATACGCTTGTAAAAACGGCACGTTCAGCACCTCTTTTTATTGGTGTTGGGGCATTAGCCGGTGTAGTCGCAGCTGTCGGCGTAAATGCATTGAATAAGAACGGCGAGCGACTCGAAGCTGAATACGAAAAAGAAAAAGCTTTCGACGAAATAGCTTAGTTCAGTCCGACATAAAAATTTTCATCTTTAGAGAGTTTTGAGTAGCAGTTATTCAAAACTTCATTTTTTATTTGCGCTGAGTTCATTACTTTTAAAAGTTTGTAAACTTTTTCACGTATCGTGTAGTCATCAAAAATAGACATCTTTTCTATAACATTTTGGAGCTTTAACAAGTTAAAGTCAACTTTGTACTTCGTGGTAAGCGCAGCGTCTAAAACTGTAGTTAGAGCTTCAAATGTCCAGTATAATTTGAATGTTTTTTTGTTAATCAAATGTTTAGGTATGCTACTGCACTCTTTTTCTATTTCATTCACCAAAACGTCTAATTTTTCCAGAATTAAATCAATTAGTATATTTCTTTCGTTTATAAATGTTAACACTTCAATGATTAAACGACAAATAGCAGGATTAACGTCAGTAGAGCCTTCTAAAAGTGTTTGCATTACAGATTTTGATTGAAAAAATTTTGTGAATTTGTTCTCTTTCACAAGTTCGTTTATTTTGAATGCGGTAGTTTCTCTAATTCTGCCATCTTGTTTAGTTAGATTTTGAAGCAATTTATCAGCGTCCGATTGCTGTCTTATTTCTTGTAAATTAAGCAAGCAAGCTTGTTTTTTTATGATATTATTATTTTGTAATTCTTTAATAATATTGTCATAATCGATACTATCACAACATAGTTCGCAGGCGAGTTGAGAGTTATTTTCTTCAATAGAATGATTAATATTTTTCATAGTATTAAAAATATAGCACAACAGGGGATTAAAAAACATTCAAAATAATTTAAAAATGGTATATAATATTTTTAAAGACAACAGTAACGAGGGAAAGACAATGAACGGAATAATAGATTTTATAAAAGACCTATTGATGTTAAAAAAAGAAGACAAATCATACGTCGGCTTAGCATGGTTAACCAAAAATGCAGAGTCTGAAAAGATTGTAGACTCTATTCCTAAGAAACCAAAATCAACTTCTGAAATAAAAATATCTGACTTAATGCGTCGTGCCGGTTGATATTAAATAAGTTGTAATAAATATTTTAGTATTGGTGTTCATCATGCTTTCTCCACAAGGTGTGATATTGCTTAAATCAAATAAATTGGTTACGTCATCATTAAGCGGAAAGTTTGCATTCGATTTCAAAAAATCTGTCCCAAGGAAATTCGTATACAATATCAGAAAAATCTGTTTTCAAAAAATTTTTCAATATATTTTCGTAAGGCACCATCAATTCTTTTACAGTATCCTCAGAGAGCCCACAATTAGTGGTTTTCATTTGTTGTCTTACATTAGATTGGTAAGCCCAGTCGTCTAAAAATCTCGTAAATATTGTCAGATTAAATTTTCTAATATCAATTGATTTTGAAACTAACCTTGATAACGAAATGGCTATGACACTGCCTAACGTGTTACTTGTGGTATTCCAACCGGCATAACCGTACAAAGTGTCAACACTCTGGTTTTTGTTAAAAAGTGTTGCTACAAAGCTGTTATCTGCGCCATTGGCATTCAAAATATCCGCTATAAAATAAGGCTTTTTAGGCAACTCAAACTGGTCATAAAAGCCCTCCTCGTAAACGCCCATTACGAGCTCACCCTGTTCATTTTTAAAATTGTTGACCAATAAAATCAAGTCGGCGTCTTGCTCATTTTCTGTCTCAATCGCTCCAGCTAATTCTATTTGCAGACTGACAGAAGTTTTTACAGATATATCTTCATATTTTGATATTTTACTCGTAAATTCTGGTTGCGTAAAAATAGTTTTAATTTTGATTGTTTTATTGTCTGTAAACACTTTTGAGAGTAACGTTAGTGGTATTTCATCTGCGCCTGTTTTTACAGTAGCATCGAGATTTTCATCGTTTATCATTTGCTGCAAAATCTGTGCTTCCTTCACATTAAACCCATATTGAGCGCAATCGTCTTTTGAATAAACTATAAAATCTAAAATCCCATTTTTAAGCCACTCAAGATAGTATTTATTTACATTAAAATTTCTTTCTCTTGTTTGAGTGTAATCGTCGATAATCGCCTTTGGTAAAGTATTTTTAATACAATTACATTTATTTTGCGCTTCTGCCTCGAAAAGTGCCTCCGCACGATGTTTATTATAGGAATAATCAAATATTTTTTTTCCGTATTGTGACCAGTATGTTTTTTCTTCTTCATTTATATTGTTGTTCGAAATACGCATTATACTTGAAAATGCAAAAACTTTTGCTGTTTTTTTGCTCAAAATATTTTTTAAATTTTCCAAATTTTCAACAATTCTTTCATACACATCTTCTGACTTTCTAGAGTTAATCAACCCGCCATAGGCTATAGTATCAAGAGCAATAACTATATAGTCAGGATTTTCAACAGATTTTAACCATTCGAGAATTTTTTTAGCGTCTGCGTTAGTTTTTAGTCCGCCTAGTAAATTTCTTGGTGGTAAAAAAATTTCATAATCGTCGCTAAAATCTATTATTTGTTTAGGCAAACAATAACATACAGGTCTGTTGTCAATTGGTACAAATGCAATTTTTTTCATGGCTAAAATCCTACTGTTTCCGTCTTTACATCTAGTATAGTATTTTCTTTTTTGAGTGATTTTTGGTAATTTACTTGGATTTTTCTAAATACAGCCGGATAATTATCAAAAGATGGTGTCGAAATATGGTAAATACCTCTTTTATCCTGCACTACCTCATCAGCGTCAAAATGACCTGACGCAATTAAAACAACATTTTTATGTTTATTCAAAACAGCCTGATATTTGTCAGGTTCCCGTGTAGAATACCTGTAGTCGTTGTTAGGCAAATTTATTGGAAAATGCTGAAAAATCAAAACTTTTTTACGGCAATTCATTCTCAATGTTTTGTCGAGCCATACCAAAGTACTGGCGCTGTAAGAGCCTCTTGGACTTTTCATTCGTGGCTGTGAACCGTCGAGGATTATTACTAAAAAATCTTTGTTAAATTTCGCTTCATAATTAGATAATTCAGTTAATTGGTTTTGATTTTTAGCGCTCAAGTAAATCATATAATCGCTTTTCGACATACCATTTACTAAATGAACATCATTTTCGCCAAGCGCAACGTAATAAGGGATTTTTAGTTCTTTGATTATTTTACAAAAAAGTTTTAATTCTTCTTTTTTCGAATTTTCTATATTGTCGCCTGTGAATACAATCAAATCAATATCTTCGTACGAGTTCATTTCTTCGACAAATTGCTTCAATTTTTGAGAGTTTCTTGCATTTTCCATATCAGAACACAAAGACGAAATATTAACATCTGTGACTTGAACTACGTTAATCGTTTCAGCAAACGCTGACAAAGATGAAACAAATAAAATTGCAATTATTACAAAAAACTTTTTCATAAAATAATTTTATCATATTTTTCAATGATTGAAGTATAAAAATTTTACGCACCTTACTCGCAGAAACATTGAACTGCTCAACAAAAATTTTAAACGAGATGTTTTATTATAAAAAACAAATATTTTGATGTAAAATAATAAAAAACATAGTTTAACGAGGAAAAATAATGTCGCATAATATTACACTGATACCAGGAGACGGAATAGGACCGGAAATAGCAAACAGCGTTGTTGAAATTATTGAAAAAAGTGGATTGAAAATTAATTGGGATATTCAAAACGCCGGTGCTGATGTTGCAGAAAAAGAAGGCTCACCACTTCCAATAAGAGTAGTAAATTCAATAAAGAAAAACAAAATTGCGCTTAAAGCTCCTGTAACTACCCCGATAGGCAAAGGCTTCCGTAGTGTTAACGTGCAACTGCGAAAAGAATTAGATTTATATGCAAATCTACGTCCATGTAAGAATCTTGTAGGAATTAAAACAAGGTTCGACAACGTAGATATCGTGGTTGTTCGTGAAAATACAGAAGACTTATACGCTGGTATAGAACGACAAATTGATGAAGAAACAGCTGAATCTATCAAAATTATTACGAAAAAAGCGTCATTGCGAATTGCGAAATTTGCATTTGATTATGCTGTAAAAAATAACCGCAAGACAGTAACGGCGGTGACAAAAGCTAATATTTGCAAACTTACAGATGGGCTGTTTTTAAATTGCGCTCGTGAAATAGCTGCGAAATATCCACAGATAGAGTATAAGGAAATTTTAGTCGATAATTTATGCATGCAACTCGTTCAAAATCCTGAAAAATTTGATGTTTTAGTTTTACCAAACCTATATGGAGATATAGTTTCAGACTTAACTGCTGGCTTAATCGGCGGCTTGGGTGTCGCTCAAGGCGCAAATATAGGGCTAGAAGCGGCTGTATTCGAACCTGTGCACGGCTCTGCACCTGATATAAAAGGGAAAAATGTGGCTAATCCTACGGCACTTTTACTTTCTGCAATTATGATGTTGAAATATATAAACGAAAATGCTTACGCTGAAAATATCGAAAATGCGCTGTTTAAAACTCTTGAAAATAAAGATTTTTTAACTCCTGATTTGGGCGGAAAAGCGACTACTCAAGATTTTACGTCTGCTGTTATCAACAACCTTGAAAAAGTTGAGGTGTAAATGAAATTAGCTGTTTTTGATTTTGATTCGACCTTGATGGATGGGGAGACACTTGAATTTTTGGCAAAGGAATTTAATTTACATGCGCAAATTAAAGAAATTACAGACAAAGCTATGCAAGGTAAATTAGATTTTTTCGAAAGTTTAACATACCGTGTTTCACTGCTGAAAGGTTTGTCGGTTGCGAAAGTCAATGAAATCTGTTCTGATTTACCATTGATGAATGGTGCAACTGAAACAGTCACTGAACTAAAAAAAATGGGTTATAAAGTCATTTGTTTTTCAGGCGGTTTCAAAAATGCAACAATCCCTGCTATGAAAAAAATAGGTTACGATGGAGAATTTTCAAATATTTTCCATGAAAAATCAGGATTACTTACAGGACTCGTTGGTGGTGAGATGATGTTCAATTTCAGCAAAGGTGAAATGCTGAAAAATTTGCAAAAAATTCTTTGCGTAACAAAGGAAAATACGCTCGTAATCGGTGATGGCGCAAATGATATCTCTATGTTCAGGCATGCAGGTTTGAAAGTCGCTTTTTGTGCAAAAGATGTTCTTAAAAAAGAAGCCAATATTATTGTAACTGAAAAAGACTTAACTCAAATTTTGTCAAAAATCTAGATTGCATTGCAACAAAACTGATTTCAAAACAGCTGTAAAGTTTTGTAACAAATAACGATTTTTCTTAATTAATTATTAAAGTTTTAATTGTTTTGGACGATATAAAATTTATCAATCAGGATAAAAACAAGGAGATGCAAATGTCAAATATAACACCGGAATTCAACTTTCGTCCTAAAGTAACTATCGACAAAGACGACTCAAAGTCTAAAAATCAGCCAACTAATGACAAAGCCGAAGAACAAGGCAATACTTCTTCATCTCAAAAAACTGTTGCACCTGAAATAGCTATGGACTATCTTGCTAACATTGGTTCGTTGAATATGGTTTCTACTGCGCAACCATCAGTTGCTGAGGCTATGCTTGCAAGTGGCAATATTAAAGTTTCTCCGGAAGAAGAAGCTCGTATAGAAGATTTTATAAGTACTATAGATGAGTTATATGATAAAATTTATCCTGAAGTTGATGAAATTCTTGGTGATAGCACGTCAAATGCGGCAAAGCAAGAATTAGCTTGGCTGACAATGGGGTCATTACTCAACGTTTAGGTATAACGAACATCAATAAAAAAGCCGTGTACAGAATTGTCACGGCTTTTGTTTTATATTTTTTATTGATTTTAAGAATTTATTGCCTCATAACAGTCTTTGCAAATCGTCGGATAACCGGTTTCTGTACCTAATTTCCTGTATTTCCAACATCTTTCACATTTTTCGCCTTCTGCTTTTGTGACAATTATTGAATATTCTTCTTCCTTGTATTCATTTAAAACATCACTTTCAGGTTGTTCGTTTATATAAGCTTGAGAAACTATAAATATGTTGCATAAATCAGCTTCGTTTTTGTTTAAAATTTCTAAATTTTTATCAGTATTTATGTAAACTGCGACTTCAAGAGAACTTCCGACTTTTTTATCGGCTCTGAGCGGTTCAATTGCACGAGTTACTATTTCACGCAATTTTAAAATTTCGCTAAACTCAGCATCAATTTGCGAATTATCCCAATCCGGAGTTACTTTAGCTTTGTTCAGCAACAAAACGCTTTCAACATTGTCTTTTTGTTCAGTGATAATATTTTGCCAAATATCTTCAGCTTGATGAGGCATTACAGGAACTAAAATTCTTACTAATGTTTGAGAAATCTCATAAAGCACTGTTTGACAAGCTCTGCGAGAAAGTGATTTTTTACCTGCCGTATAAAGTCTATCTTTCACGATATCCAAGTAAAATGAGCTTAAATCTACTGCCGCAAAGTTTTGCAAATGTTGAAAATATTTATAAAATTCGTAAGAACCAAATGAGTCTTCGACATTTCTGATTAAAATATTTAATTTATGCAAAGCGAATTTGTCTATGCTTTTCAGATTTTCGTATTTAACGTAATCAGTTTTAGGGTCAAAGTCATAAATATTGCCGAGTAAAAATCTTGCAGTATTCCTTGTTTTTTTGAAAATTTCAACCAATTGTTTGATGATTGTATCTCCGATTTTTATATCATTTCTGTAATCAACAGAAGCCGCCCAAAGACGTAGAACATCTGCACCGTAAATCTTTATGATATCTTGAGGCACAATGACATTTCCTAATGATTTACTCATTTTACGACCGTCGCCGTCGAGGACAAAGCCATGAGTCAAGACTTCTTTGTAGGGCGCTTTGCCTTTCGTCGCAACAGAAGTGAGTAAAGATGATTGGAACCAACCTCTGTGTTGGTCGGAGCCTTCGAGATACATCTCAACAGGTAATTCTCCTAATTCTTCTGAACGTTTAGCGACTACTGCTCTGTGAGTGACTCCTGAATCGAACCAAACGTCCATAATATCTGTTTCTTTTTTGAAATTTGAGCCGTTACATTTTGGACATTTGAAATCTGCAGGCATTAATTCTTTTTCCGTATAATTTACCCATGCGTCAGAACTTTCTTTTTCGAAAAGTTTTGCGACATGTTCAATAGTTTCGTCATTAACAATAACTTCGCCACAATCTTTACAATAAAATACAGGGATAGGCACTCCCCATGCTCGTTGGCGGGAAATGCACCAGTCAGAACGCATTTCAACCATGTTTGAAATACGACTTTCTCCTGATGATGGTATCCATTTAACTTTTTTGATTTCATCAAGAACTTGTTGTTTAAATTTTTTAACTTTGACAAACCATTGGTCAGTTGCTCTGAAAATTACAGGTTTTTTGCAGCGCCAGCAATGTGGGTAGCTGTGAACGATGTCTTTTTTACCTAACAAAACATTTGCATTTTCCAGATGTTCAATAACGATATTATTTCCTTTGCTGTAGTGTATTCCTTCCATATCGGGGACTTGATTGGTCCAACAGCCTTTTGCATCTATTGGCGAAAATACTTCAATACCATATTTTAATCCTATTTCCCAGTCTTCAACACCATGTCCGGGTGCTGTATGAACGCAACCTGTACCGGATTCAGCTGTAACGTGGTCACCCAAGATTATCGGACTAGTGACTTCAGGGTAAAGTGGGTGAGTCGTTTCAAATCCTTCTAATTCAGCGCCTTTAATATCAGCTAGAACAGTAATTTCAGGTTGTTCCCAACCTAAATCTGCTAAAACAGAAGAAATTAAATCAGTTGCAATTACATAGACATCATTACCTCGCTGTATCAGTGAATAATTTAGACGTGCATTCAAGCATATTGCACGATTAGATGGAATTGTCCAAGGTGTGGTGGTCCATATAATAGCGTATAGAGGTTTATCAGTTTTTAAATTCGTTTTTTGATAAATTGTTTTTTCATCGTTTTCTTTGAATTTGAATTTGACGTAAATACTTGTCGTTGTGTGGTCTGCGTATTCAACTTCAGCTTCTGCTAATGCTGTTTCACAGTCTGTGCACCAGTATACAGCTTTCAAGCCTTTTTCTACATAACCTTTTTTAAACATTTCACCGAAAACTCGAATTTGCTCAGCCTCAAATTCAGAAGCTATTGTGACATAAGGGTGTTCCCAATTGCCTAATATACCTAATCTTTTGAAATTAGTTGCTTGACCATTAAGGTTCTTCATCGCAAACTCTCTACATTTTTGTCTTAATTCGTATGGCGTAATGGCTGAACGACCGCCTTTTATGTTTTTCACAACGGCATTTTCTATCGGCAAACCATGCCCATCATAACCTGGGACGTATGGCGAATAACAACCGCATTGAGTTTTGTATCGAATTATTATGTCTTTTAAAATCTTGTTCAAAGCGTGTCCTATATGGATTTTTTCTGAACTTAAATATGGTGGACCGTCGTGTAATATAAATTTATTGTTTTTATCACATTTCGCATTTATTTTTTCATAAATATTATTTTCTGCCCAAAATCTTTGAGTTTCAATTTCTTTTACGGCTGCGTTTGCTCGCATTTCAAGTGTCGTTTTGACCAAATTTAATGTGTCTTTATATTCTGTTTTTTCTGCGTTACTCATAATTTCCCTCTAGCTTAATCCTTTGTTAATATTATTTTAGTACAAAAAATATTTTTTACGTAATCTGTCTTTAAATTATTAAAAATAATTGCTATAATTCTTTTATGCAAGATATTGAACAGACATATTTAGATTTTATTTCGACGGTGAGTCATGAGTTGCGCACCCCACTTACTAGTATAAGGGGTTTTGCTGACACGCTTTTGACTTCTCGTGAGCAACTTTCTGATGAGCAAAAAGAAAAATTTTTACATATCATCAAAGACCAATCTAATAGGCTAATTAAGCTTGTAGAAAATCTTTTGGCTATTTCTAAAATGCAATCGAGTAATTCTCTTTTGATTTTCAAAATACTTGACGTAAAATCTGTAATTGAGCAAACTGTTCAAATTGTCAAAAATCAATACAAAAATCATAATTATGAAATAAATATAGATAAAAACGCACCGCAAATTTATGTTGATGTTGATAAATTTCAACAAATCATGGTCAACTTAGTCGAAAATGCTGCGAAATATTCTAATCCTAAAACAATAGTAAAAATTGCAGCTAAAAGTAAAAATGAAAATCTTTCTATAACGGTTACTGACGAAGGTATCGGTGTTGAAGCTGAAAATATGACCAAAATATTTGATAAATTTTCCAGAATTGATAATCCCTTGACCAGAAAAACTCAAGGAAGCGGACTCGGACTTTTTATTACTAAACAATTGGTTGAACAAATGAATGGGTCTATTAGTGTGAAAAATAACGAGGTCGGTTGTACTTTTGAATTACTGTTTCCTATATTTACTCCTGAATTACACGCAAAAGCAAAATTGAAAGAGTTGCTATAATGCTAAAGCAAGTTATTTTGATTATAGATAAAAGAGTAGAGCTTTCTACAAAATACAAAAAAATACTCGAACAAATGGGGTTTACGGTTTTTTGTGAAAGTACTATTGCTGCTTCACTCGATATATTGACAAAGTATGAGCCTGATTTAATACTAATTTCTGATAGTCTTGAAAAAAATATAGCGGACACGTGCAAAAAAATCAGAATTTTAAGTTACACGTTTAGACCGGTGATGATAGCACTTTCAAAGTCGACTCACATGCCTGATAAACTCGATACTTTGAACTCAGGAGCAGATGATTTTTTGAGTGAGCCAATTGATACAGACGAGTTCAAGGCTCGTATAAATGCTCACATTCGTAGACACACGGAAAATAATGTTAATCCGGTTACTCAACTTTATGATGCGAAAATCTCTTTTCAGTATTTGAGACGATTGTTGCTGACTCCACATGAAAATTTTTATGCAATGCTCGTGGATATAGATAACTATGAATTTTATAGAGAGATATACGGAGAAATTGCCGCAGATAAAATGTTACAGACTTATCAGGCGATAATAACTTCTGTGCTAGAGAAAGATGACTATCTCGGTCATGTCGGAACGAATGATTTTTTAATAGTAACGAAATCTGACAAAGTTGAAAAATTAGCCTCATATTTTACGTACGCTTTTGATATGATTGCAGAAAAATTCTATTCAAACGAAGATATTTCGCACAAATATATGTTGTTACAAAATGATGAAAAAGATGGGAAACCTATTTCGCTTGTATCTACCAGTATAGGTATTGTCAGTAATAGGTACAAAAATTTTACGACAGTAAAGCATCTTATGAGTTCGCTTATTTCTGTATTGCAGTTGGCTAAAACAGACGCAAAATCTAAATATATTTACGAACGCCCGAAAATAGCCTCAAATGACATTATTGAACAAGAAGATTATAATAAAAATATTTTAATTATAGAGCCCGACGGAGCGTTGGCTTTTTTGTTGTATACAGCAGCTTCTATTCAAGGATATAATCCCAAAATTCTTGAAAATTTTGACGATTTATTTGAGGCAATAGAAAATTTTACTCCTGCAGTCGTTATTATTGACGCAGGTAGTGACAACAATTTTGTGGGGCTTAATTTTTGCAAAAAAATAAAAGCTGACACCTCTTTCAGTAAAATTAAAATTATAGTTACAGCAATAGTTCACGACAAAATCAGCGTACTCGATGCCGGTGCTGATGTTTATTTGCCGAAACCTTATGAGTTGACAACGATTTTTACGTGGATAAAAAAACTCGTTTCTGATTACAACAATTAACGCTTATTGGTAAATATTGACATAATTCCAATAGGCTTTATAAACTTTTTTCACGTAATTTTTTGTTTCATTATATGGTATATCTTCGACAAATTCATCAAAATCAGTGTAGTCTTTATTGTTAAACCAATAATTAACTGCGTTAGGTCCACCGTTATAAGCAGCAACAGCGAGTTGGTCGCTATTTCTTAATTCGTTTTTTATAAACGCAAAATAGCTACAACCTAACAATATATTCAATTGTGGGTCAAAAAGTTCTTCTGGTGAAAGATAAGGTATATTTGTTTTTTGAGCAATAAATAATGCGGTATCAGGCATGAGTTGCATCAGTCCTCTCGCATTAGAAGTGCTGACTACACTTGAATTAAAATGACTTTCTTCCTTCAGCAATGAAAGCATCAAATAAACATTCAAATTTAATTTAGTGCATGTTTCGTTTAAAATATCGGTATAGTGCAAGGGGTAAGCAAGTTTATAAGGCATTTTATTGAAATCAGGCTTCGGAAAAGTATCTTTCAACCAATCTCTTGCATATACAGATGACGTAGAATATTTCCCATTTTTGTCCATAATCCAACTTTGCACAAGTTTGTTTTGTATCCCAATATCGTCTAAAATAGTTAAGTCGTTTGCGTTTATAGCTAAAGTAACCATTTTTGTGCTTTTTTCATCCCAATTTGTATATTCAAAAGGGAATTGGTAGACTTGTAATTTCTCTGTCAACTTTTTAGATATTTTATCATGATTAAAATTCGGATTTATATTTTTTAAATTGTACATAGCTGCTGCTCTAAAGGCGTAGTAGTCATCAGGATATTCTTTCATCAATTTTTGGTAATAAAATTTTGCCTTTTCAAATTGTCGTTGCTCATGATAAATTTTTGCGACCCAAAACAATATAGCAGGTGCTGAATTTGCTTGAGGATACAAACTTATATGCTTTTCTCCCAAGCTCAAAGCAGTTTTAAAAGATTTATTTTTATAGTAAAACCTAAACAATTCCCACAAAGCCTCTGGTGCGTAGTCGCTTCTTTGATATTGCTGTGTCAGCGAAGTAAAATAACTGGCTCGTTCACGCTCATTTGTAGATAACAAACCCAAATTGTACAGTATAAAGTCTTCTGATTGAGCTTGATTTTTGCGACAAATTTGCCACAATTCTATCCAAGCTTCTTTTTTGCTTAAGTTCGAACTGTTGACTACATCTGTCAAAACTGTGTTCAATTTATTTTTGTCTATAGTTCTCGAAAATTTAGGATAGTAGTAATTAAATACAGCTTTTGCTTTTTCAGCATGCAAAAGTTTTTTTTCTGTAAAATATTTTGCGTCCCAATACTGTCGATAATTGCCTCTTTCGAAATATGCCGCCGCTTTTTCATAATTACCGTTAGCATAATATGCGTTCGCTAACTTTACATTAATTATCGGTGATAGTTGCTTATTAAATGTTATTATTTCATTGATACAGTCTTGTGAGTAAGTGCACTGAGGACAATTATCTAAATAAGCAAGCCATAAGTTTGTAGCTTCGACAATTAAATTTTGGTTGTAATTGTCTGCCATTGTCAACTCTGCAGCAAAAGGATCCTGCTCTGTTTGATAAACTAATTCTTTCTTATCTTTTTTTGCGCTTTCTTTTATCATTTCAGCCAAAAAATAATTTGCAGCCACCGCATAATCACTTTGCGTATAATTGAGCCGTATTTGATTGAAAAGGTATTCACTCTTTTTGTATTCTTTGTCACTGAAATAAGCTTTCGCTAATTCGTACGTAGCTTTTTCCGTGAAAATAGTATTTTTGTAATTCTTTATAAAAATAGAATATTTTTCTATGCTTGATTTTGTATCTTTTAGTTGCTCAGCGCAATAACCTTGTCTGTACAACGCTATTGGATAATATGGCGAATTTGGTCGTATTTTTGAAAAATTGTAGTATGCGTTTTGGTAATCCTTTTGATTTAAAAAATTTACACCTTGCGTATAATAAGTAACTGCAGTCGATGAAGGTATGAAAAAATAAAAAAAACATTTTGTCGCAATTAAAAACAAGCCTATCGAAATCAGGATTAATAATGCGTTTTTTATATTCTCAAGTTTCAAATCTATCATAAATTTAAAATTCTCATTCTAATTCCTATAAAAGTATCCTTAAAATTTACCAAAATAACAAGGTCTTTATTTTTACATTATTGCATATTAATTATTATTTACACAAGTTAGGTATTATATGAGTTCATTGTTAACAACAAAAAGCAGGCTTAACCACCTTCTCAAAAAAAAATTTACAAACTGCAATAACCAGAAATCAAAAATTATAAAAAATTATGTCTATAGTTTCGAAAAAAAATTAATTCAATAAACAAAAAAGACTTTATAAATAAAGCCTTTTTGTTTGTAATCGTACTCTGTACTTTTTTCTTTGCTCCGAATTTCGATTTTATGCGTTGTTAGTTTCTTCTTCTGTGTCAGGTTCATTTTCGTTTTCAGCTGTCGTTTCACCCCAGTTTTTGTTAATGATATCTACTGTTATTTTTTCACCGTCGAGAACCATTGTACCATTTGTCTGGAGTGTAATTCCTGCAGAATTAGCTGCGGCTAAAGACTCATTAGCTTCTTTTTTACGTCTGGCATTTTCAGCTTCAAAGTCGGCTGTCGCTTTTGTGAGTGCGTCTTTTGCATCTTCAATGGATTTTCTTGAACTATCTTTTGCTGTAGAATCCGCTTGAACATTCAAATCTATTATATTTCCGTTCGCATCTAATGTTGGGTCGTAATTTATAGTATATTTCATATTGTAGGCATCTTTGTAAACTTTTGAAATATATTCATTATTGTCCAATCGTTGGTAACCGCTCAATGTATTGCCATTAGACATTGAAACATTGAATCTGTTTTGTGTCAGATTGTTGTTGATGTCGAGCCAATTTTCTTTGTTAATCAAACTACCACTGTATGCACCACCACTTTGGAATGTGCTTAAATCAATGCTCGTGACACCTGCTAGTGAAGCTGACGTGAAAGATCGTGCACCGGTTGCCCAGTTAGTTTTTAGTATAGTCAAGTCTTCAAGTTCTTCATTTTCAATTTTTCCGTTTTTGTCTGTGTCGTACATCAATAATTCTTCTATGCCTGTTATAAACCCATCACCGTCTACGTCGAATTTTTTTACGTCTTCAGCGCTCATGCCTGCAAATTTTTCACCAAATGTAGATACGATATTTGCGTCAGTCAATGATGATGTTTGCACTTTGGCTGCGCCCAAAAATTCTTCTGAACCGTTAAAAATATTATCACCATTAGCGTCTACTACAAAATCATAACTGATGTTACCGTGATTGAAGCCAATAGGGTCAGTTCTGTCTTCTTCAACCTGTTCATCTTCGTTTTCTACGACAGCTTCGCCCTCATCGGTAGGAAGATTTACTGTTCCACCTGTCGCAGTGACTACTTGAGGAGTAAATACGTTTCCGGCTGCATCAGTATATGTTCCGTCACCATTATTTGTAGCATTAGCAATTTTTGTATCTGAATTTGCCCAATCTAATGAATTTAATTGTGATACTAATTTGCCGTATGTGTCACGTTCTTCTGTTCCATGTCCCCATGGGACTACAAACTTATTTGTCGCTGCATCATAGCTTATACCAGTATCAGGAAACATCCAGTTGATTGCATAAACGGCTTCCGGCATACTGAATGCACCATCGTACATTTGTCCAATTATGCCATCGTCTAAAGCTTTTCCTAGCCCACTTAAACCACCGTCATTAGCGCCTTTGCCATATTTCGATGATAGAAAATCTATCAAGTCGACCTTTTGTGGACTGTATATTGAAGAACCGCTTGCGTACTTTTTGTCAAAATCAACTGCTTCAGTCATGTTTGCTAGCAACGCATTGACTGTATTTAATGAAACAGTTGTCAATGCCAACTGCTGCTGAGTGACTGTCAAAGATTGAGTCGTGTCGCTGATAGTTTCACTAAGTGCTGTTATTTTTTGTTTGTACGCTGTATTTCCATCTAATTTTTGTTGCAATTGGGTTTCTGTCATATTAGAAAAACCAAGCATAACTATCTTTCCTGCCAATTTACTTGAAAATTCATCTTCTGTAATTTCACCTTTTTTCAAATCTTCAATTAAACTACTTTGTGCTTTACTTATTTCTTTTTGTTGTTCTTCTGTTAAATCAGCGGCTTCTTGCATAATCTCTTTTAATGAAGCGTCTAATTCTTCTTCATATTGAGCTATCAACTCGATATTATCATTATTATCGGTTTCGAGCTCTTTTATTTTTTTATTCAAGGTTTCAATAGCTGCCTGTAAGCTTTTTTGTTGAGCTTCTAAATCTGCTTTTTTTGATGTATCTGAACCTACATTAAACAATTTGCTGTTTATTAGCCCGTTTGCTTCTGTTTGAGCAGCAGCTAATTGATTTATGTCGTTTAATGCTGAATTTACTTTCGTGCCAAGACCTAATACACTATTTACGTCAAATGCCATATTCACACCTCATTGGTTACACATTTATATAAAGTCTTTCGAATATATAATATTTCAATATTTCTTATATCTGTTACAAATTTTAACAAACGGCAAACAAAAAGAGACTCTGAATGAGTCTCTTTAAAATTTTGTATTCATTAAATAAAATTAATTAGCCGACTAAACGACTTTCGTCAGATTCAGAAGCTTTTACCATGATAGCATGTTCTACAGGGTTTTCTTTTTTAATAGAGCTATCAAAAACAGCGTCATCGTAGCCAAATTCTTCACGAGGTTTTTTTAGCTGATATTCATCAACTAATTTTTTAGCCAATTCAGCTATTTCATAAACTAATTGGTATCTATTTTCAGTATTTTCATTTAATTCCCACGCTACTTTTATAATTTGATTCACTTTTAATTCTCCTTTTTTTGATGAACACCGACCTAATTGCACCGACATGGTACTCATCTGATTACATAATACTATGTGAAAAATAATATCGCAACAATATTTTGTTACTTTTTGTGTATTAATGCAAAAAAATGGTTTTATCGATATGACAAAACCATTATAAAAGTATTCAATTTTATTTTAAATTATTGTTGTCCATGAATATCATTGTAGCAGTCTTTGCAATAAACATCTTTTCCGTTAATAGGTTTAAACGGAACTTGAGTTTGGCAACCGCATTTTGAACAAACAACATCAAACATCTTTTTCTTTGATTTTTGTCTTCTGTTTTTTCTGCATTCAGGGCATCTTTTTGGCTTGTTGACAAGTCCTTTTTCTGCGTAAAATTCTTGTTCACCTACAGTGAATAAGAATGTGCATCCGCAATCTTCACAAACAAGCTTTTCGTCTTCGTACATTTTGGTCTTCTCCTTGATTAGTTAAACTGGGTAAATAACGAACCGACTAGGAATTAAATAATAATTACTATTGGACTGATACTTACTTTTTTTATTTTAAATCCTTTTTATAAATTACGCAAGCTATTTCTTATTTTCGTGACTTTTTCTACACAATTCTTCCATTTAAAATGTTAAAAATCTCCACATCTTTGAGGTATTTAGTGTCGAAATGCAGAGTATCAACTGAAGTTATAATAGTTTGTGTTTTATTATCAATAGCATTCAGCAAATAATTTTGTCGCAAATCGTCTAACTCTGCTAAAACATCATCTAAAAGTAAAACCGGTGCGTAATTATACTGCTTTTTTATCAGCGCAAGCTCCGCAAGTTTCAGGCTTAAAACTATCGTTCTTTGCTGACCTTGTGATGCAAATTTTTTCGAGTCTACATTATTTATGAAATACGAAATGTCATCACGATGTGGACCGACAAGCGTTTGCGCTCTGATGAGTTCCTCTTGCATTTTTTCTTCAATCTTTTTTTTGAATATATGTGCTATTTCTTCTACTGATAGAAGTTCATCATTTTTACTGTTAAAATCTCCTATGACTGTTGAATTATATAAAATATTCATTTCTTCATTTTGAGAAATTTCAGTATGTTTTAGTGTTGCTATTTTTTGTAATTCTTTCAAAAACTTTGTTCGTAAATATACGATATTACTGCCTGTAGTTACTAATTGTGTATTCCATACGAAAAGTATATTTTCATCTAAATCACTCGAAAATTTCAACGATTTTAGGTAATTATTTTTTTGTATGCGGATTTTATTGTATTTGATTATTCTATCAGAATATGCCGGATAAATTTGTGATATAGCAATATCGAGCCAATCTCGTCTATCATCCGGGGCGCCTCTTAAAAGTAATAAATCATTCACTGTAAAACTGACTACAGCAAAATTTGAAATAAATTCTGAAAATTTCGATTTTTTTACACCATCAATTTTTAAAACTTTTTTTCTCGGTGGATTAATAATTACATCTAAACTCGTCTCTAACTCATTTTTTTCAATAGTCGCTTTTAAAGTTGTAGTTGTTTTATCCCATTGCATTATTTCGGTGTCATTTTTTGCATTAAGTGGTCTAAGATTAGACAGGTAATAAATTGCTTCAAGAATATTTGTTTTGCCTTGAGCGTTTTTCCCGATAAGCAAAATTTTATTAGAATTAAATTCTACATTCAATTCTTCGTAATTCCTGAAATTATTTAGTTGTAATGATTTTATTCTCATGTTAATTCTTTTTTATTTTTTCTTTTATAATAACAAAAAATTTGCTATTATATATAATTATGACAGAATTAGATAACATAAAAAATGAAATAATAAAATATGGCGAGTTGCTTTACAAAAAAGGGCTGTCACCTGCAACATCAGGAAACATAAGTGTAAAGTTTGATAAAGGCTATTTAGTCACAGCGTCCGGTGTTTCTTTAGGTGATTTAACTTTCGAAGATATAATTTTTATCGACGAAAATGCAAATATATTAGAAGGCACAAAAAAGCCAACATCAGAGAAGTTTTTACATCTCAAAACTTATTCGCTTCGCTCAGATATAAACGCAATTATACATTGTCATTCTCCGAAAGCGACGGCTTTTTCAGTTGCAGGGCTCGGAATGGACATGCCGATATTGAGCGAATTTGTCTATTACTTCGATAAAATCCCACTGGCAAAGTATGCAACTCCATCATCGACGCAATTGGTAGAAAACACAGTGCCCCATTTAAAAGACTCAAAAGCAGTTTTAATGGCTAATCATGGAGTTATTACAATCGCAAATAATTTAAAAAACGCTTTTTATCAAATAGAAACTATTGAAGCGTACGCAGAAGTGTACCTAAACTCAATAACATTAGGAAAAATGAATAAACTTTCTAAAAAAGATATTGAGGAAATTAATAAACTTCATAATTAAATTCAGTTATATTATGCTTTTTTAGCAAAAATATTACAAATCCAATCACCGGCTTTAGCTATAGAATACTTTGTTTTAGCCCAAATACCTTTTTCAGCTTTGTCCCAGCCGTTCAGAGGAATGTCTTTCAGTCCGGTCCATTTTCTAGTAGCAGCCAACCCTCCACCTATAACAGCAACACCTATCAAGGTGCCTATTATTTTTGCAGTTAACGAGGTTTTTGGTTTTTCAGCTGTATTTTCGTAAGTGTCCTTCATATTTTGGTTTAACGATGAAGAAGGTACAGACGATTGTGAAGATATATTTTGACGATTAGTTTGTGGTGTAGCTATTAATTGTTGTAATGTCGCTGAATCGCTTATTAAAGTTGTTGACATGTGACCTCCTATTTCATTTTATACTGTTATTATTTTAATACATGAGAATATTTTTTATTGTTATTTACATGATTTTTTTTACTGAAATGTAATAATTCTTAATATTAGTTAACTTTTTTCCTTAATATTTTGTTTTATTTTGTTAATTTGTTATAAAATTATTATTAGGAAATTGGGGAAAAAACATGCCTAAAATAATGAGCGAGGAGAAAATAGCTATAACTCCGGATATAGTTGACGAATCAAAAAAATCGGCGGCTTTGGTTTCTGATGAAAATCTGAGGAAAAAAGTATTCGTATCTTTTTTAGCGCTTAACAGCTTTGTTAAGTTTATGGGCGAAAACGATATTAGCATGGATATACGTGAAAGCTTATCTCGTGTAAATTCTATTTTTGAATGTATTGATTTGTGCCATTTGACTTATAAAAATTTACAAATAGACATAAGAGTTATTTTAGAAGGCAATAGCTTTTTTATCCCTAAATCCCATTTTAGAAAAGATATCGTACCGGATTTGTATGTAGTAGATAAAAAACTTAAAGACATTGAGTTTTTAGGCTACGTGAGCACAAATATGCTCGAAGTGGCTGAAGATTTAAACGAATACTATGGTGTTCCTATATTTGCGCTAAAGCCTATAGAGGATTTGTTTTTCGATATTATTACGATGGTACCTAATAAAAAACTTTTTGACCAGTCTGAGCATGCTGCTGCTCAAGAACTTTTCTCTGATTATTTTGATGGCAAATTATCAAAAGTAGAAAAAATGTATCTGATTAAACATTTGTTCTACTGTTCAGAATGTAGAGAGAAATTTATTAATTTCTATGATTTCGATATTCTCGCAAAGCAAATTCAAAATCATCCGCAAATATTAAAAAATTCAAAATTGAATATAGACATGGAAAGTGATGATACTCAAGAAATTGTTGAAGAACTTTTGTCTGCACCAAATAAAAAAAATAGCGATGATGAATTTTTTGAAGATTTAAGGAATGATATACATAGCAGTGCGCCACCTGTTTTTAAAAATAAATTTCAAAAAGCTCTAGATGGCGACATGCCGACAGAACCAAATCAAGTTAGTGGGAAAATACCATTTGTTCAAACAGAAATAACTGAAAACGATAAACTTTATGTGCATGCTCCTGTGGAAAATGATAACAATTTGGCTGTGTTGTTTGATGAAAATTCTATACCACAAGAAAAAACTGTTTCAAAACTTTATTCGGCACAATCATCAGGTAATCCCAAAACAGGTAAAAATATTGCAATTCTTGTCGTTGCTTTGTCACTGGCTTTAGCTTTATTCTCTTTTGGCTGCTATAAAGTATTTAAAGGCTACCATAAACCTCAAACTGCTTCGTCTGAAAACTTTGATTTTTCTCCTGAGAATATGGCGAATAACGCTGAATTAAACGCTGATGCAGGGCCTAAAGACATTAATAAAACTATAGCCGATAGTTTTAATGATTATGTTTCGCCTATTTCAATTACTAAAATTTCTTGGGAAGTCCTACCTCAGTACGCTGAAAGTGAAGTTTTCGTCGATTATTTGCAAAATACAGGCGCAAGTATTCAAAATAATTTAATACAAGATTTGGCTAAAATTAAAGAAGCAGCTACGTTTAGTGATGTTGTTGTTGTGAGTTTCACTTTTACTAACAATCAATCCATTAAAAATTTCAAAATTGAAAAATCAAGTGGCTCTGATGTGTTAGACAAAGCTATTTCAAACAGCGTCCAAAATACGCTGAAAATGTATTCTTACCCTACTTTCGATTCGAAAGTAAAAAGCATTGACTTTAAGTTAATTATTGGATTTTAGATTAGTAGATTAGTAATAGGATGATAGATTGTGAGTATCGTTAAAGAAAAACAAGTAGAATTAATTAAGCAGGTAGTTTTGAGTAGTGACTACTACGAAGGCAATGAAGATTTATTGTATGAATTTTGTCAAGAAGTCTATGGCAAGTCATATTTGTTATTCAAAACTGTATCTAATCACGAGTATTTGAAAGGGTATTTAAGAAAAATAGCCACAACTTCTATAATAAAGATTTTGAAGCAAAAAAATCGATTAAAAAGAAATCCTAGCAGTTACATGACTGTTAAAGAGCCTGCTGTAGACTCCAACTCTGCTGCAAACGATGTAAAGGCCCTTCCTGCAAGAAATAAGCATGTTTATGATGTTTATAAAATTGAAGACCCTTATGAAGAAGATTTTGAGCCCAGTTTCGCTGACAGTGACATAAAAAAAGTTCTCTACCTTGTGCAGGTTATCGATTCGGCTAATCCCAGTCAAAATTATTTAGCGTTGTTTAAATCCAGATATATTGATAATAAATCTAATTCTGAAATAGCTCAAAAATTAAATTTGCCTGAAAACATAGTCTTACAAAGACTATTAGAGCTTTCTGTACTTATTTGCAAGAATTCTCAAGTCTAATCTTTTTTTACCCCTATTGGTGGATTTTAGATTGTAGTAAATAAATTATTATGCTTTATAATGTATAGAGGAGCTTTTGACATGAAAAAATGGTTATTAATATTATTCATAGTAGTTTTGCCAATGATTGTATTTTATTTCTTTGATTTGAAAAAAGGAACGGATACATCTTCGCTTGAGTTACCGGCAGCCCTTGCTGCAAACAAACCAACGGTTTATCGATTTTCGTCATCTATGTGCATGGATTGTCAAGAATTAGAAAAAGTAATGAAAGAAGTTGAACCAAAATATTCGGATAAAATCGTTTTTTATTCTTTTAAAGTTGACAGAGCAAACAAAAATGTGAAAGAAAAAATTAAAAAATATAACATTTCGCTTGTTCCGACTATGATTTTAATTGATAAAAACGGAAAAGAAACTCTTAAAATAGAAGGTTTTGTAGAAAAGCCTGTTTTAGAAAAACATTTTAAGGCATTGAGCAATGAATAGTATTTTTAGTTTTTTTCATGAACAATTAGCTGTCGGACATTTTTCGTTGTTGCTCTTAGCATTGGCGTTTTTGGGCGGTATTGTTATGTCACTGGCACCCTGTAACCTCGCTATTTTACCGCTTGTTATTGGATATGTTGTCGGTTGCAGTGAAAATGTAAATCACAAATTAGTACTTCAACTATGCCTGTTTGTTGTAGGTATGTCGTTGGTATTTACGACTATTGGTATTATTTCTGCACTTACTGGCATGGTATTTATTTCATTTTTGAGCCCTTATTGGATATTATTTATAGCTTCTGTCATTTTGATTTTCGGGTTAAACATGGCAGGGTTCATTTCGTTTAATTTCCCTGTCTTAATAAAAAAATATCCTACAGTGTTGAGCAACAATGGGTACTTATATGCTTTTTTAATAGGTATGATTTTTGCTTTAGCAGCTACACCTTGCTCTACTCCTATTTTAGCGAGTATAATGGCAGCTACTTCTTTAAGCCAAAACATTCTTATGGGGGCATTAATGCTTTTTTTGTTTTCAATAGGGCAAAGTTTAATTATTATTCTTGCTGGACTGTGCACATCTTTTTTGAAACATTTAAAACGAATAAATCAATACACTGAGTATTGCACACGCTCGACCGGGTGGGTGTTTATATTATTTGCTGCATACTTGTATTACAAGATGTTCAAGCCGTTTTTTGTATAAATTAAATTAATTTGCACTCACGTCATCAGCTAAGCCGACTTGATTTCTTCCGTTTTCTTTCGCTTTATATAAACCTTTATCAGCATATCCGATAATATCGGTCGAACTTACTCCGTTTTCAGGATATGTAGAAACTCCGAGACTGATAGTCACTGTTTGTATATTATTTTGACCTAACTTAAAAGGAGTATTAGCAACAATATTACAAATTTTTTGTGCAGTTAAAACGGCTTCTTGCTTAGCCGTATTAGGCAGTATTATAGTCATTTCTTCTCCGCCGTAGCGACAAACAATGTCACTTACCCTGACTGTTTTTTTTAAAATTTGTGAAACTTGTTTAAGTACGTTATCTCCGGCTTGATGACCATATTTATCATTGAATTTTTTGAAAAAGTCTATGTCTATTAGAAGTAACGAAAAGCTTGTGCCATACCTTTTGCTGTTTTCTATATTAATAATTAATTGCTCCTGAAAATATCTGTGGTTATAAAGTTCAGTCAATCCATCAGTCGTCGCCAATTTATATGTATACTCTAAATCTCTTGATTTTAAAAGATACTTTACGACGTAAACAGCTGTGAAAGTCAGCAATAATGAAATTACAGGAAGGATAATAGGAATCCATATATCGTAAACTTTCATAATCCAACCGGAAAATAAAATATAACCAACTGTTAAAAGAATTGTTACTAAAAAACATATAGTAGGGCGCTTTATACGGAAAAGGAAAAATATTAACAGCACTGATAAAGTGAATGTTATTAAAAAGTCAGCCAGTGGATTTAATCGGACAATAAAACTATTATCGAGTGCGTTATTTACAAAGGTAGTATGCAGATTTACTGCCGGCATGACCGATGTTATCGGCGAAGACTTTATATCATATAGCGCAACAGCCGATGTTCCCACATAAATTATTTTGTCTTTAAAGTAATTTTTTGGAATTTTGTTTAGCGTCTTTTCACCCTTCATTGATTTGTAAACATCTAAAAAAGATACCTGCGCAAAACTATTATTTCTATCGTACCAGTGCAAAATGCTCGTTGCATTTTTTTGTAACGGAATTTTGTATTCTCCTATTTCAAGTTGGTTATTAGAGTTAATAATTAATTCATCAATTTTCTTTTTTGTTTTTTGTTCCTCAAGTTGCATTAAGAGTTTTGTCGACAAATTTGGGTAATATTCATTTTTATACACAAAAAATGGTGAAAACTCACGATAAATACCGTCAATAGAGGGTGTTGCATTTATCAAACCTATGTTTTTAGTAGAATTCAGTATTTCAGGTAATATTTTTCTGCAATTTGGGAAATTAATATTAATATTTTTTTGGGGTTCTATTTTTGAATAATTTTTTATATTTACTTTAAGTCCGCTAGGCAAATCAATAGGAAGTCTGGTTTCTGCTGTTTCAAAGTCAAAATTCATTGATGTAAAAACATTTTCATATTTTGCTATTGTTTTTGATAAATATTTATCACTTTCTAAAGAACTTTTTATAGAACTTATAAACAATAAGTCGAGACAAATCGCTTTAGGAGAGTCCCTTTCAATATAGTTTATAATGTCGGCATAAACATCACGAGGTATTGGCCATTCTCCGAAACGCTCAGTCAAGGCACTATAAGTTCTTTCATCGATAGCCAGAATTACGACATCATCACTCGTCTCACGACTGCTTGCGTTTATTCTTTGCCGAGCGTCAAAAGTCTTTAACTCCACAGTCTCCAAAAAATTAATCACATTCGTAAATATATTTGCTACAGTACTTTGATTGATTACCAAAGCCAAGCTGCACACTAATAAAATAAATACCGACGCAGCTATGACCAAAGTTTGCTTATATGTTTTTTTGCCCATTCTCTTTTCCTACTTCTTTGTTAAAGTTTTCCAAAACGACCGTAAGTGCCTCTAAATCGTCAGGCAACTGCAAAAATTTCAACAAACATCTTTCATTAAGATTCATAAAATATCCATTACAAACTAACATCTTTATTGTTGCAAAATCAGCGCACTGTCACATCAATCTAAGGGATTAAATAACAGGATTAAACCATCGTATAAATAGATGAATAAACAAGTTGCAATCATATATAGGTAGTAAAATTATTTTTTAGTTAGTGTAATCGGGGGCGGTTGTATATAAAGCGGTTTTAAATTGTACCAAGGATAATCGCCTTGTTTTTTGTTCGCCAATATCATCAAATACTCGCCTAGCGGCAAATTATTACTTTCAAAATCTAAGGCATTGATATTTTGTTCTTCTAATATCTTAGAGGTTTTTGTATCAGCAATTATGTAAAAATCTTCTTTAGCTATTTCAAACATTTGTTCTGTCGTAATAGCTTGAGGCGCCATAAGTTCCTTTTCTTTTTCATAAATAGCAGAATAAAATTTATTTTTTCTAGCATCCATAAGAATTAATGACTTTTTATTTGTTGAATTAGCCTGAGAAAGGATTTCTAAAGAAGAAATACCTATAGCAGGAATGTTTAATTGTTGCGCCATTACTTTTGCAACGGTGAGGCAAACTCTTATACCGGTAAAGCTCCCAGGTCCGATATTTGTCGCAATTTTATCAATACTTTGCATTGTTAAATCGTTTTCTTTTAAAATCTGCGCAATATTTGAAATTAAATATGCAGAATGATATTTTTCACCATCAGAACTGATTGTGCGCCTGACTAATTCTTTTGAATTTTCTGATAACGTTATATAAGTTTTGTCAAAGCCGGTATCAAAGGTTAGAATAATCATTCGCAATGTCCTTTATTATTTCAAAAGTAGCGCCTAGAGCGATAAAATCGAACTCACGAGAATGTTCGCCTTTATATTTTATGCAGATTTCAATACGATTTTGCGGTAATTCAATGTTTGAATACTCAGCCCATTCTACAAGTGTGAGCACATTCTCTTGAGAGTATTCATCTATCTCGGCAGCTATCGTCTTTACACCTTCCATCTCAAGTCTGTATAAATCAAAATGATAAAAGGGTATGCAGCCTGAATGATATTCATTTAATATAACAAAACTGGGGCTGGTCACATTTTCAGTGACACCTAAATATTTAGCGACACTTTTCGTAAACGTTGTTTTGCCTGTACCGATTTCACCGTAAAGACAAACGAATGCACCGCTCGTTCGCACTTTTTCAGCAAAAACTTTCGCTAATTTATCTGTATCTTCTAAACTTTCTGCTACAATTAACATTTCTAAAGTTTATCACAAAGAAATTTGCTAATACATATTTGTTTTATTAAGCTAATTTATTATCGATATATAATACGCTCAATAGTAATTGGCAAAATTTATAAATTCAGTATAAAATATATTTATGGCAATTTTTATTTACATAATTAAGCGTCTCTTGCAAACGATACCACTATTGGTTATAGTTTCGTTGGTGAGCTTTTTTATAATAAGGCTTTCACCTGTTGACCCTTTAGGTGAACTCAAATTAAATCCATCTATTTCTGAAGAAACACTAAAAATTGAGGAGCAACGATTGGGATTAGACAAACCAATCACTACACAGTACGTTTTGTGGGCGAAAAACTTTTTACGTGGGAATTTCGGAGTTTCTGTAACAGGTGAAAAAGTCTCTGATAAATTGAAAGAACGCATACCAAATACGTTGCTTTTGACGAGTGTGGTTATACTGTTCACATGGCTTGTAGGACTGCCTTTAGGTATTGTCGCCGCACTTCATTGGAGAGAGCCGATTGACAGAATTTTAACTATTTTAAGTAGTATTGGAATGGCAATACCGTCGTTTTTCTTTGCATTGTTGCTGTTGATTTTTGCGGTAAAAACAGGTTGGTTCCCCACCGGTGGTTTGACTTCGTACAATTTTAATTCTATGAATATTTTTCAAAAAATTGTAGATATAGCACATCATTTAGTTTTGCCGACTATTGTTTTATTTACATTGTCACTATCAGGATTGCAAAGACAAATGAGAGGTAATTTACTCGATGTACTTGAAAGTGATTATGTGAAATTTGCACGTGCGAAAGGTTTGAGTGAAACAAAAGTTATTTATAAACATGCTTTGAGAAATGCGATTAATCCAATGGTAACTCTTTTAGGTTTTGAGTTCGCTTCTTTGCTCAGTGGCGCTGCTCTTACTGAATTTGTTTTTCAGTATCCGGGATTAGGTCGGCTTATTTTAGAGGCTGTTATGAAATCTGATATTAACTTGGTGATGGCATCATTGATGATGGGCGCAATAATGTTGATTTTAGGGAATTTAATTGCTGATATTTTGCTGAAGCTTGTCGACCCAAGGGTGAGAGTGTGAAAATGTCTAAAAAAATAAATGAGTTGAACTACGAAAATCCTAAATTACTTCTTGAAATGTGCAAAGATAAATTTGCATTTATCTCTTTAGTTGTACTTGTTATTTTGTATTCTATGATATTTTTTGCAGATTTTTTGGCGCCATACACGAAAGATTTTTCTGATAGAAAATCAGCCTATTCGCCACCTTCTACAATTTATACAATTGATGAAAAAGGACATTTTTCAAGACCATATACTTATAACTATATACGAGAATTTGATTCGAATAATTTTAAGTTTACTTATAGACCAGACCGCTCAAAAAAATATTATGTAAAATTTTTTGCTAAAGGAGAACCGTACAAATTTTTGGGTTTAATTCCTTCGAACAGGCATTTTTTTTGCGTTGACAGTGGTGGCAAGATATTTTTATTAGGCACGGATATAAATGGACGAGATAATTTTTCGAGACTCTTGTTTGGTGGGAGAATTTCACTAACTATCGGCTTTTTAGCTTTGTTTATATCGTTTCCGATAGGAATGATTTATGGCGGGATATCAGGGTACATTGGTGGCAAAATTGACAATTTAATGATGCGTTTTGCCGAAGGCATAATGTCAATTCCCAGTTTTTATTTGCTAATTATTCTCGCCTATATCTTACCGGCGAACATGACAAGTTCACAGCGTTTTGCCCTAATCGTGACAATTTTAGCGTTTATCGGTTGGTCTGGCTTTTCTCGAGTAGTAAGAGGAATGGTTTTGTCAATCAAAAATCAGGAATTTGTGCAAGCTGCAAAATCAGTCGGTGCTTCAAAAATGAGAATTATAATTAAACATATTTTACCTCAAACATTGAGCTATGTAATAGTTGCGATAACGCTCAGTGTCCCCTCGTATATATTATCAGAGTCGGGTTTGAGCTTTATAGGTTTGGGTATTCAGCAGCCTGATGCGAGTTGGGGGAATATGCTCAAAGAAGCACAATCTTTTATTAATATAGTTCAGCGACCATGGCTATTAACACCCGGATTTTTAATTTTTGTTGCGGTTCTGGCATTTAACGTAATTGGTGATACAATTAGAGATGTGTTGGATCCAAAAAGTAAAATCGGGTGAAATTTATGGAACATTTGAATATTTGGGACTTTAATCTGGAAATGGTATTAGGAATTTTCTTGTCAGTTGTTTTAGGCTTTATCCTCGGGTTAGAACGTGAAATTACGAACAAATGGGCAGGTTTAAGAACACATATTTTGGTTTGTTTAGGTTCATGCTTATTTACGACACTTTCCATCTATGGCTTTCTGGTATATTCTGACCCTGCTGACATAATGAGTACTCGTTACGGTGACCCTTCTCGAGTTGCAGCGCAAGTTCTTACAGGCATAGGTTTTATCGGAGGGGGTACGGTCTTGCGTCATGGCGCTTCTATTTATGGTTTGACAACAGCTGCTACGCTTTGGGTTTCAGCCAGTATTGGTATGGCGTGTGCATGTGGAATGTATAAACTAGCCATTTTTACTGCTCTTTTGAGTGTCGCAGTCCTTGTGCTTATCAGACTGTTTGAAAAGAAATTTATCAGACGCAGTTTTAAAAATAAATGCAAAATAGAAATTTGTCTTTCAACTTCAGATTTATATGTCGATGAAGTTTATTCAGATATATTGAATAAATTTAACAATATTTTGGAATTGAAAAAAGAATTGTCGACAACTGATGAAAATGCAACAGAAATTATTGTATTAATGGAAACCAATGGGAAAGTTTCCACAAAAACATTTTATTCTCAGTTGTCTGAAATAAAAAATATAAATGCGGTTACAGTAAGAGAGTTGCATGAATAATAAAGTTAATCCTAAAAATTACTTATATACTTTCGCAATTACGATTTTAGCCGTCGTGATTTTTATAATTTGTCTTCAAATAAATATTTTTATACAAGTTTTTTCTGGCAAAGTTATAGACAGAGAACGTAATGTCCCTAAAACTAAAAATTGGGAATACTTAATCGAACAGTATAAATTGAAAGAAACAGAGGAACCTCAAAACTATCAGATTAATTATTCAATGGCTCGTTTATACGAGTACCATGAAAAATATTCGGAAGCTGAAATTGAATACAAAAAAGTAATATATAAATCTAACTCTTTGTTTTATAATCCTATTTTTGATTTAGCTAATATGTACACAAACCTAGGATATTATGATTCCGCAAAAGAACTGGCAGGAAGCGTAAGCAGCCTTCCTATAAAAAAAGTTTTGCGATTGAAAGAAAAATTTTATAAGAATTTAGGCGATAAATTTTATGAAAAGAAGATGTACGACAAGGCTCTGGAAGCGTATTCTCAGACAATATATTTTAGACAAAAAATAAGTAAAAAAAGTAGCATTAAAGATATTCAAGAAAATTTAACGGATACCTATGTAGCTCTTTCAGAAGTAGCAATATTAGAAGGCGACACCGGAAAAGCTTTAAACTACATTAATACTGCGCTTAACTACAAAAAAGTGCCTATTTTGTATTACAAACTTGCGTTGCTGTATTTGAATAAAGATGCTGAAAAAGCTTATTTTTATATGAACAAAACCAGACAATTAGACCCTACTATAATTAATTACGCACTTTATGAAAAATTACTTAAAACGCTTTCGGAAAAAACTGCTGATTCTTCAAAAGCAGAAGTCTATGAAGTTAAAATAAGAAATTTGCATAGATTTTTGAAAGCTACCTTTGTCACACCATCTGATATTAAAATTACTTATTTGAAAAAAGAAGCAAAACTAAATCCTTTGACAGGAAATGGTAAAATAAATGTTGAATTCCAACTGAAAAATATTTCTGATGTCATAATAAAAAATTTATTTATGTATGTTGAAATTACAGACAATGAAGAAATTATTCATGAACAAAAAATAGTAGTAGCTTCAATTACAAAAAAAATGAAGCTTGAAGATGTAAGTAAAATATACAAAATAAAGTCTAAAATAAAACGAAATGAACATCATATTATAAAATGCAAAATATACATGACGAAAAACAAAAATATCCCACTAGAAATAATTTCTGAAGAAATATTGCATTTTTAAATTAAAAAAAAGAAAATACTTTACGGTATATTAAGCATTATTATAAAAAGACTATTATTTTAATTGTTAGCAAGTACAATAAGCATGGAAATCTTAGTAAATATATTAGAGGAGTAAAAAATGCTTGAATTTGATTACAGGAATGTCGAGGCGTCAGCCGTAGGAGTTGAACACGGTTTAAATGTCGAAGAAAAGTTCAACGAATATCAATCTAAAATTACAAAAATTATTGCAGATTTGAATTCACGAAAAGATAAGCTTGGGCAATGGTTGCAATGGATGAATTTGGGTTACAACGAAGAAACTGTTTGGTATGTAAAAGAATTTGCATCTCAAGTCAAAGGCAAGTATGAAAATATTTTAATTTTAGGCATAGGTGGGTCAGCATTAGGAGGCATCGCAGTTTGTGAAGCATTATTAAAGCCGTATTGGAATATGCTGAATGAAGAACAAAGAGCCAATTATCCTAAAATTTTCTTTTTGGACAATATTGATCCAGACCAGATTAATGGTTTATTAAATGTGTTAGATTTGAAAAAGACTTTAGTTAATGTAATTACAAAATCTGGTTCTACGGCAGAAACAATGTCACAATTTATGATATTAAAAGATAAATTGGAAAAAGAACTGGGTGAAAATTATGGTGATAATATTGTTGCAACGACTGATAAACAAACTGGTGTGTTACGTCAACTTGCTGAACAAGAAGGCTACAAGACTTTTGTAGTGCCTGATGACGTTGGCGGTCGTTTCTCTGTATTCTCTGCAGTGGGGCTTTTACCGTTTGCACTCGTCGGAATAGACATAGATGTAATGGTTTCAGGCATTAAAGATATGGATTTAGCGTTAAAAAATACAGACATTCATCATAATATAGCAGCACAAAACGCTCTTATACATTATTTAATGGATACAGAAAAAGGAAAGAATTTATCAGTTATGATGCCTTATTCAAGCAGATTAAAGTATGTTTCTGATTGGTATGTGCAGCTTTGGGCAGAATCATTAGGCAAAGAAATGGACAATGACGGTAATAAAGTCAATAATGGTCCTACTCCGATAAAAGCGTTGGGCGCAACTGACCAGCATTCTCAAATTCAGTTGTACAACGAAGGTCCTAATGATAAGTTGATTAACTTTATAAGGGTGGGTGAGTTTGATACAACTCTACAAATTCCTGAAATATTTGAATACACAGGTATAGGTTATTTAGGTGGTAAGACTGTTAACGAATTGATTAATGCTGAAGCAGATGCAACGGCTGTCGCTTTGACAAATTATTCACGTCCTAATGTTACAATAAAAGTTCCTAAAGTCGACGAGTATTACATTGGTCAACTTTTGTACATGCTTGAAGTTCAAACATCGATTGCAGGTGAATTGTATAACATCAACACTTTCAACCAACCAGGTGTTGAACAAGCTAAAAATTACACGTACGCACTTATGGGCAGAGCAGGCTACGAAGAAAGTGCAAAAATGCTTAAAGAAAAAATGGCTCTTGTGTAGTTTTATTATGAATTAAATAACGAAAAATTGTTGTTAAAAAGTCGATTTTTATAAAAAAGTCGACTTTTTAAATATTTGTAAATTTTAGGACTTTTAAAATAATTTATATTAAAATTTTATTATGAAAGATAAAATTATAAAATTATTTCAAGACAAAGAAGCTGCCGATATACGTTATTTTCAGGGATTCAATTATATTAAACTCGACAAAGACAAAAATGGTAATAATTTTAATGCGGAGCATTTGTCACTTTATGCACGACATTGTCGGTATTTGGTCACGGTAATGCGTGAAAAACATAAAAAAACAGTTTTGTATAACTATGAAGTGCCGTCTGATAAATTGTTAGAATTTTTACTAAAATTTCAAAATAATGAGTTAGATGGTTCAATTATTGAAATAGATAAATATTTGCCGGATGATTTTGCTTGATGAATACTCTCGAAAAAATTTTGAATAATGTAAATAAACCATACCAGTATGTTGGTAATGAAATGCAGTCAGTCAATAAAAATTGGAGTGACTCAGATGTGAAGCTCGCTTTGGTTTTTCCCGATAAATACGAAATTGGCGCTAGTAATCTCGGTCAAAAAATTTTGTATTCGCTTGTAAATCAGCAAGAAAATTTATTTGCAGATAGAGCTTATGCGCCTGATTTAGATTTTATTGCAGAATTAAATAAAAATGATGTTGAATTATATGGATTGAATTCAAAAAAAAGTTTGCGAGATTTTGATTTTGTTGGATTTTCACTGCAGTATGAATTGGCGTATCCAACAGTATTAAAGCTTTTGGAAATGGCGAAAATTCCGGTTAAAAGAGAAGAAAGAGATGAAAATTATCCTATCATCTTAGCCGGTGGACCTTCGACTTTCAATCCTATCCCGATGTCTGATTTTATTGATGTTTTTCAAATTGGAGATGGTGAAGAAACAACCGTGCAAATCATGCAAATGTATCTTAAATTAAAAAATCAAGGTTTATCTAAAAAAGAAATTTTGCACGAATTATCTAAAATCCAAGGGCTTTTTATTCCTGAATTGTATAATTACAGAAAATTACCGATTACGCCAAAATACGAAAATGTGCCTGAGAAAGTAAAAAAAGCGATGGTTCAATTAAATGCAGAGAATTTTCCTGAGCTTTACCCAGTAGCGTATTCGACATCGATACATGACAGGGCAACATTAGAAATACGACGAGGTTGCGGTCGAATGTGTAGATTTTGTCAGCCAGGGCATGTGACATTGCCTGTGCGAGAACGAAAAGCTGCAGATATAATTGCCGCCACAAAGGAACTAGTTAAAAAAACAGGTTACGACGAGTATTCACTTTTGTCGTTATCATCGAATGACTATACAAATATTGAAAGTGTAATTGAGGAGTTGAGTTGCACTTTTTCATCAAAAGGTATTTCAGCGTCGCTACCAAGCCAGCGGGTGGATAAGTTTAGCGTGAAATTGGCTAATTTAGTACAAGAAATTCGCAAATCGACATTGACTCTGGCACCTGAAGCAGGTTCTCAACGAATGAGAAATGTAATTAACAAAAATTTGACTAAAGAACAAATAATTTCGGCTTCTTTACAAGCTTATGAAAACGGTTTTCATCAGTTGAAATTTTATTTTATAATCGGCTTGCCTACTGAAACGTATGAGGATTTAGACGAATTGATTAGCTTGTTAAGCGAAATAAAAAATGCGGCTAATAATCTTAAACGAGAAAAAAATATACCTCAAAGTCTTACTTTGACTTGCACTTTATCAATTTTTGTACCAAAACCGTTTACACCATTTCAGTGGTTTGCACAAACAGATTTAGAAGAAATAATGAATAGAATTCATTATTTGAAAGAAAAAGCAAAAATTTTAAAAGGTGTAAAATTGAATTATCATGATAAAGCCATATCACAGATTGAAGCTGTTTTTTCACGTGGCGGTTATGAGTTGAATGATTACATATATGCTTTGTATAAAAAAGGCGCTTATTTAGATGGTTGGGACGAGAATTTTAACTATTCGATGTGGCGTTCAACAGCTGAGGCTTTGGGAATTTCTTTAGAACAATTAGCACAAAAGGTATATGAATTAGACGAACCACTTAGTTGGGATGTGATTGATGTCGGAGTAAACAAAGAATGGTTGCAGAATGAGTATAGACAAGCTTTAATTTCTCAAGTATCTGTACCTTGTGAGGTAAAATGCACGAACTGTGGCGTTTGTCGTTCTTTTAATACGAAAAAAGTCGTTGACTCCAGCTATTCACCGAATTTGACACATAAAAAAGTTTTTAATGAAACAACATATAAATACAGAATAAAACTGTCTAAAATGGGTTATTTGAAATATCTTTCACATTTAGATTGGCAAAATACTTTGCTGAAAGCACTTTACAAGACTGATTTGAATTTGGTTTTTTCGCAAGGTTTTAATCCAATACCAAAAATTTCGCTGGGAGTAGCGTTGCCGTTATTTGTTGAAAGTGAATGTGAATTAGTTGACATTGAACTTTATGATGATTTGGAAGAAACGGAGTTAAAAAAAATTATTCAGCAAAAGTTGCCTGAAAACTCGATAATCTCCAAAATAACGAAAATCGATAAAAAAGCTCTTTCTATAGAT
>CAZTVM010000005.1:0-10211 GCA_964617065.1 uncultured Muribaculaceae bacterium
AATTTGTTATTGCATCTAAAACAATAGGCATCACCTGTAAAATATTCGCCAACTGCAAATACTTTAAACTCTTTTGAGTATGTGGCAGAAGATATTGTAATTTTTTCGATAGCATCTGACTTTAATAATTCTTCTTTTTCTTGAACTGAATAAGATTTTCTTTTCATTTTTACCTCTTTATATATTAAAACCCTATAACCGACTTTTTTTTCTTTGTCTAGTTTTAGGGTTTCAGTTCAAATCATCTTTTTTTATGGTCTATTTCGTAAAATTTTGTTTACGATAATATATTATTTTAAAAATTATAGCAATTTTTTTATTTATTCGACTTTATTTAATTAGATGGTTAGAAAGGTCGTAGTAATAAATGTTTCAAAATAAAATCTATGAAAATAAAAATATTAATAGATTTTCACAAATGGGCATAACTGCACAAAATTTCAACTGCGAACAAAAAAAAATAAATTCTAAAATAAATAAAGAGCAAGAGCCATCATTTTTTGAAGATAATAAAATACCTATATTAGTCACAGCTGGTATTATACTCGCAGGAGTTAGCGTTTATGCTCTTTCGCATAAAGGGTGTCCGTTAAAAAAAACAGGAACTAAAATACCTGAAAACACGAAACCTCACGTTAACAATAAAGGTGAGGAAAATTTTTCAAATGTCGGTAGTAAGTCAACTGATTTAAGCAAAGGCACTGACGATATTCCGTCAGCAGGAGCTTTTTCTAAATATTTTTCTAATGGAGCTTTGAAGCAATTGAGCGATGACGAGGTGTTAAAGGTTTATAATGAAACTGTTCGGGAAATGAAAAATAAGATTATTTCCCACTATGAAGGACTGGGCATGACAGCAGAAGCCGGAGAAATAAGGGATATTAACTTCACTCTACGCCTTGAGGAAGGGCGAATTATTGGAAAGAATAAGGATATACTTGATAAGTATTATAAAATAATAAGACTAGGTAATTACGACAGGGCTCAGACTATCGGCAGAGGCGATTCATTGTTTTCTATACCTCCAAATGGACAAAATTCGGCATTCCCACATGTAAAAATGAGTGATAGTGGTGACGCATATAACCCTTGGATTTATCATATACCAAATTCTTATAAAGGAACTGGCTCAGACATTACCCCTGCCTGCAGAATGTCTTTGAATGTAAAAATGGACGAAGAATTAGTATCTGAATTAGGTAAATATTTAGATACTCATAATATTCAGGCAAAATTCAAGTACCCACCCTCTGCAGAAAAATGCTGTAAAAGACACGACACAATTACGATTTATTTTGACGAAAATCCATCAGACGCAGTTCAAGAAGCTATAACAAAGATTGCTAATGCAGTTGATTCAAATGGAAATAAGAAATTTATTCGAGATGAGTGGAACCTAATCGGTAAAAAGTTAGGATCAGGGGTTGCTATAGAAAGAGAACCTTAAGCATCTGATTATGTTGATTTTTACAAATTATTAAATAGTATAAATGGGAAATTGAAAGAAAAATTGCGAAGTATTTGGAAAGATACGATTTTTGAACCTGATGAGACTTTTGGCACATTGCCTGCTAGCGCCGGACAAATAGCTGCAGCACAAACTTTTTTAGATATTTTTGTTCAAAACCTTGCAAAACGTTCTACGTAGCAAAAAAAAACCACTAAATAAATTAGCGGTAGGAAAGATAGGAATTAGTAGAATTAGTTAACCTGTTTTTTCAATTCTTTTTTCAATTATTGAATACTCAAATTGCATTGCTTAAAGTCTTTATTTGTTACCCGTATCTCTAAAATTTTTATAATCTCTTAATGTTATAAAAACAAATTTAACTGAAAAATTGCCTTTTTAATTCGTTAATTTTCTTGAATTCAGTTATTATTGAGTTTTTGGAGTTACATTTTGTAACATATTTTTCCATGTTGTAACATTTGTTAATATTCTTAAAATTTTAAATGGTGTAGTTTTTGAGAAGAAGGTCATTAAAAATCTTGCGTTTTCAGAGGAATTTCAGTATTCTAAAGGAATGGATAAGGAAAATAATATAAAAAAAGTTTTGATTATCAGGTTTGGTGCTATCGGAGATGTTGTACATTCTTCCATTATTCCTCAAGCTATTAAAAGTTGTTATCCTGATGTAGATGTTGATTTTCTAACGTCTAATCTTATAGCTCCGTTGTTTGCTAAAAACGATTTTATTGATAATATATTTGCGTTTGACCCAAAATTTAAAAATAATTGGTTTTATTTGCTGAAGCTAGGACTAACATTGAGAAAAGAAAAATATGATGTTGTGTTTAATTTAACAAATTCGTTGAGAAACACTTTTTTAGCCAAAGTAATTGGTGTAAAAAAAGTGGTAAGCAGAAGTAAACACAGGGTGCATGCGGTTGATGCATTTTTTAATGCAGTGACAGAAGTTTTTGTAGATTTAAAAAAACCGGAAAAACTAAAACTCGATGTACCATTGTCAGTTTCAGAAAGCGTAGAGAATAAATTGTCAAAATATCCACGTCCGTATGTTATTTTTAATGTGGGTGGCGAAAATGACAAAGAGCGACAAGGACGTATTTGGGTCGATGATTATTGGATTGAATTAGGAAATAAAATAACTGATTTGTATAACGGTACGATTTTTATCACCGGTTCAAAAAAGGAAAGGTCATCACATGAAAAATATTCTGCGATAAAAAAGGCTGTTATTTTTTCAGGGGAACTAAGTTTGATAGAAAGTGCAGCACTTTTCAAAACTTCTGATTTGTTTTTTTCAGGCGATTCCGGGCCTTTGCATATCGCTTCAGCATTTGATATAAAGACGATAGACATAATGGGTTCAACAAACGTTATATCCTGTTCTGCGTACGGTAAAGATAGTTACAAAATTGTGCCGACAATTGAATGTAAATTTTGTGAGCAAAAAAAGTGCACCAAATTGAATTCAAATGAAAAGTATACGCCTTGTATGTGCTCAATCAAACCTGAGCAAATTTTGAATTGTATATCAGAAAATAAATTATTAAAATAAAAAGAGACTTTACACAAATACGATTTTGTTACCTGCTAATCTCGCAGGTGGGAGCCCGCCTTGGTTAATCCGTTTCCTGCTACTAGGCAGGTTTACTTCAAAACTTTCGAGTCTAAGTTCCCTTATTTGTATAATGTAGGAACAAAATAGATATTTATGTAAAGTCAAATTTATTTTCGCATATTTTTCCAAAAAAATCTAGTAATTGTTTAGATTTTATGAGAAGTGAATTATTCGATATCAGATTCTATTTTCTTAGGCAATTTGTCGACAGATTTAATGTCGTTATCGATTGTCTTTGTTATATCTTTCCCCTTATCTTGTAGCTTTGAGCCTGCCTCGTCGTAGGTTTTTTTTGTTTCTTTTTTTGCAGTTGATAAATCTTCTTTTGTCTGTTTGTTTAGTTCATGCATTTTATTTTCAATTTTTTTTGTATCTTCATTTATTTTGTTTTTTTCATTTTGCATGTTTTTTCGTATCTCGGGAGAACGAATAAAAATTTCAGCTGGGTATTTTTTTTGAGCCTGCAGCATGTTTAAAATTTCTTCGTCTGTCATATTTTCAGAAATTGCATTTGCTGTCGGCGAAATCAAAAAAGAAACGATTAGCGCACTAAAAATACATTTTTTCATTTTGTAAATCTCCTAAAAACTTTTGTCATTAAAATTATTTACAAAACATACAAATAAGCAACTAGCTCATGTGGGTATATTTTGCGAAATTTTTTTGTACAAAAACTCTTTAAGTTTTAAATTTATGTCGGATAATAGGAGTAATGATAATTAGAGAGAGGTAAAAATGGAAAATAGAGTACTTTTATGTATAATGGACGGCTGGGGAATAGCAGAAGCTAGTGTTGAAAACGCCACGACAATCGCTAATACGCCAAATTTTAATAGATTTAAAAAGGAAGAAGCTTATACGTCAATACATGCCGATGGGGAGTATGTAGGTCTGCCTGAAGGACAGATGGGAAATTCAGAAGTAGGGCATTTGAATTTAGGTGCAGGTAGAGTTGTTTATCAAGAATTAACAAGAATTAATAAAGCAATAAAAGTAAAAACGTTTTTTGAGAATAAAATTTTCTTAAAAGCTATAGAAAATGCAAAAAAGTACAATTCGTCGCTTCATTTAATGGGGTTGGTCAGTGACGGTGGTGTTCACAGCAGCATGGGACATATTTTTGCACTGATAAAAATGGCAGCTGAAAATGATATAAAGAATTTGTATGTGCATGCATTTTTAGATGGTCGTGATACCCCACCACAAAGTGCGTTGACTTATTTAGCACAGTTAGAAAACGAATTGAAAAAATATAACTTCCCGCAAATAGCGACGGTAAGTGGTCGTTACTGGGCTATGGACAGAGATAATCGTTGGGAAAGAGTTAAAAAAGCCTACGACTGCCTCTTGCTAAGTGAGTGCAACAAGGCTGAAACAGCGTTAAGTGCGGTTCAGTCATCATACGATGATGGCATTAACGATGAATTTGTTGAACCTACGGCTATATTAGGCGAAAATTCAAGAATTAAAGACAATGATTCTATTATATTTTTTAACTTTAGACCTGACAGAGCGAGAGAATTAACAAAAGCCATTATGTTTGAGGATTTTGTAGGTTTTAAACGAGAAGAAATCAGAAAAAATTTATACTATGTCACGATGACGCAGTACGATGAAACTTTTGTTTATCCGATAGCGTTTGAACCTGAAAAAATGGTAAATATACTTGGTGATGTGCTTGATGAAAATGGAATTAAACAGTTTAGAACAGCTGAAACAGAAAAATATGCGCATGTAACATTTTTCTTTAATGGTGGAGTTGAAGAACCGAATAAACTAGAAACTCGTGTGCTTGTCAAATCTCCGAGCGTTGCAACCTATGATTTGAAACCAGAAATGAGTGCTTATGAAGTTTGCGGCGAAGTCTTGCAGGCATTAGAAAATCCTGAATATAAATTTATTTTAGTAAATTTTGCAAATCCTGATATGGTTGGTCATACAGGTGTACTCTCAGCTGCTGTTAAAGCATGTGAAGTCGTCGATGAATGTGTCGGAAAGATTGCTCAAAAGGCTAAAGAAATGAATGTCACAATGTTACTTACAGCTGACCATGGCAATGCTGAGCACATGCTGGACAAAGAAACTAATTCGCCGTATACTGCGCATACTGTAAACCCTGTGCCGTTTTTTGTTATCAATAAAAAAGGTGTTGTTTTGAAAAAAGGTGGTGCGCTAGAAGATGTTGCGCCTACGGTTTTGTCGCTTCTTGATATTGAAAAACCTAAAGAAATGACTGGAAATTCTCTTATTTCCAATGTTTAACAATTTGTGATATAATTTTAAAAGTTGTTGTACGACAAAAGGATTGACTAATTTATGGTAATGTTCGCTGTTGAACTACTTAAAAATAAATTTTACCCTCTTGAAATGCCTGAAAATACTGAGGTTTTGCATGGACAATTGGTTCTTGTTCGTACTGAAAAAGGTGAGGAAGTCGCAAAAGTTTTTCAAGTTAACAATGAAATAGCGAAAACATGGGAAAAATCTAAACCTGAAAAACTACCATTTGTTAGAACTCTAAAGGAACAGGACTACGGCGCTTTAAAAGAAGTTTTGCAAATGGAATGTCAGGGCTTTCAAGAATGTAAACGTTTGATTGAAAGCAATAAGTTGAATATGAACCTAATTCAATGCAAATACACTTTCGATAAAAGAAAAATCAGTTTTTACTACACGGCACCTGAGCGAGTCGATTTTAGAAATTTATTGAAAGAATTGACTCAGGTTTTCAAAAGAGTACGTATAGATTTAAGACATATCGGCGTGAGAGATGAAACTTCTATGCTCGGTGGCTGTGGGCTTTGTGGCAGAGCGTTTTGCTGTAGCAGTTGGTTAAGGTCTTTCGACTCAATCAATATAAAACTTGCTCGAGATCAAGGCATGCCGATTACTCCGGGCAAAATCTCCGGTACATGCGGACGCTTGCTCTGCTGTCTAAATTATGAATATTCTAACTATATTGACGCTGCAAAAGACTTGCCGCCTATTGGTTCCGGTGTGATGACGCCTGACGGTGTCGGGCGTGTTTGTGCTTTGCATTTTTTGAATAATAAACTCGCTGTTAAATTAGAAGACGGTAAAATCAAAGATTACGCAAAAAACGAAATTGAAATGATTGACGGCGAAGTCAATATTACGCTTGATAATGCTTTTTCTTATAAAGAAGAATCTGACGAGGTTGTCGATGTAAAACAGCTGGAAGATGATAGAAATAGTTCGACCGGCAATATTTAGTTTTGGTCAGAACTATGATATTAAAGTATTTTTCTAAGTATCTAACTGAAAATAACTTACAGGCTTCATTGCCCATTCTGTTTTTTTGGCTAAAATTGAAAATTGAAACTCCAGCCGCTTGTCATGAAGATAAAATTATACAATCAGAAATATATTTAGGAAAAAATAGACGAGCAGATTTTTGCTTGATTGGTAAAAGTACGACTGGTAGGAATTTAATTAAGTCTTTGTACAACTATGTGTTGGGATGCGGAAATTTGCAAACTTCCAGAGATAAACATAATAAAAAATAAAGTGTTTGCGAAGCATAAACCTTATTACGGTCTGTAAGTGGCGAATAAGGCATCATGTGGATAGTATTCTTCAGTAACACCATTAATCGCATTCACGACCAAAAATTTCAGCGAATTACCTTTATGTAAATTGAGTTCATCAAAGGGAACTTTAACTTCTACAACTTCATCGTATGCGTACAAAATTTTGTTCGACAACTGAACGACCCAAAGTCCGTCTTCAGTAGATACGCTGAGTCGAGGTGGATACTTTCTGTCTTTACAAAAACTTATTTTTATTTCATGAGTAAATTTGTTTTTAAGAATTGGAGAGATATTATCAGCTTGAGAAACTGTACAAAGGTTTCCACCTATTTTAGTTGCTAAATCTTCATTAATTAGATATATATAAAATTCTACTTCATTGTTCAAGATATAGTTATCAAAGACTAGTTTATTAACTTCAAATTTCAAATATAAATTTGTGTCATCATAGCCAAAACAGACTTTTTGGTATAGTTTTTTTGCTCTTACAGGACCTGACGGGATGTTAATGCATCCAGCGTAGTCCCACTCATCGACTTTGATTTTTCCATCTACATCGGGAGTAATAGACCTTTTTGGTACACGAGAATAGTTGTCGATAATGTTAGATAAGGGCTCATCAAAATGCGGTGGGGCTTCTTTATTCATAAAGAGATAGGCATTTTTTAAGTGCGAACGGAACAAATAGTCGAACACATGGTCTTGTCCAGAGTCATTTGGCTCCCCATACCACCAAAACCAGTCACTGCCTTCTGCAATGTAGACTTCATTCCATATTTTAGCCAGTAATTTTTTATCTTTGCATGTCAGCTGAAAAGCGAGTACGTCGTCCCGAGTTTTGCTTAAATATTCCCAAGCAAGGTTTTTTGTTAATTCTCCGACCCACAAAAGAAAATTGCGATTTATCCAAGAACCTGCAGCGATTTCCTTTACGTTAGTTTTTTTAGCTTTTTCAATATATTCTGAAACTAAAACAGTTTCAATAGTTTCATCGTTATTCAACAATTGGTAAATAGTGTTCAAAAAAGTTGAGCCATCATTTGAGTAGTTTTCCCAACAATTTTCACCGTCCATAGCGATTGTAAAAAGATGATTTTTAGCAGGGGAATTAATTAATTTATCTTGAACCGATTTAATTCTTTCGTAAAAATCGTTAGCCGCCATATTCTGATTGTGATTAGGATATTCAAAACTCAACAAGTTTGGCAATACAGAATCTCTGAAAATCAAATTGAGCTTTTTATCGTCAGTGGGTTTGTACTGATAAACCTGAGTGATGTCATAAGGGTCTTCAAGGTAGCCACGAAAGTCACGGATAAACTCAGAATGGATAGAATTTGACAAAACCCCTTCATCAGCAATAGTCCATTTCACGCCTATTTTTGCGAGTATATCGCAAGTGTCTTGAGAAATAGACTGTTCAGAAGGCCAAATGCCTTTGGGCGTTTTACCGAAAATTTCTTTGCAACGACGAAGCGCTTTTTTTATTTGAAATTCTAAATCATCCTTCATTGAATTAATATTTTCAGGTAAATAACCACTGACAGAAGTCTGTTTTGCACTATCTATGTCTATTAGTAACGGCATAATAGGATGATAATAAGGCGATGTGGAAATTTCTATTCGTCCGTCTTCTTGCATTTTTTTATAAGTAGGAATAATTTCTCTCATTATTTTTAAATGAGTTTCGATTAATAATTTTCTGTCTTCAAATGAAAAATTACGTTCTTTTTTCTTTAAATAATTTATTTCAGGATATTTTTCGCTCCAAACAGGATCTATCCAACAAAGATTAAAGTAAACCATTAAATCTGCATATTCCTGATCACTAAAAAAATTCACTCCGATTTCGTCTACGCTGTATCTCTTTTTATAAAGTTCTGCGTAGTAAGGATAAGACAAAATCATATTATCGTAATTAGCGTCGAAAAAATTATCCAAAATAAATTTTTTATCCGATTTAGTTAATTTATTAATTGGCGTCAATGTGAGTTTTGAATGCACATCTTGCGCATTATTTTCAGTGTAATCTATTATAGAGTCAAGCAAAACAGGAACAATATTAAAATTTAGTTTAATTTTTGGATATTTATCAATAATAGTTAGCATATCCAAATAATCTTTAATTGCGTGCAAACGCACCCAAGGCATTACGTAAATTCCGTTTTCCTTGCTTTGGTAAGAAGGTTGGTGCAAGTGCCAAATAAACGCTATTGATAACTTCTTTTTCATAGCTAAATAGTAGCATTTGAAGTGCGAAATTGCAATTATTTGTTCTACTAAGCAATTATTGAAGAAGAAAAACTGTCAAGAAACTGTTGTGCTATACGAGGGCTACGACTTGCTTTCTCAAGTGCAAAACGTTCAGCCGCTTTGTACAACTCTATTTCATCAAAACTTTTGTATCTATCGAGTGCCAGCAATCTAACTATTTCGAGATAATTATCTTTTCTCAAAGACGAATAGGTAATAACCAGACCAAACCTGTCTGAAAGTGAAAGCGTTTCATCAATAGTGTCAGAAAGATGAATTTCATCACCTTTTCTTGCTGAAAAAGACTCTTTAATCAAGTGTCTGCGATTTGTCGTAGCGTACACAGCAATATTTTTAGGCTGTTTGTATAGTGAGCCTTCTAAAATAGCTTTCAAACTGCTGAAATTACGGTCGTTTTCATCAAAAGTTAAATCATCAATAAAAACAATAAACTTAAAAGGCAATGACGACAATTTTTGCACTAAATTACCATATTCAGATAAATTATTTTTAGCAAGTTGAACAATTCTTAACTTTTGATTTTTATACTCATTCAAAAGTGCTTTTACGGTTGATGATTTGCCACAACCTCTGTCACCGTAAAGTAAAACATTATTAAAAGGTGCATCTAATAAAAAAGCTTGAGTGTTTTCGATAACAGCATTTTTTTGTTCTTCGTATAGTTTTAAGTCGGACAATTTTATTTCATCTAGTCCGATAACTTTTGAAAGAGCCGTGTTTTCAGCGCAAATCATTGCAATATTTTTTGCAAAAACGCCACAGCCATTATTTTTGTAAAATTTAATAACTTTATCGACTGTTCCTAATGGCGCTACAAGCTGATTATTATTTTTATATTTTGGCAAATTTTTAATAATATCAACACAATCAGGCATGCAGTCAACGAAAAAATCCTTTAGCTCATCAGAAGAAATTGCAGCTAATTTGCAAATTGTCAGAATGTCTTCATTTGCAGCGTCTCTGAGTAATTCATTCGGTTCAGTATTTTGCGAACAAGCTAGCGAAAAACAATTTTCATCGTACAAAATCAAACTATACAAGTACGCTGATAGATCTCCTGAGAATTCACTTTCATAGAGTTGATGACATATTTCAGCGTAGGTTGCAAAAATTTCGCTTGGTATGAGCACATTTGCAGAAAAAGTCTGTAAATATTCAAATAACTCGCAAAATCCACTGACTACAGGGTCATTAAGCAAGTTTTTGTAGATTGAAATCGATTTTATTCGACAAAGTAATTCAAAGAAACTATTCATACAAAAATAATAGCACATGAAAAATTTTATTGAATAAATATTTA
>CAZTVM010000005.1:10221-29259 GCA_964617065.1 uncultured Muribaculaceae bacterium
TTATATTAGTTGATGTGTTTTTTAAAGTTTTTCTGAATAAATATTTATCGCTTTAACCGTAAATAGATTGCTTTTAATTTAACTAAAAATCTAACAAACAAGTTGGTACAAGGTTTCACATATTTACCTTAAAAAAATTTTGGAGTCGAATAAGGAGTGGCAATACTCAGAATATAAGTTACCTGATTAAATATTCTTATGTGTTTTGACAATTTGGAGAAAGTGGTAAATTTTTGTTACCAAAATAAGAATAATTTTTTTAGACATTCCTTTGAGACTTTTGTCGTAATGTCTCTCTGCATTTTCCATTCGTTGAAGATTTATTGCTGCCACAAGGTGCTCAGGAGTAATTTTTTTTGGAGAATTCAGAATTTCATGCAATTTATTCAATGCCTTCTTTCTCTCTCTTTCGATAATTTTCCCGACCTTGTCGTAATCGATGTCTTCAAATAAATTTTTTCTATCATAAAGTGATGACAAGTCATAAACTCCAGCATGTTCAATGCCAAAAATTTTAAAAAGAGAATTAAAACGAGCATTACCTCTGTCTTTGTTCTTTATGCAAATAAATTTTTTTCTAAATATTAGGGAAAAGCAAACTCCATGAAAAGAGTCAGTGACTATAAATTCACAATTTTTAATTGCAGATAACCAATTTTCAGGGCTTGTATCAACTTTGCCCATTCTAACAACCTCTTTATTAAATTTTTTCGAAATTACATCATAAAATTTTTCGTAATCATTATTTTCATCTAAGACATACGTACAGATCTTCCCGGAGTAATTAATATTTGCGTTATTTATTAAGATGTCATAATCATCAGGTTGAAGCATAAATACAGGGTCAATAATATATTCTACATTACAATCAAATTCCTTTTTACAAATATCAATACCAGAAAGTTCTCTGACTGATATATAATCAAACATTTTTAAATTATTTTTGATTTTATTAATAATGTAACTATCTTTTTTGTAATATGGCTCAAAAAATTTTAAAAATTTTCTTTTTATCTTTGATCTTTTGGGGTGTGGAAAATTAAGATAATCAACGCCAAAACTTGCAGCAAAGGCTGTTTTTTTATTATTTAAGCTAACAAAATTTAAAAAAACCGTGTTTAAAAACGGCATGCAATATGCTGGTCTAAAAACTTGATCGGAACCTGTAATGAAAATTTTAGTAAAATTGTTCAGTAGTATGAAATCTTCCTCTTTTTGACATCTATCTGTTAATAATAAATATTTGTCTGCAAAAGTTTTATTAATTTCTGAAGCATAATCCTCATAAAAAACATTCTTCGGATTATAGCCTAACATCTTTATTGCCGTTTGTAGAGCGTATGCAGTAAGCATAGCACCGTAATTTAAACTCCACCAATAATTAACGATAGCACAGTCAAAATAACCGTTTAGACACTTTTCCACGTTTTCCCCAAACGGAAGTTTATCTAAATTGTTAAAAAATGCTTCTCTTTCACCGTGGAGAACTGAGGATTTGGCTATATTAGCATTACCTTTTATTGCAAATTTGAGGGGAACTCTTGCCAGGCAAGAATTATCTCCTCTACTTACATCTTTGAATAATTTAGCTCCTTGGGAATTGTTCACTAAAATAACACTGAGACCTTTTTTATCATCTAGTTTTTTTATTAAATTTTTCTATTCCCCAAAAATCACCTATAGTCAAATCACCTGAACGAGGTAGAGAGTTAAATTTACAGTTTCCACAACTTTTTCTTAAAGACAAATTCGCAAGAAAAGCTTTCATGTATGAGTCAGTCAAAGCTGGAACAGTAGTAGTAGTAGTAGTAGTTAAATAATTGCTCCAACCGTTTATTTTATCTCTGAAATTAACGTTTAAAACTTTTTCTCCGTCGATTGTTTTTTCTTCTAAATATTTTTTAAAAACTTTATCGGACGGTGTCCCATGACAAATTAAGTCAATTGTAAATAAATTTTCATAATTTTGAGAAAGGAAAGACTGTAAACCTGCGACTTGACAAGGTGTACCAGAGAAAAGGACTTTTTTGTCTGAGTTCAGTAAAATTTTAATTTCAGCATAACATTGTCCTACGTCACTTTGTACGTACTTTGAATTTTTTAACTTTTGTAGATCATCTTTGTTATTGATAATTGTATGTCTTACAGTCATATTTTCATCAAAAGCCGCACCACAAACATACCCGCCTTCATTTAAAATCACCTCAGCAATAGCAGGAAATGCACCACCCGATGCAGATTCAGCTCTTAGCTCATCGCAAGCAGAAAAAGCAAAACACTCAGGATTTGGGGAATTCAAATTTCTTTCTGTGGCTAAAATAGGACAAATTTCTTTACACACACCGCAATTTGAACATTTAACTTCATCTATAATGGGATATAAAAATCCTTCTTTGTCTGCGACCATCAAAATTGCGTTGCAAGGACAAGCATTGTAACACGTACCACAGCCAGTACAAAGATCTTTATCACAAATTACCATTATCTAATTCCTTAAGACACCACTTATTTCGTATTCTATTTTATAAAAATTGATTACGAATGATATAAATAGACGATTTTTAGAGAAAATATAAATATTTTTAGAAAAAACTGACTAAAAAATATATTAAAAATATGAAAAATCTGTTGAATGGTATAATTTTCAAAAACTTAATTAAAATTGTTATAAATAGTGAGAATAGATTGCTTAAAAGCTTATGCAGTGCTATTATTAGATAGATGAACGGACAAGTATTTAAAATTCACGCTGATTTTTACTATGTAGACACAGAAAACGGAACGATTGAAGCAAAAATCAGAGACATATTGAAAAAACAAAAAATCGACATAGTCGTAGGAGATTGTGTTGAACTAGAGCAGGTAGATGAAATTTCGAAGCAAGCGTTTATCAGTTGCGTTTTACCTCGTGAAAATTTTATTCCCAGACCTAAAGCAGCGAATGTCGACCAACTCGTCATCGTCACTTCAATCAAAGAACCTGACTTAGATTTTTTGCAACTCAATAGGTATTTGTGTTTGAGCGAATATTATAAAATTAAACCTATTTTGTGTTTCAGCAAAAATGATTTAAGTGAAGACAGTAGATTGATAAAAAAAATTCGTTCGATTTATGAGCCTTTAGGCTATGAAACTGTTTTTATTTCAGCACTCAAAAAGAGAGGATTGAGCGAAATTGAGAATAAATTCGCAAATAAAGTCTCTGTGCTATGTGGTATGTCTGGCGTTGGAAAATCTACTATTTTAAATGTTATAAATCCTGATTTGCAGCTGCGAACCAAAAGTGTAAGCTCAAAAACCTCAAAAGGTACTCATACAACTCGACATTGTGAAATAATTTCAATAGAATTGTTTGACGGCTCTATATGCAAAGTCGTAGACACGCCGGGATTTAGCAATTTAAAATTTGATTTCTTGTTGCCAAATGAGTTGGATAATTTGTTTGTTGAGCTAAAAAAATACAAGAAACTCTGCAAATTTCAAAATTGTTTGCACGAAAATGAAAAAGATTGCGCAGTCTTGGCTAATTTTGATGAAATTAGTAAATCACGATATGATAGTTATTTGCAATTTTTGCAAGAAGCGAAAGAGTATAAAGAATTAGTGACAAAGCAAGGTACTAAAACAGAAACTCGCACAAAAATTATAAACAAAAATGCGGTTGCAAAAATCAATGCAAAAAAACGTGAAGACACGAGAAAAAAGATTAAACAAAATATAAGAAAGCACTTACCGAATGATTATGAATGAAAAATGTAAAAAAAGATTTGAAGATTATAAAAGTATTATAGAAAAAAATCTGGATAAATATCTAATCGTGAAAAAACCTGAAATGATATGGGAATCGATGAGATATTCTGTTCTGAACGGCGGGAAAAGATTGCGTTCAGTTATTACGTTGGAGCTGTGCAATGCGCTTTCTGACGGATACGAACAAGCCGTTCCTACTGCATGTGCAATTGAAATGATGCACTCGTACAGTTTAATCCATGACGATTTGCCCTGCATGGATAATGACGACTATAGACGAGGGAAACTCACAAATCATAAGGTATATGGTGAGGCTGTGGCTTTGCTTGCGGGTGATTCCTTAATTTCCTTTGCGCCGCAGGTGATTTTGCAATACACACCCAAAAGTGTCAAAAAAGAAACGATATTGCAAATTATTGAAGAATATTTGATGACGGCAGGAGCCGAAGGGATTGTAGTAGGTCAGGTTGTCGATATACAATCTGAAGGAAAAGAAGTGCAGTCTAAAACCCTTTCATATATACATAAATATAAAACAGGTGCATTGTTTAAATACGCTTTCAGAGCAGGTGCACTATTGGGCAATGCTTCAGACAATACATTAAAAAATATTACGGAAATATCAGAAAAAACAGGTTTGGCTTTTCAAATAGCAGATGATATTTTAGATGTAATTTCAACAAGGGCAGCTTTGGGGAAAACACCAGGGAAGGACGCTATCGCTGAAAAAATGACTTTTGTTACTTTATATGGATTAGCAGAAGCAAAAAGACAATTGGATTGCCTCACTGACGAAATATGTGGTACAATCAGAACAATGGAAATCAAATCAGAATTATTATCCGCAATAGTTGAAAGTATAGCAGCTCAAGTAAGATAGAGAAAGGTGGATGAGTTGACAATAGTAAATACAGGCATAGAAGTTTTGTGTATCGGTGTGATTGCCGCATTTTTTGCACAAATGATAAAATTTACATTATATTTGGTTACGCACAAAGAAATAAATTTTAAAATATTAACAACGACGGGTGGAATGCCCAGTGCACACAGTGCAGGAGTCGTAGGTTTGGCTACAACGGTCGGACTGATTGAACCTGACCACTTTTTGTCTATAGAATTTGCGATTGCTTTCGGTTTAGCGCTTGTCGTCATGTATGACGCAGCAGGCGTGAGGCGGGCAGCAGGCAAAATGGCAGCTACTTTAAACAGAATAAAAGATGAATTTTATGCGCATAATACGCTCGCTGCAGGTGAAAAACTAAAAGAATTACTAGGACATACGCCAATAGAAGTTTTTATGGGCGCAATATTAGGTATAGCGTCAGCTTACATGTTACACACGTGGGCATTGGGACATTTATTGTAAAGAATTAATGATTTTTCATTGAACGTTGCATGTCTCTGGTTGCAGATTTTTTCGCAATATCTTCTCTTTTGTCATGCAATTTTTTACCTTTAGCGAGTGCTATTTCCAGTTTAGCCCAACCGTTTTCAAGATACAATTGCAAAGGAACAATTGTGTAATTTTCTTTTTTTATTTTTCCTAATATTTTTACAATTTCTTTTTTGTTTAACAAAAGTTTTCTGACACGCTCAGCTTCGTGGTTGTAGCGATTACCTTGCTCGTAAGGGCTTATATGACAATTGTATAAAAAAACTTCCAAATCCTCTATTTTGGCAAAACTGTCTTTTAAATTTACTGCATTTTTGCGTATAGCTTTAATTTCTGTTCCGCACAACACTAGACCTGCTGTGTATTTATCGAACAACAAGTAATCGTGATATGCTTTTTTATTAGTAGCTACAATTTTTTTACCCATGACGATATTATAGCATAGTAGAACTTATTTTTTACGATACATTAAGGAAAAAACTTAAAATGCTTGAAATCAAATTTTGATTAAGTATCATGTAATATGTACGATAAGTTAGTAAAAAAACAAGGAATAAAATAATGAAATCAGAAATACATCCGGAATATAAAAAAGTAAAAATCAAATGCGTTTGTGGTAACGAGATAGAGACAGGCTCTGTAGTTGATGATATAACGGTTGAAATTTGTAATAAGTGCCATCCGTTTTATACAGGCAATCAAAAAATTATCGACTCAGAAGGTCGTGTTGAAAGATTTAAGAAGCGTTACGAACAAAACAAAAAATAGCTATATAAAAGAGGCAATATTTGTTGCCTCTTTTTATCTTCTTGCCCGCAATAGCGGGCGTATTTGTTACTAAGTTGGAGTAAGAATGATGAATAATGGCATGCCGGTTGTAAATTTAATTTCAAAACCTGAAAATATGTTAAAAACGATTTATACAGCTTGTAGAACTTGTTATAGCGCAGATTTTCCGATAAATATTTACAATGAAGCAAATGATGAAGAAAAAATGCTAAAACTTATCGAGAGGGTAGTTTCATCAGGTCATTACAGTACTATTGAACACATTCAAGTAAGTTTTGCAATCAGCAATGTTTCTCGGGCATGCACGCATCAACTTGTGCGACATCGTCACATGTCTTTTTCTCAAAAATCACAGCGATATGTGAAAGAAAAAGGTGAATTTGATTATTTAACGCCTAAAACTGTAAGGAATAATGAAGAATTAGCAAAAAAATATGAAGAATTTATGAAAAAAACATCGGAATTTTATGCAGAAATGCTTGAAAGCGGTATTCCAGCGGAAGATGCAAGATTTCTATTGCCTAATGCAACAGCTTCATCTATGGTAGCAAGTTTGAATTTAAGAGAACTGATACATCTCGCTAATATAAGACTTTGCACGAGAGCGCAAGAAGAAATTCGAATGTTAGTTAAGCTAATGTGTGACGAGTTGGTCAAAGACGAACCTTGGCTAAAAAAATATTTAGTTCCAAAATGTGAACGTATAGGCTACTGCGATGAAGATAAGTCGTGTGGTCGCAAACAGACAAAGGACAGCCTGTTATGAAAGACATGTTAGACAAAATATTACAAATAGAAAAAAAATATATAGAGTTGGGTGAAATTCTGTCGGACCCAGTCGTTATTCAGGATTATAACAAGTTTAAGGATTTATCAAAGCAACGTAAAGCGATGGAAGAAACGGTCAATGTTTATCATGACTGGAAAGCAGCTTCTGATGCCGTTTCTGATGCACATGAACTTATCAAAAATGAATCTGATGAAGAAATGAAAGCATTTTTACGAGCAGAACTGGAAGAAAACGAAGCAAAAATAGCAAAATTAGAAGAAAGAATGAAAGTTTTATTGTTGCCTCGTGACCCGATGGACGACAAGGACATTATGCTAGAAATTCGTGGTTCAGCCGGCGGAGATGAAGCTAATATTTTTGCCGGAGATTTGATGCGAATGTATATGAGATATGCCGATAAACAAGGTTGGCAGACACAAGTGTTAAGTAAGACCGAATGTGAAGCAGGTGGGGTATCAGAAGTAATTATTTCCATTAAGGGTGACTGTATCTACAGCAAATTGAAGTATGAGTCAGGAGTCCACAGGGTGCAACGTGTACCGACAACAGAGTCACAAGGTCGTGTTCACACATCTACGGCGACGGTTGCTGTTATGCCAGAGATTGATGATGTTGCAATTGAATTAAATCCTGTAGATTTAGAAATTTCTACAGCACGTTCAGGCGGTGCTGGCGGACAAAACGTAAATAAAGTAGAAACGGCAGTTCGTGTGTTCCACAAACCAAGTGGGATTATGATATTTTGTACAGAAGAACGTTCTCAGTTGCAAAATAAAGAGCGTGCATTACAGATTTTGAAAGCAAAATTATACGATATTGAAATACAAAAGCAGACACAGGAAATTACGGATTTGAGACGTTCTCAGGTCGGCACAGGTGATCGTTCGGAACGTATAAGAACATATAATTTCCCTCAAGGTCGTTTGACAGACCATCGTATCGGACACAATTTGAATGTTTGGACGGTAATTGAAGGTGATTTAGATGAATTAATCGAATTATTGATTAATTACGACCAAAAAATTAAACTCGAAAAATTAGCACAAATAAACTAGCTGCGAATGTAGCACAAAAAGGAGTAAGAATGGCACTTAATGTATATTTAGGAATAGACGTTGGTTCGGTAACGACAAAACTTGCGTTGGTGGACGAAGCAGGAAAGTACATAGACAGCTGCATGTTAAGAACAGCAGGAAAACCTGTAAAAGCGGTTCAAGAAGGTATGAGAATGCTGAAGGCGCAAGCGCTTTGTGAATACAATATTGAAGGGGCAGGTACGACTGGAAGTGGAAGAAATCTTGCAGGAGCATTAGTTGGTGCTGATGTAATTAAGAATGAAATTACAGCTCACGCAGTTGCAGCAAGCACGTATATTCCAGGCGTTCAAACTATTCTGGAAATAGGTGGTCAGGATAGTAAAATCATCATTTTGCGAGATGGTATAGTGACTGATTTTGCTATGAACACTGTTTGTGCAGCAGGTACAGGAAGCTTTTTAGATCAACAAGCATCACGATTGAATGTGCCAATTGAAAAATTCGGAGACACGGCGCTACATTCAACATCACCTGCTAGAATTGCCGGTCGTTGCGGGGTTTTCGCAGAAAGTGATTTAATTCACAAACAACAGCTCGGATATCCTGTAGAAGACCTGTTGTACGGACTGTGTCAAGCTTTAGTCAGAAATTATTTGAGCAATTTGGCGTTAGGTAAAGATTTAAAATCGATTGTTACTTTTCAAGGTGGTGTAGCTTCTAATTCAGGAATGGTCAAAGCATTTTCTGAGGCTTTAAATACAGAAATTGTTGTACCGGAAAATCACCAGACAATGGGCGCAATCGGTGCAGGGCTTTTAGCGATGGAAAATCATCAGTACACAAATACTTCGACAAAGTTTAAGGGTTGGGAAATCGGAGATATGCACTTCAATTCGATTACGAGCCAGTGCAGCGGGTGCTCTAATAATTGTGAAGTCATAACAATTATGGAAGGTGATGATGTCCCTCCACCGACTACGCCGTTAAAAGATATAAAAGGGAACATAATTGCTCGTTGGGGCGGTACTTGTGGCAAATGGGATATCGGCTAAATGTCAAAAAATTCCGAATTGCAACATTTAAAATCAGAATGTGAAAATTGCAAAAAATGTTCTTTGTGTGAAACAAGGACTAACACGGTTTTTTCTGATGGAGATTGTGATGCAAAAATATTTCTAATCGGAGAAGCTCCGGGTGCAGATGAAGATAAACAAGGCAAACCTTTTGTCGGGAGAGCCGGTAAATTATTGAATGAGTTTTTGGAAAATGCAGGCATTTCACGTCAATCAGATATTTATATTTGTAATACAATAAAATGTCGTCCGCCAATGAATAGAATACCTATGCCCCACGAAAAAAGTGCTTGTCTTAATTATTTGTTAAAACAGATTGAGTTAGTCAATCCTAAAGTTATTGTTTTATGTGGGGCAACGGCAGCGAATACTTTTATAGAAACGAAAGAAAAAATATCCCAGTTAAGGGGCAAATGGTTTAAAGTTTTGGGCAATCGTGAAGCAACTGTTATTTTTCATCCTTCATATTTGCTTAGAAATCACTCTACAGAAGTAAATTCGCCTCGTTGGTTTATGCAAAAAGATTTACTCGCTATTGTTGAAAAAACTAATAATACTGATAAAATCGAGGAAAAATTATGATTTCGAATAAATACAATTTGGGAACTACATTGATGGGCAGATTGTCGTATCAGTGTGATTTATTAGAGTCCATATCCGAAATTATTGTGAAAAATAATATAAAAACAGGGTACGTAAATTTAATAGGTGCTGTCACGTCGAGTAGAATAGGGTACTTTGATGTAAATAAAAAAGAATACCAGTATCTTGAAAACACTGCAAGCAGCAAGCCTTTTGAAATAGCGAGTTGTAGTGGTAATATTTCTATAAAAAACGAAAAACCTTTTGTTCATTTGCATATTGTTTTTGCTGATGAGAAAGGGAATTGTCATGGAGGGCATCTCATGCGAGGTACTAAAGTTTACGCCTGCGAATAGGTTATACAGGAACTCGTCGGTGATTTGTTAGTAAGGCATGATGATGTTGCCACAGGATTGCAATTGTGGTGAAAGTTTGAAAAATTGTAAATATTTAAAAATAATTTGGCAATTAATTACTTTTATAGATTTAAAACAATCAAAGGGAAAAAATAATGTTGATAAATGATTATAATCCAAGTATACAAAAAAATCTGTCTGAACCTAAAAAAGTTTATACCAGAACGATTTATACGAATGATTTGCATGGCAGATTAGAGGGTTGTAATAAATTTAAAACTGAAGTTGACAGCTACCGAAAGAGCACTCCTAAAAATGTTAGTTTGTTTGTATATGTTGCAGGTGACAGCGCTGTTGGCGCTGATAAAAAGAAAAATTTGTGTATAACCAAAATAATGAATTTAATAAATCCGACTGCAGTCACGTTAGGAAATCATGAATTTGATGGCGAAGGTACAAAAGGTCTGACGAAAACGTTAGATTACGCAAAATACCCTACAGTGGTGACGAATTTGGTAACAAAACCTGATAGCAGATTAGAAGATGATTTCAAGGCTAAAAGATTAACGAAATCGCTTGTCGTAGAAAAAAACAATGAAAAATACGGTGTAATTGGTTTGATTCCAATGGATTTGTTGTCGAGATTAAACCAGCAATCTAAAGACAACGCAGAAGATATAGGCGTTTTAGACAAAGAAAAAACGATAAAAGAAGTTCAAGAAGAAGTAAATAAGTTTACGGCGCAAGGTATAAATAAGATTTCAGTAATTTCGCATTTAGGATACAACGAGGATGTTGAATTAGCTAAAAATGTTGTAGGAATTGATGTTATTTACGGAGGTCACACTCATGACAAATTAAATGATTTGAAACCTGGTGTAAATTTATTTAATTCAAAAATAAACGAGCCGATTATTATTACTCAAACCGGAAAAGACGGAAAAAATGTCGGAATTTTAGATGTTGTATACGATGAAAACGGGAAAATTATTGAAGCGAAAAATACGCTCAAAAGTACAGCGGAAACAAAAGAAAATTTTGTCGCAAATGTCGTAGAAAAAACGATTATGGGATTTGACAAAAAAATAGGTGTTTTAGCAGAAAATGCTGAATTTTTGCCGGAGCCTTCAGTTGGGGAAAGTCCTTTGTGCTCGTTCCTTTGTGATGGTTATAAAAAATATACTGGTGCTCAAATAATTTTTAATAATATAGGGACAATAAGGTACGGACTAAAAGCAGGCGATGTCAGTGAGCGAAAAATTATAGACATGTTGCCTTATTACAATGACATTTATACTTATAATTTATCGGAAAAAGATGTAATTCAAGCTTTAAACGGCGCTATCGATGCAGCGCAAAAGTATAATAGAACAGGCGCATTGCAAGTTAGCGGTTTAGAATATACCGTTGGCAAAAATATGAAAGTAAAAAACGTGTATATGGTGAATGATGACGGTTCTAAAGTAAAATTAGACTCAGAAAATCCTCGAGAGGACAAAACTTTTGTAGTTTGCTACAATTCTTATTTGCCATCATCAGAAGGAGTTAAAATCTTAAATGCGCCGGAAAAAAGAATTAAAAAATTCGATTTAAGCGAAACGGAACTATTTTGTGAATATTTTAATTCATTCAAGAACGAACCAATTACTATAAAAGCGACAGGTCGTATAAAAGTTGAAAAATAACTGTACGCAAATAAAAAAACATGATAGAATGAGTATAGTTTTGTAACAATTGTTCTGTATTATTAAAGTTTTTTGCAGGATAGCCGTTAAAATAACTGTATGTAACGATGGATAAAGATAAGTTATGTTGAATGAAATGATAGCTTTATATGAAAACTCACTTTCTGACAGAGTAGATGACTTATTGAAACTTCAATTTCAACGAGAAAAACATACGATTTTGTTGGTAGATGATGAAGAAAATAATTTACAATTATTAAAAAGAACTTTTAGAAATTCTTATAATATTTTATCGGCAAAAAACGGCGTTGAAGCATTAGAAGTCGTCGAAGAACATGGTGACGAAATCAGCTTAATTGTGAGTGACCAACGAATGCCGGAAATGATAGGGACGGAATTTTTAAAAAGAACCGATGAAAAATACCCAAATATAATAAAAATATTGTTAACAGGTAATACAGATGTAGATATTATTATATCAGCAATAAATGAATGTCATTTATATGAATATGTTTTAAAACCGTTTGAGCCTCAGGAATTGCAAAATACAATAAAAAATGGTATTGCAAAATTCGAATTGACATCAGGCAAATCGTATATTTTAGGCGAATTAAAAGAATTATTTTATAAAACCATAAAATCTATTTCGTCAGCACTTGATGCGAAAGACCCTTACACCAGTGGTCATGCAATGCGTGTAACCTTGTATTCGTTGATGTTAGCTCGAAAGTTAAATGTTCCTGACGATATTTTTGAAGATATTGAAATTTCAGGTCTGTTGCATGACATAGGAAAAATAGGAATACCAGAGAAAATTTTATGTAAACAAGGTAAACTGACCGACGAAGAATATGGTATTATGTGCACACATCCTGAACAGGGTAAAAAAATGGTCAAAGAAATGAAACAATTTGAAATTATTTCAGATGGACTAGGTGCGCATCATGAGAAATGGAACGGCACAGGGTATCCGAATAAATTAAAAGGTGAAGAAATACCGTTTATAGCGAGAATAATAGCTCTCGCCGACACTTACGACGCTATGACTTCTACTCGTTCTTACCGTGCGGCATTGCCGCATGAAACGGCTATTGCGGAAATCGAACGTTGCTCTGGAACACAATTTGACCCTGAATATGCTAAATCTTTTATCGAAATTTCTGAAGAAATCAGAAAGGCTAAAGACAATCCTGAGGAATATTATCGTAAATATAGCACAATTCAACAATATTTTGATAATAATGCAGATAGTGAAAGAAATGACATATTAACAAATCTAGGCTCACAAATAATACTCAATAAAGATGGGCAGGCGCTTTTGTCTCAAGTAACAGGACAGAATAAATAGAAAGTAAAATATTTTAAGGAAAGGCTACTATTGGTATCTCATATAATAACAGCGAGTGTGATAGGAATTGAAGCTTATAAAATATCTGTAGAAGTTGATTTTGTGCGTTCTTTGCCGAAAATAGCAATTGTCGGTTTGCCTGATACTGCAGTGAATGAAGCTCGAGAGAGGTTGCGTCCTGCGGTAAAAAATTCAGGCTTTGAGTTTCCGAATAAAAAAGTCGTAATAAATTTAGCGCCTGCTGACATCAGAAAAGAAGGCACAAATTACGATTTAGCGATGGCAGTCGGCATTTTAGCTGAAGACAATATTATTGACAAAGAACGAATTAAAAATGTTGCTTTTGTCGGAGAACTTTCGCTAGATGGCACTTTGAGGGCTGTTACAGGAATTTTGCCTATTGTTGCAGGTTTGAAAAAATTTAGTATAGAAAAAATTATTGTTCCTGCTGAAAATGCAAAAGAGGCCGCTATTATTCCTGATATTGAGGTTTATGGGGTCAAAACGCTTTCTGATGTTGTCAATTTATTTTCTGATAATCCTGAAAATATTGAGGTTGTGCGACCAAAAAAAATAGATATAAAGGAATATTTTGCGCAATCAAATGAAAATATTTTATTTGATTTTAAAGATGTAAAAGGACAATTCAAAGCTAAAAAAGCACTTGAACTTGCTGCCGCAGGCGCTCATAATATTTTGATGGTAGGTTCTCCAGGTTCGGGCAAAACACTTTTAGCAAAGTGCTTCGCTTCTATTTTACCTCCGTTAAGTTTAGAAGAAGCTTTAGAATTGACAAAAATATACAGCGTTTCAGGCATGATTACAAATGATGCGCCATTGATTACGCAAAGACCATTCAGACCTGTGCATCATACGGCATCAGCCGTTGGAATTATCGGAGGAGGAAGTAATCCAAAACCCGGCGAAATTACTCTTGCGCACAGAGGAGTTTTGTTTTTAGATGAATTTGTGGAATTTCCAAGAAATGTTCTTGAAGTTTTACGACAACCTTTAGAAGACAGTGAAATCGTAATTTCACGCTCACAGCTACGAGTCAAATACCCTGCGAACTTCATACTAATTGCAGCGATGAATCCATGCCCGTGTGGTTATTTAGGTGATAGTCAAGTGCAATGTACCTGCAACGAATTTCAAATCTCCAGATACCGTTCAAAACTATCAGGACCTTTACTTGATAGAATTGATATACATATTGAAGTGCCTAGATTAAAAAGTGAAGAACTTATTAATATGTGCTCGACGTCTGAGTCATCAGAAACTATAAAAAATCGTGTAATTTTAGCTCGTGAAATTCAAAAAAAACGCTATGAAGGTACGAATATTATTACCAATTCAGAATTAAATGCCAAAACCATTAAAAAATACTGCAAGCTCGACGCTGACTCAGAAAATTTACTAAAATCAGCAGCTAATAGATTTAATATCTCAGGACGAGGATTTGATAGAATTTTAAAACTGGCGAGAACCATAGCAGACCTCGAAAATAAAGACAATATTTCTGCAGCTCACATTGCTCAAAGTCTGCAATATCGCAATTTAGTTTAATTTTTACTTTCTAGGCGAGAAAGAATATTTTTTATATTTTCCTTTTCTTCTTCAGGTGCGCTGAGTTCTAAGTATTCTTCAAAATATTCTTTGGCGTCCTCTTTGTTGCCACGAGCGAGAAACAAAACGCCGACTTTTTTAATCGCAGGATGAAACTTATCATTAATAGTAGCGGCTTTCAGATAATTTGAGAGCGCTTTATCCAGCTCATCATTAGCTTCATAAGCCTGTCCGAGTTGATAAAACATTAATTCATTATTGTCATAGTTTTCTACAACTCGCTCAAAATGCTCAATTGCTTCACCATAATTGCCTAATTCAAAAAACACTCTGCCTAAATCCCAATGTGCATCGTAGTTTTTGTCAGAATTTTCCAAAATTTCATCAAGCACATCAATCGCAATATCCCAGCGACAGTCTGCGATGTAAACTCTCGCAAGATAATGTTTTAAAACTAAGTTATCTGGCACAAAATAAACGGCATTTTGTAATAGCTCAATTGCTTTCAACATTTCTTTTTGTTGAAAGTAGACATCAGAAAGGTTTACGTAAGCTTCAACCATTTTGTTGTCGATAGCGAGTGCTTTCAAAAAATATTCTTCTGCTTTTTGAAAATTGCCGATATTTGAATAGCACAATGCAATATTATTCAAAATATTTGGGTGGTTACTATCATTTTTTATAAGCTGTTCAAATATTTCAAGGGCTTTTTCATAATTTTTATTGTTGAAAAAATCTAATGCTTCTTTAATTTTGTTGTCCATAGTTTACTCCTGTTAAGCACTTACTTGTACTGATAACTTATTTTATATTACAATAAATATTATTCAGAATAAACAACGAAAGGATTACTATGTCAGGACATTCAAAATGGTCAACAATTAAACATAAGAAAGCGAAAGTAGACGCACAACGTGGTGTGTCATTCCAAAAATTTTCACGAGAAATAATAATGGCTGCAAAACTAGGTGGTGGCGATATAAATGGCAATTTCAGATTAAGAACAGCCGTAGAAAGGGCTAAACAGGCAGGGTTGCCGAACGACAACATAAAAAGAGCCATAGACAAGGGCTCAGGCGCCTCTGCTATAGATAATTTTGAAGAATTGACGTACGAAGGTTATGCAAACGGTGGGGTCGCCGTTTTTATCGAAGCAATGACAGACAACCGTAATAGAACTGCAGGCGATATAAGAAGTTATTTTACAAAATTTCAAGGGAATTTAGCAGAAAGCGGTTGCGTAAGTTGGATGTTTAAACAAGTTGGATTGATTTTATTTGAAAAAAATATTGATTTTGACTCCTTGTTCGATATAGCAGCTAATGCCGGCGCAGATGATGTTAATGAAGATGATGAAAACTACAGAGTAATCACCTCTGCTGAAAATATGCAAATTGTAGCAGAAGCCTTGGATAAAGCGGGATTTAAAGAAATCAGCGCTGAAATTACACGGCTTCCTGAAAATACTATCGAAATCAAAGATGTTCAAACAGCAACTTTAATTTTAAAATTAATAGACAAATTAGAAGAACACGACGATGTGCAAAACGTTTATTCAAATTTTGATATTTCTGACGAAATAATGGAACAAGTAAATTTGTAATATACTAAAACTCCTCTGTAGGTTAGACAGAGGAGTTTTTAGGTTGTTATGATATATTGATTAGGCTGCACTAACGAAATTTACTCTGTGGATATGTAAATTATCAAAATCGTTTAATACATGTTTATTTGTAATTGGGTTTGTATTTAACAAAAAGCCAAAATCTGCAGATTCATTCATATTATATTCGTTAAAAAATATTATTCTTGTTTGACCGATGTGGTTTTCACGTATGTATCTTGGTTCTTTAGAGGTCAAGTAATTTACAATATTTTTGACATTTTGAGGGTTGTTGATGTCTGTAAAATATTTAGCCATACCTAAAGAGTTGAATGTAACAGCAGCTGCGTCTTCGTTTTGGTAGGCTAATAATTGGGCTAAACTACCGCCGAGCCCGTAACCTGTTAAAACGATTTTAGCTTCAGGGTTAGCATTTCTGAGATTTTTATATAGTAAAGCAGCGTCTTCGTATTGTTTTGGGGCTATTCCACGGATTACGTTGTTGCTGACTTCAAGCATTTCAATAGGATTGCTCAAAACTTTGTAAATAATCACGAAAGTGCCTCTTTTTTTGTAAACACGACCTGAGTACTCGTTTTCAGGATTTGCTTTATCGAATTTTTTGACTCTGCTCCAACCTTTGCATTTTTCAGATTTTTCTGGTTTTGGGTCAAATTTATCGTTTTCAATACATAATTCTTTTAATTCTTTATGAAAATTACATTCTTCAACCGCTTTTTCAAAAGCTTCAGGGTTTTCATGTCTGATGACTTCGTTTACAGTTTTAGAAAAGGTTATTTCACCCATAGGTCTAACATAACTGCTGCCTTTGCCTCTTTTATTTTTTTTAATATCGTTATTTTTGTTTATATTATTTCCTACAAAAGGATTAAACGATAATGAACTACTACTAACCATTCTAAACTTTTCCTAAACCTTACATAAAAATGTATAACTAACCTTACATATATAAAAACTTTTTATATAAAAAAATTGCGTTTTAAACAAAAAAGGTTAAGTTTTATTAACGAAAATAAAAAAATCCCGAATAGTATCGGAATTTTTTTGTTGCCGTGCCACTGCCTATCGACAAATAGCAATTTAGTTTACAAACGATTACATCTACTATTCACTGTCATATCACCCACAGGAGCTGACTTAGTGCTGCTGTGTTCCCACCCTGACACGGTTCATCAGACTATGCCGATGTGAAATAAATTATCAACAATATAATCGTCGTTCGCCAATTCACCACAAGCCTCACAGCAGGCTCTGCACCTCGCTAAGCATTCGAGTCGAGAGATTTGCTACATCCCCGTGGAGCACGGCAAAGATATTTTAACTCAAAAAACAAACATTGTCTATTTTATGTTCTGGTTAGTAAAATCTCAGACTATAGCCGTATTTTTATCACAAATTCGGCTTCTTCCTTAATTTTTTTCAAAAAATGCCGCAGCTGAAATATTCATAGCTTCCGCTAACATTATCAATCTCTTTAAACTCGGAACTTTTTTGCCTCGTTCTATTTCGGATAAATAATCATTTGAAATACCGCTTTTTTCACTTAATGTTTCTTGCGTAAGATTATTCAACAGACGGTACCTTTTTATATTCTTTTGTATTAAATTAATCGTGCTATTTGTCATGGTTCATATTATGTGTCAGTATTAATTGATAATTAACAGGCAAATTTGTATCAGACGTAACGAATGTCAAAGACCCAGCATTTTTGCATATTGATGATAGATGTATTTGTTTTAAAGGAGATTTTAAAAAGACCATGAAAGAAATAGAAAAATTCATAGTTTATTGGAAAAATTTAGCGTAAAATTTTTACTCTCCTCATGAAACGTTAGTGTAGCGTCTTGTCCAATTTACCATTTTTTCACCTCGCTAAGCATTCAAGTCGAGAGATTTGCTACATCCTCGTGGAGCACGGCAAAGATATTTTAACTCAAAAACAAACATTGTCTATTTTATGTTCTGATTCATAATCGATGATTTAAAAACAATAATTCGCTAATTAAAAAAATAAGTGTTAGTATTGTATTTATGGAAATTGAAAAATATATTAATTATTTACAAAAACTCGATAGTTACATTGAAAAATGTTTTTTAGCTCAAAAGCCCTATATATTTTGCAAAGAAGGGTGTTCCATTTGTTGTGAAACAGGCTTGTACCCAATTTCTTCATTGGAATTTGAGTATATGCTTATAGGGTATCGTTCTTTGTCTGCTGAGTTAAAAGCCCAAGTTCAAAAAAATATTAAAAATGAAAAAATAAGACAAAGCTCTATTGATAACGAAAAAAATTTTTATCAATGTCCTTTTTTGATTAATAAATCATGTTGCATTTATCAGCACAGAGGGTTAATTTGTCGTAGTTATGGGCTACTTATTTTTAACGATAAACCTGATGCAAAATCACAGTTTTTATCGCCGTGCTGTTGCTCAATGGGTTTAAATTACAGCATGGTCTATGATGAAAAAAACAAAAAAATATCTTATTCTAAAATGGAAAAAATGGCGGCTAATGTAGAACCATTAGCGTATAATCTTTCGTATACCTCCTTGAAATCTAACAATTTGTCTGCTGACATCAATTTTGGCGACTGTAAAGCATTAATCGATTGGTTTGATGACGACGAAACCTAAATTATTTTTGGATTAATTACAATACCTTTTTTATGCTAAAATTTTTGTTATGGAAGAATTTAATTTACAATATTGGCTTAATGAATTCAAAGCTAAAATAAAAGAAGAATTCAACAGTGACCTTTTGTATATAGGTTATCAAGGAAGTTATAAACGCAAGGAAGCGACTGAAAACAGCGATGTTGATACTGTTGTTATATTAAAAAATCTTGCAATCGACGATTTAAAAAGATATAAAAATGTTGTTAGAACTATGCCCCATAGCGACAAATGTTGTGGTTTTATTTCCGGTGAAAAAGAAATAAAAAATTGGTCAAAATCTGATATTTTTCAGTTCTATTATGAAACAGAAGGTTTGTTCGGTGATATAAAAAAATTAATTACCGCACCGACCATTAATGATATAAAAAT
>CAZTVM010000005.1:29269-36000 GCA_964617065.1 uncultured Muribaculaceae bacterium
CTTTATCACGGTGCATGCCATTCATTTTTGTATGATGAGGATATAAAAAAGAATCTTGTACAATTTTATAAAATGACATTTTTCATTATACAAGCGAAATATTTTGTTGAGAATAATGAGTATGTTCCAACAAAAATATTGTTATATGAAAAATTAAAAGATATTGACAAAAAAATTCTTGGAAGTTGTATTAATCGAAATGAAATTTTAAATTTTAATGATGAAAAAGTCGAAGAATTGTATGAAACGCTTATAAATTGGCTTTCAAAAATAATTAAAACTGATTAAATCAGAAAAAATTTATCCTGTTAACTATTCTATGCCAAAAAGTCAAGACATAATTTTTAGAGGGTGCTTAAATTCTTGAACTTCTTTGGGCAGATTATTGAAATATATTTCATCTGGTGTTGAATAATTTAACGAAGAATAGAATCTTCTTGTATTGTAGAACGTTACATATTGGCTTGTTTTCAATTTTGCATCAAAAATGTTAAAATAGTTATGCAAAAAGACACTTTCACACTTTTATGATTTCCAGTATCTTTCAATAAAAATATTATCCAATGCGCTACCTTTACTGTCCATACTGATTTTGATACCATTTTCCTTTAAAATATTAACAAATTAAACACTAGCAAATTGACTACCTAGATTAGTGTTAAAAATTTCAGGAATACCAGATTTAGCAAAACAGAAATATTTGCGCTGATATCTGATATTTTGAGGCTGTTTCTGCTTGTGTTTGTTCTTGTCTAAGGACGTCAGGTACCACTTTTGTTTTAAACTCAGCTATATATTTTTTCACTTTTCTTTTTTCAATAACTTCACCATCCTTTGAATTAATTTTATCCTGAGTACACCACCGCTGAAACACTCACCATAAATAGATTTAATCTTGATTTTTGTTCACGCAAACGATTTGTCCTGTATATTTAGACAGTATAAGATTTAATGAAATTTCCGCAACTTTTTGAGGTGATAAAAGGGTTTCAGCAGGTTCTTTTCCGAAATTCTCAAACCTCATTGGCGTGGAAGTACGAGCAGGAGCGCAAACATTAACTCTAATCCCAAAATTATCCCACTCCTCAGCTATAGCTTGAGTCAAATTCACAACGGCAGCTTTAGTTGACGAATATATTGAATACATAGCACGACCTCTAGTGTATGAACTGGAAGTAAAAAACAATAAACTACCTTTTGATTTACATAAATAATCAAAAGAGGCTTTTGCTACATTTATACAACCTATATAATTAGTCTCTATTTCAAACTTTATGTCTGTGATACTTCGATTAATTAAATTGCCCATATTAAGTAAACCTGCAGTATTAATAACTGCATCAATTTTACCTTCTTTTTTGTAAGTATCCTTTAAAAAATTTGCAACTTGCTTGAAATTTGTAACACTGATATTTGAACTTCTTGAGCAGCCATAGACTTTTGCTCCATAAAAATTTGAAATTTCAAAAATTGATTTGCCAATACCTTTACTAGCACCAAAAATAACTATAACTTTGTCTTTTAGTAAATTTAGTGGTGTTAATTCTATTTTTGCTGTTTTAAGTTGAAATAATTTATCAGCAATTGAGACGTCAAGAGCCGATGTAATTTTCATATTATTATCGCCTTCTTCCGGGGCTAAAGAAATTACGTATATTTCACATAAATTAAAATATAAAACCAAACCACAATCATCTGTAATTTCAATATTAGGTTCGTTTAATGCTAGCTCATGCGCTTTCCGTATCGTTTTTAAATCAAAACCTTGAGGTGTTTGACCTCGTTTTAAATATTTTCTTTTTGGAATATCTTCTATTATATTTTTGTTTACACGAATTATTGTATCATAAGACGAAACAGCAACGTCGACAGCATTGTAAGTTTTTAGCGCTTTTATACATTCACTAATTATTTGTGGATTTAAAAATGGTCGAACAGCATCATGGATTAATACTTTTGCATCAGTTTCAGAAATAGATGAAATTCCGATAAAAGAACTCTCTTGTCGTGTAGAACCGCCAATAAGAATTTTTGTGATTTTTTTATAATTATTGTATTGTACCAATTTTGTGACGGTATCAACGTAGTTACCATTCGTTACTACGATAATCTCATTAATTTTTTTGTGTTTTTCGAAAATAGCAATAGTGTGCTCTAAAACAGTCTTGCCTGCTATTTTAATGAATTGTTTTGGAATTGACAGTCCAGTTCTTTCACCTGTTCCACCAGCTAAAATTATCGCATATGTCTTTAATGTTTTTTTTGAATTACTACGTACCATCTGATATAACCTGTCTTAAATCTGCAAGAATGTTAGCAGCAGCATAATTGCCAAGTAGTCCTGACTTTTTTAATATTTTCATTCGTTCTTCTTTTTTATAGTCATTATTGTCTATAAGTAAATTGTCTAATATCTTTTCTATTGTAGTAAAATCTTTTATACTATAAAAAGTGTTCAAGATATCTTTCACAGGCTGGGGAGGAATAAGTTTGGTATGGGACGACAGGAGGTGTACAATAGGTTTTGTAGTACAAAAATATTCAATAAGAAAAGAACCACAATCAGTTATTAAAGCTTTTGAATTAATAAACAAATTTATATAATCTGGTGAATTGCAAAACTGTCCTATTTTTTCCCAATCACTATAATATTTTTCGATTTCATCTTCTGTCATATAACCAATTTGCTTTAAAGTTGATTTTAATCTTGGGTGAGGTTTAAATACCCAGTTGAATTCAGGATGTTTTTTTGCATAGTCTAAAATTATTGTATAATTTTGAGTAAATGTTGAATAATACTCGCTGTTTATATTATTTTTGTCATATATTGACCAGTGCGGAGCGTAGATAACATAATTTTTCGGTTCACAAGGCGATTTTTGTAAATAAAATGCATCTAGCATTGTATGTCCACATCCTTTTATAGTTTGCTGATTTACTGTACTTAAATACTTGTTGTAAACTGTTTCAAGTTCTTTGTTTAATACGTAAAAACGAAAAAGACGTTTATGAAATTCTAGTCCGCAATCTTGCGCTAATAAACCATAATTAGGCACAAAATATGGAATATAACAGGTTAGTGCATATTTCGATACATTATCAATATTGTTTAAAGTTGAAATATGCCAAGGTTGTTGATAGAAAACAATTTGAGGATTAAATGTTGAAAGTTTAATAGGTTCGTTTTTTATAAAATCATAAGCATACACACAATTCATTCCTTTTTCAAAGAAAAATGTGAAATTATTTTTTATAGTCTGTAATTTTTCAACTTTTGTCATACCATAATAATATTCAAGATCTGTTAAAGCAACGACAGGTTCAAAATCCGCCGACTCCTTCATTAAATCATACAATGATTGAGCTTTCCATTTTGACAACTCACACACAAGAAATAGAACCTTAATTTTTTGCTGTTTTGATAATTTTCTGACTTCATTTAAAACATTTGGGTATCTTCGTTTGATAATTATTCTTTTAGAAAATTTTATAAAAGCAACCACAGCACTTTTAACAGACCTGAGAAATATGATTACAGCTCGACCAACATGACAAAATAGAGCTATTACTTTTACTATTTGTTGGCATTTATTCATCATATAATTCTTAACTCAGAAAACACAAACATTAATTTAATTTCTTTAAGGCTTGTGCAAAACTTGTATCTAAACGATAATTGTATGTATGTATGTATGTATGTATGTATGTATGTATTTTAATCTTCTATTCTGTATCAAAACTAAGTCTCACTCTTTTTGAACAAATACCCATTCCAGTTTAACACATATTCGGCAACTAAGCAACATATTGTTCTAGTTCATAACATATTAGATTGAGCAACCTTATTTTCATAAATCCAAACAGAATTTTTTCAAAAAACTTGCTGTTACTTTTTTATTTAATTGTGGAACCTGACCAAATAACTCGGTCAATAGTTTCTTTATTATTAACACTAATTCACAAGTTAGTTTAACTCATACTCTCAAAGTGCAACTTGGTTTAGATGAAGATGTTTATTGTGAAATACTCCACTCCGGTGGTTCAACTGCTAGTTTAAATATTTCGCCGCATTGCGTCCGGCACTTTATTGACGGACTAAAAACCACGGCTATTCAGGCATAAAATTAAATAACGGCTAATCCGGTAATATCCAATTATTAAAAAATAATTAATTTTCTTCTATTAGCCAAAAAGATAAGACATAATATAATCGGATGCGTTCCTCTTGTTAAAGTTTGCCCTCGCTGGTAAACTGTTTGCAAGGATTAGCCTATTTTTAGGCAAAGTAAGCAGCGTAGCTGTGCCTAATAATCAGTGGCGATAAAATTCTATTTCGTCGAAAGAAATAATTTTTGAATATCGATTTCTAAAAAATCAGCAATCAGAGCTGCTTTGTAGGGTGCAATTTTTTGAAACGAATTCATTAAGGATGTGGTCCTTAGGTTGGGATTTCTAAGCAAAAGGCTTACGGTACAAGATTTATAAAATTGTCATGCTGAATTTATTTCAGCATCTTACCAGTGTGTGATAATGAAAATTATCGTTGGAAAGTTTCTGTCAATTGTCATAAAAGAAATTATTAAATGTAAACGATAATGTCGAATATCATTTTAAAATGCGGACATAAAGATTATTTGTTCGCATTTTTGTATTACGAAAAAAGAAAGGAATTACTATGAAACATTTAAACAAACTGTTAGCAAAAATCGATGCAACCCCTCAACTTTTTAAACAGCCGGACATTAATTTTATTGTAGGCTTGACAAACACTCAAATCAAAGAATTAAAAAAAGAAGCTCTCGCACAAGGTTTAATAAAAGAAACAAAACGAGAGTATTATTTAACTGATGACGGCAAGGAATATTTGCACAAAAATCCTGTTATGTCTTGGTGCAGTAGTGAATTTCCGAAACGTCCAGAGATTAATTTAGAATATTTGAAATTAGAAAAAGCACCACCGACTCTGACTCGTGCAATTCGTTTACTTGCAAAACATTTGCTTGAGGGAGAAGTTTCGCCTTTGGCATCCGCCATCGTCAACTCGGACGTCTTTCCTACGGCGGAATCGAACAGTTGTGGGTCTTGCTCCTTGCCAGCTCCTTCACTCACGGCTACCGCACTAAAGGAAAATTCAACTGAGTATTATTTAATCAAGGAACTGCTATGTTCAAATTCGACCTGTAAAGCAATAGAAGGTGAGATTGAAACTGATATATTACAAGACGGAAAGCAAAAGCTAACAAGTCTTTTTGAGAAGTTCACATCAGCGCCTTATGGGCTTACAAAATCAATTATCGGAGTGCTTTTACTAGATGTTTTAAATAAAAACAAAGATATTCTTGCCATTTACGAAAACGGACAGTTTCAGCTGAAACTTAATCAGCTTATGTTTGACAGAATGCTTTATTGCCCTGAGCGCTTCGAAGTGCAAAAAACCGTTTTAGAAAATATGCCAATCTTGGAAAAAATTTCAGAAGTTATACTGCCGATAAAATCAAATAATATTCTTGATTTAACAAAAGGATTAATTCATTTTATCCGCAATTTAGATAAATATACTTTAAATACTGAGCAGCTTTCAAAAAAGACAACTCGCTTCAGAAACACAATAATGAATGCAAAAGACCCGATTAATCTTTTTTACCGAGATATTCCTAAAATTTTGGATGATAAAATACTTTGTCAATGCAAAATTTCGGAAGATGGATTTTTAAAGGCTTTTGAAACTGCTATTAATGAACTGCAAACAGCTACCACAAAAATGATTAATAACTTATATATATTTGCCTTATCTGCTTTCAATTCAAAAAATCGTGAGGAATTAACACAAAGATTTGAAGCGATAAAAGAATATATAGGAGATAGTGAATTGAAAATTTTATATAACAACGTGGTAGAAAAAAATTCTGAAGATAAACTTTGGATTGAGCGAATTGCAACTTTTATCAACAAATCACGAGTGCCAAAGGATTGGAGTGATTCAGATGTCGCAGATTTTAAGGTAAAGGTCAAAGAGTTAGCACTAAAATTTCTTGCGATTGAATCAACAGCAGGTGATAGCACTTGTGAAGAAAGATTAGACGAAACTTTTAACAAGCTGTTAACAAGCGTTTTACAGCTTTCTAAAGCAGAAAAAAATATATTATTAAGGAGGATTATCAATGAATAGAAAAGAAGTTGAAAATTTATTGCCGAACAAGGACAAAGCAACCCCGATAATTATTGTGGTGATATGGTAGACGTATTCAGACCCAAAGGATTACCTGAAAAATACTGATGTTTGTTGTATTATGAATTTATGAAAAAATTTGTTTTTGTTCTTCTATGCTTAATAATTATTTGTACAATCTTTTATTTATTTGATGATAAAGATGCTTGTTTAGATACTGGATATTGCAAAGAAAATCAAATTGTAAATACAGAATTTGGAAAAGTTTTAATAAATAAAAATAATTGTTTAAAATATAAATGGGAATGGAATGATATTAAAAAAACTTGTAAATTAAAATAATAACAAACATTAATAGTTATAATGATATAAAGAAAGGACTATTAATGAAAAAAGAATATCATATATTAAGTTTGAATGGCGGTAAGGAGCCACACAGTGGCACTAATGAGCGGAAAGATTATCATCTACTTTCACTATCAGGCGGTAAGGATTCCTCCGCACTCGCCCTTTATATTAAGGACAACTACCCCGAAATCCATGAAAAAATCGAATATTTTTT
>CAZTVM010000006.1:0-22664 GCA_964617065.1 uncultured Muribaculaceae bacterium
TTGTTGCAATGCTACCGGGTATAATAATAATGCAAGGCATAAATTCTTGGCTAGAAAATTTACAAAAGAAAGACGGCTACATCGGTGTAATGAAAGTTACGAAAAAGCTTGACAACCCAAAATACTTTGTAGATGAAACAAAACAAAATGATAATATTTCTAAACCTACTACAAATCTTGTTAAACTATACAGTGCAAAATAGTTAATTATAAATTTTTTAAATTAAATAATATTGATTTTTTGTCTTCAAAAGTTTACTATTAGTCTATGACACTAAAAATTGTTGTAATTGGTTATGGTGAGATGTTCGCAGCGATAATTAAATCTTGCATAGAGGCAGGACACGATGTCGTAGGTGTAATGCGCCATGAAAAAGTTTTGTCATCGCCTTTAAAACTTTTTTTTAAAAATATTTTTGCGCCAAGCCATGATTATAATTACATAAAAAGTTTGAGATTACATGAAATTAAGGCTCAAAGCGCTAATTCTGAAGAATTTGCCCATGAAGTCTTAAAATTAAATGCTGACTTGATTTTTGTAGCATCATGGAGCGAACGTTTAAAAAGAGAGACAATTATTTTGCCAAAATTGGCATGTATAAATTGTCACCCATCATTGTTACCGAAGTACCGAGGTCCAAATCCGTATTTGCAAGTCATTAAGCATGCTGAGACTCAAACAGGTGTCACGTTTCATTTGATGGACACATCTTTAGATACAGGTGAAATACTTTTGCAAAAAATCGTTCCTATTTTGCCCAACGACACAGGAAAAATTTTGCGTACACGTTGCGCTAATACAGCTCGTGAATGTATTAAAGAATTGTTATTTAATTTACAAAATAATGTGATCTTCCCTGTGAAACAAGATGAAAATTATGCTAGTTACTTTCCTCAAATAAATTTTAAAGATGTTTTGTTAGATTTTTCAAAAAATTCCACCGAATTGGACAGACAACTGCGAGCTATCACAGACTGGCAGGCATGCTATTTTAGATACAAAAATGATTTTTTCAAAGTAAAAAAACATGTAATTCACGACAATACCACGAAATACAACAAAGTAGGTACCATTGTTGATATAAAAAAGCGTAATATGTCAATTTTGTTGTCTGACAATAAAATAATAGAGTTACAAAATGTAGAATTATATGGTTTTTGGAAGCATTATTTGACTAGAATATACTTAACTTTATTGATTAAAAAGGGCGCATCAATTTACGAGCCATAAGTTTGAACTAATAATTCATTGTAAAAATAAACTCTATGAGCTGCCCCAGGACCATTATTATAGTAGTTATAGGCTTCGCCTACCAAGTCTAGTCCGAGTTTTTGCGCATATTCTTGACGCAATTGTTGATATTTTGAAGTTTCGCCCTCTGTTATTACTTTAACAGAATATTCTTTAGTATTTGCAGAAGTATTTGAGCTTGTGTTAATATTTTCAGTATTTGTAGTTGTTGTTGAACCGCTTGAGTATGATTTCATTGAAGACAACAGCGCACTGGTTGAAGAAGATGTTTGAGTAGTAGATGTTTTAGTAGAAGCTGCAGTAGCGGTACTACTTTTTCCTGTATCAGCCTGATAAAGTGCTTGAACCAAAGCCCATGGAGATGCAAACGAAGTTCCTGTTACGAAAAATGTGCTGGTATCTACACCTGTCGCATCAATATCACCTGAACCATTGCCATCAACGTCAATTTCACCGTTAATTACTTCGTTGCCCATATATGTTTCCTCACCTGTACGAGAGACTAAAGAATTTGAACTAAAGCCATCGGAATATCCAGTGTAGGGATTAGTAAAAGTTGCTTCACTTGAGCCGACATATTCAACATTATTGGTCAAAAGAGCTCCGAAATTAAACATGTCTGTGTAATTTCCTGCAGCCATAAATACCGGTACACCTTGCGCTGCTATTTGGTCAGCTTTTGAGTAAAACTCTCCGACTGATTCTATTTTATATCTTAATGTTAAAATTGCATCTAATTGGTCAGACTCTGCCTGCGTAATTGTTCCAGCCTCAACAGCTTCAGTAAAGTCCGGCAAATAGCCTTCTTCTAAGGTATCTTTGTACTGATTGTACAGCTCTGTAACATCATCACCCATTAAAAGCGACATAATCTCAGCTTTGTTTTCAGCTAAATTATCAGCAGTGATTGTTGTTTGCATCGCAGTTGAAACAATATCATAATCACAATATTCACATAATGAAACATTTACGGCTCTGTAATCACCAATATTATTAAGAATAGTGTCCATTTGTTGAACACCGCCAGTCATTACGCCATCTACTATATCGATGCTTAATCTATCGACCGTGTAATTAAGACCTAATTCTGCAACTTGACTTTCGATTAAAGAACTGACAAATTCGCCATGGGGCATTGTTGTGCTTGTTGTATTATCTAAAGACATGCAAACTTCATCGTTATCAGCATTAAATGCGTCAATAACAGCTATTTTGTCATGCGAACCACCATCAGTTGGTTTTGTATAAATTGCATCGCCAGTAGGACCTGTAGTCACTGCATTTGGGTCATAAGTATAATTTGAGTCATAAGAATTTGAAGACGAATTGTTATTTGTACCCGAGCCGCTTGTGTAATTTAAAAATAAGCCGGGTAATTCAACACATAATTGTTCATAATAAGCTTTGTATCCACTGTTTTGCTGAAACAGTTTAGGCTGTTGTCCTGAGTGCCAAGTGGTATAGCCGTAGTCATTAACTGTATAATAACCGTTTTTATTGTTAGTCGGCGGAACAGGTGTCGCTGTCGTTGCAACTTGACTATCTGCTATATTATATGATGTGTGTGTAAGATTCTCTATTTTCATTAAATCACTCATTAAAAAATTCTCGTATATATATAAAATTAATTTGATATATAAAATTGCCATATCTGGTATATACAAACAGGGATAATAAAATAAGACTGCTGCTACACAACAATTTGCGAACTTCACAAAACTTCACAAAGTTCAATCGGATTTAATTTATGGCAAATAAGATACTAGTTTGAAAGATTTATTAATTTTTGTTTCAAAATGGTAAAAAATCATGTTGAATAATTTTTAGGTTAGTGTTAATATTACAATTATTCGATAAGAAGCTAGAAAGAAAGATTAAATGTCTGTAAATTCTGTAAATCATTCGTTAATATATAAGTCGGTACATCGATTTAAGGGTGCCGGTGATTACAGGGAGATGTCCTCGGGGCATTTAATGCAGGCAGAGCACGAGAAATACGACTATAGTAATGGAGTGCGTGCAGACAAAAGTAAGTTCTTGTGGAATAATGCGCACACAGACAAAACAAATTTGAACGATAGTGTGAATAAAAATGTAAATACGACCGCTGAAAATAATTTCAGCGGTCGTCTAAGTTTTAAAGCTTCTGCAACTTCAAAAGCACCTGAAATAGGTGGAAAATTTTTACAAAATTTAGCTAAAAACAAAATGGTTATAAAATTTGTTGAATTGGCTGAAAAGAACATGCTTTTATTTGAAGCGGCTTTTGCTTTACTTATTACTTGCGGCTTACGTCCTGCAACTATAATGAGCTTGCCGACAGCGAACAAAGCTGATAAAGAAAAAAATAAAAAAGCTGCAGCTCATTCAATTGCTTCCGGAATAATTGGCTATGGATTTGCACTTCTAGTGACTACTCCTATAGCAGCAGCCCTGACAAAAATAAATAAAAATCCTGCCAAGTATTTGAATAAAGCTAATAGAGAATTTTTGGCTACCTTAGATAAAGCAGCCACTGATAAGAAGATTGCTGAAAATTTGCAAAAAGGTATCAAGGGCGTTTCTGAAAAACAAGCTGTAGCTGCAAATGCAATGAAAACAGTATTCACTAAAGGTTCTGAAATCTTACTTATTCCATTAAGAGCGGCAGCCACTGTTGCACTTATTCCTGTAGCTGACAAGCTTATTTTAAACAAACTTATAAGAAAGCCTAAAGAAGAAAATAAAGTAAGTACTCAATTACCTTACTACACAAATTCAGCTATTTACTTTAAAGGAACTGAATCTGCATCACAAGCATTTAAAAATTTCAGAGAAGGACAGGTGCAATAATTATGCAAGTTAAATTAAATACATATTCAAATTATAATAATTATACACCAACTCATAATGGTGAGTTGCAAAACTCTCGTCAAACATTTAAAGGGTATTCTGACATCACCAAACTCTCTAAAAAGCAAAATATTTTCGTGAAAGCAAATGATTTGCTTAGTGAAGGTTTAGCGCACTGTTTCGGTACAATAACAAGCTTAAAACCTGTACAAAAAGGTATTGAATTTTTCTCTAAATCAGAAAATGCTGTTCAACATTTATCCGCAGCTGTTGGGCTTATTCTTTCAGGTTTTTATATGAGAGGTACTGCGAAATCTAAAAAAATAGAGCCGGAACAAAAAAGACCTTTGATTATTAATCAAGGTGTAGTCGCTGTTTTAGCCACTGCTAGTGCTTATACTTTAGATAATATCTTGAACAATAAATATAAAAAGTTTGAAAACACATTTATGAAGGTGAACAAACAACTAGTCGCAGGTAATGAAGCTCGTTGGAAAGTTGGGCTTAAAAATGCAAAAACAATAGCGGTGTTCGCTATGGTTTATCGTTTCTTTGGACCTGTCGTCGCTACTCCTATAGCTAACAAATTGAGTAACTATTTGAGTGAAAGAGAAAAAGCACAAAAGACAACTCGAACTCAACAAGCTTAGTTTTTTAGTACATATCAGGACTTTGAGCATCTTCATCATCGTCTCTCAGATTAGACAAATCTGCAACATAGTTGGAGTCAAAATCGTCAGGAAGCAAATCAGAGTTTGGAAAAATAGTTTCTTCATCAAATCTGCATGCGCTCAAGTTTGACGCTGAAGAAAAATCAGAATCGGATAAATCAGCCTCATGTAAAATACAACCTGCCATGTCAGAATTTGCGAAATTACAATAACTAACAGTTGCATAACTATAATTTGTACCATTCAAAATGGCATCAGTGAAGTCACATTCAGTCAAGTGACTGCGGGCAAAATCGGCGGACGTTAAATCACAACTTGTAAAATTTACAGAAGTACAAGTCGCATCAGTAAAAGCGCACCCTGTCAAATCTGAGCCGGTAAAATTAACTGACTCTACGACTTCGTTTGAAAAATCTATTTCGCTTAAATCAAACTCTATGCCATTTTCAATTAATTTGTTGAATTCATTTACATTATTTAAAATCATTGCGTGTAATTCATCTTTAGTGTAGCCTGACATTTGCGCTCCTTTTAATTAATAATTTTCATCTGAATAGCCAAAAGAATGGCTTGGGTTCTATTTGTAACTTTTAATTTTTTAAAGATTTTATACATATGAGTTTTAACTGTGACTGGTCTGACACAAAGAGTATCGGCTATTTCAGAATTAGAAGCGCCTTTCGCTGCCAATTTTAGAACTTTGACTTCCATCGGAGTCAAAGACGAAAGCGTGTCACTATCAGCATCAAACAGTATTTCACGAGGTGTTTCTTCCTGTTGCCAGTTGACTCTACGTAAAAGTGCTTCAATCCTTGCCAACAGATTAGGTAAAATGAATGGTTTTGTTATGTAATCATCAGCACCAAATTTTAAGCCTGAAATTTGTTTTTGTTCATCATTAACAGCTGTCGCCATAATTATTGGCACAGATTTGTAATTTTTCAACTCTCTAATAGCTTTGAGTGTTTCCCAACCGTCCATTTGTGGCATCATCACATCCAGAAGAATTAAATCAAATTTTTCTTCTTTTTGTGCATTCAATTTTTTTATTGCTTGAAGTCCGTTTAGAGCAACTGTTACATCATAACCATAAAGAGGCAAAGCGTCCTCTAAAAATGTTGGGTTATCGTCAACTAATAATATTTTTGCTAATGACTGCATGCGAATCCTTTAAAGTTTCTATAATTTATTACCATATTATAACGTATTTAATATAACTCGTAAATTGTTTTTTTGTTTTTATATAATTTTTTCTTTTAAAGTTTTTATTACGGCTTGAGTTCTGTCCTCGACGCTTAATTTCTGTAAAATGCTACAGACATGAGCTTTTGTCGTATTGATACTCACGTACAATTTTTTTGCGATTTCTTGATTTGTGAGTCCTTCAGCCATAAGTTGCAAAACCTGTTTTTCACGTATAGTCAAATTATAGTTTTGTTCAGGCTTTTTTTGTAAATTATTTTGCGAGTCACTCATGACTACATCGAGAACGATATTAGACACTTTTGGGTCGAACCATGAAGCACCTTCGAGAGTTGACTGTACTACTTCAACCAGCTTTTTAGGTTTTATATCCTTCGAACAGTAGCTATTAGTTCCAACTTTCAAAGCAGCTAGAACTTCTTCTGAGTCATTATGAGAAGTCAAAACTACGAATTTCATTTTTTGGTTAAGTTGTTTTATAATTTTCATAGCAGAAATGCCGTCTATATTGGGTAAACCCAAGTCCATTATAGTTATATCTATTTTTTTATGAAGTTTTACTAAATCAAAAGCTTCTTGAGCATCTTGCGCTTCAAAAATTTTGTCAATGAAGTCAACATTTTCAAATGTCGTCTTTAGCCCAAATCTCGTCAATTCATGGTCTTCTACAATTAATAAATTATATTTCACTATTTACCTCTAACAACGAAGGCTCATAATTCGGGTTTATATTCAAAGATTTTTTAAAATTTATCATTGCCGCTTCAAAATTACTTTCTTTTTTATAAATCAAACCTTGATAATAATATACTTTGTAATTATTCGTGTCAATATATTGAACAGGTAAAAGATAAGTTTTTGCCAATTTTAAGTCATTATTTTTTATAGCCAAATTGGCTAAATCCAGCCAAGCATCAATATATAAAAGGTTTAACGAAGTTGCTCTTTTCAAATAAGCAATTTCTCTGTCTTTCTCTATTTTGGATAAGACATAATAAGCCTCCGGATAATTGGAATTCACAGACAGTGCTGTTCGACAAAATTCAAGTGCTTTATCCTGCTGATTGAGCGCATTGTAAGCCATAGCAGAATATAAAATAGACTCGAGATAATTTTTATTGTATTTTTGTGCTGCTAAAAAGAATTCTAATGCCTTTGTGACATTACCTTTGCGGTAATTTATATCTCCAAGCCCAAACAAAGTTTGTGGATAACGTTTGTTAATTTTATACGATTTTTCATAATACTCTTGGGCTTTTTCAATATTTCCATTTTTGACATTTATATCGCCGAGCAAAGTCAATGCAGGGTAATATTTTTTTCTCAAATTCAAACATTGATTAAGCGTTTTCGTTGCTCTCGTGTAATCTGATTTTATGTAAAAATATTCGGCTAAATGATACTTCGCAAGATAATCTTTTTTTGCTGATTTAGCGAGAGTATAGGCTTTTATTGCTAAAAAATCTTTGTTATCAATAACATTCGGATTGGCAATTAAATTATCAATTATTTTTGTTGCTTGTTTGTAGTCTTTCAATTCGCAAAGAATTTGAGCTTTAGTCTTTAAATAGTTGACATTTTCAGGATAAATAGCCAAAGCTTTATTAATAGCACCAAGAGCTTGTTTATATTCCTTAGTTTCAAAATAAGCGAGTGAAAGCATATAGCAAGCGTAATCCGAGTATTTGAGTAGCTTATCATTTTTGCTAAGTTCTTTCACAACTTCAAATGCCAGATTGTGAAAAAAAATGTCACTATATAAACCTGCGAGGTAAATTTCTTCATCGTAACTAAGAGTTTGTTTTGGCGCATAGACACTACGAAGCAATTTTGTTTGTCTTTGCCAAATTTCATCATCATCAATCTGATTTAAAGCATCATTAGACAGTGAAAAAAAGCCCATTTCATTAAATTTGTGCGCCAAACTCAAATACAAAAAATCTTCAGTAGGTGAAGTTTTTAAAACAGCGTATAAATCTTTGTATGCAACGACAGTATTACCTTGTATAAATTTGTTTACTGCGTCTTCGTAGCGTTCATAATTAGGCTTTATTGTTACAGCAGAGGATTCAGGCATTTCACTAGATCTGATTTCATAAAAGTATCATTTATGCTGTTGATAAGCTGAATACCTGAAGACTGAACAGTGTCTGCAGCATCAACACGGCTAACACCGAGGGGTGCAGTTAAAAGTGCTATACTTAATATTAAAGAAATATTAAATAATTTCATCTTACTCCTATGATTTGTTCGTGTAATATTTATCGAATATTGTTAGCAAATCTTGCTCATGCCCCGAAATATCAGTTCCTTTTTCTTGTTTTTGTATTATGTCATACAAATTCAGGATTGTATACTGCCCCAGTAGTTTTTCATCATCCTCACTTAATTTTGTATCAAACTCTGTTAAGAAAACATTTACAATTTTTTCCAATGATATACTCAAAAAAGTATCTATCAACATATTGTCGAAGTGCGAACCTGCACCATCAATAAGGATTTGTAACGCATTTTTAATAGGCATTTTGTCACGATAGTGACGGTGAGAAGTGACTGCGTCAAAAACATCACTAACTGCTAAAATCCTTCCACCAATATGAATTTGCTCACCTTTTAGTTTTCTGAAATAACCAGTACCATCATATTTTTCATGGTGAGTAGACGCTATTTCTGCTACATCATTACTGTTTTTCGAAAGGTAAATTTTACTCAAAATATCATGAGTTATCTGCACATGCTGTTGTATATGTGTGTATTCATCAGAAGTAAGTTTACCTTCTTTTTGCAATACTGAGTCACGAATGCCGATTTTACCTATATCGTGCAGTATTGCAGCTCTTTCAATCGTTTCAATTAATTTAGCATCTAAACCAAGTTTGTCACAAATTAAGCGTGAATACATTTTTACACGACTCGAGTGACCTGATGTACTTTTGTCTCTAGCATCTATTGAGGCTGCGAGAGTATCTATAAAACTCGAAAACAAAACTTTTTGTTGCTCAAATAATTCTTGTTGGTGTTTGAATAATCTCGCATTTTCCAAGGCAATGCCTGCGCTTGAACCGATAGCTATAAGCAAATCTTCGTCATGCTCTGTAAATTTGTCATTATTTTTATTCAAAACCTGAAAAACTCCAACTATTTCATGTTTAATGTTCCTGATAGGCATACATAAAATAGTTTTCGTTTTATATCCTGTTTGCATATCTATTTCTTTATTAAAACGAGCGTCATTGTAAGCGTCATTAATCATAACAGTTTCACCTGTCGTAACGACATGTCCTGCGAGACCTTTATCGGCTGGAAAGCGTAATTCTTCAGTACCTAGACCAAGTGCGACAAGTGACCACAACTCATTTTTTTCGTTGTCAAGCAAAAATACTGTACATCTATCTGCCTCTAGTGCATTTTTCGTGATTTCAGCTATCGTTTTTAGTAGCACATCGATATCAGTTTGAGCAGATACTGTACGAGCTATTTTCAACAAAGCTATCAAAGGGTCTTTTTCGGACGAAACAGGTACGCTGTCAGTCTGGATGTCTAATTTCTTGTTCTTTTTTATATCTTCTCTATATTGTTTTAATCGCTTTATATTTTCAGATACAATATTGCTTTCGTTTTTTGTTAAATTACTACTTTGCAACGCTAAAGTCCAATACAAATATGCTTTTTCAAACTGCTCATTTTTTTCGTGCAGTTTAGCCAATAAAATATATATACGAGAATTAAAATCAGAATTTTTATCTGTCAAATTTTTGGCTTTGTCCAAATGGTAAAGAGCCTCGCTGTAATTTTCGTCTAAATAGTTTATATTACCTGAAGCATAGTAGTACATAAAAAGCGCTTGCTGAGAGCATGAAGTTTCTGCTAAAAATTTCGCATCGTTCAACATTATAACTATTTTGTAATAATTATTTGAATTCAACTGATAATTCAAATAGCTCATCCACGATAAACATATAGAAATATATTCCATATCATGTAACGATGTGAAAATTTTATTTGCCTTCGCAAATTGTTCTAAAGCCTCTTTCAGTGCATTTTGTTTTTGCAAATTATACGCAAAAGCAAAAATTTCCGCAGCTTTGTTACGTAAATCCACATTATCTACTAAAACATTTGTACTCATTCTATCTACCATATAGATATTATACACCATTGAAATATCGTTTTGCAATCAATGCACACTGTTTATGTCAACTTTAAAATATTTTGTTACTTTTTTGCTTTTTATTTTATACAAAAAAGCAGCTAACCTAAGTTAACTGCTTTTGAACTATTTTGTTATCGTTTAAAATACGATAGTTAATTCTTCGTTAGGATTAAGTGCTGAATCGTTAGACAAACTTGGTACGATGAAATAAAGCAATTCATCACCAACTTCATATAACAAACCGAACGTACCACTAACAGCTAATTCTGCGATTTCGTAAATACCGATAAATACATCACCAATCGCATAACCAGCACTCTTTACGCCTGAGCCTGGGTGAAGCGTAAGTGTTTCTACGAACATATTTGAAACGTCAGAACCAAATTCTTCCAGCCTGTTTCCTGCAACATTCACAGCTGTACCGCCTGAACGGCCGACTATACCTACAATTCTGCCTGCCCCTGAAAACGGCATACCAACTAATCTGGCAAGAACATTAGGATTTTTTAAATCTTGAGCTTTTGCAGTTGAAACTTCTTTCGGGAAATCAACTTTCACGCCGTCATTTTTGATAGATAAGAACTTAACTTGAATAAATCCAGGAGATTTAAAACCGGGTCTTTTTACTTGTACTACTTCACCCTTAACTTCTGAGCCTACAGGAAAAGATGTATTCTTAACCACTGTAGCGGCTGTCGTAGTAGCAGTAAAAGTATCACCGATATTTGAATGTTTAGCACTTACTCTATCATTCATTTTTACTTCCATATAAACAGGACTGTATTTCTTTAAACAACCCGGTGCGTTCGAATCAAGACCTAATTTATTATAGTAAGCTAAATCACGTCTCAACGTAGCTATCAGATAAGCAACTTGTTCTTTTGACAAATATTCGTCATTGACGATTTTGGCTTTATCAGGAACGAGCTCTAAAAGTCCTGAGTTAACAACTTCTTCTGTTGCATTGTTAGCCCATTTTGGGATAAATTTCATTGTTTCACCATTGTATTGAGGTGCTGAAACACCGCTTATAGGTACATTTATTAATTGAGCAATAGTAGCAAATACTTCTGCTTTTGTAACACGTTGGTCAGGTTTAAAACTACCTGATGGATAACCAATCATTATGCCTGATGCCAAAGTTTTGTATATCCAGTTATAAGCCCAATATTGGCTGGTTACATCTTTATAACGTTTTGCAGCATCGCCGTTTTCGTCCATAGCAAAGGCTTCAGCCATCATTACGGCTAATTCTGAACGTAATACAGGCATTTTAGGGTCAAATGCCATATTTCCATTTCCTGTCATGCTTGATTTAATTAAATCTAAAACATCTTTTGCCCATGAAGATACAAACACTGAATCTTTCTTTTCAACACCAATTCTTGTTTTTGATGGTACAATTTGTCCACCAACCATATAAGTTGACTTGTCAAGAGTCGAGTATGCTTGCGCTTCTGTGTTGAACATACTTGGATGAGCATAAGACTGCACATTCTCTGTATCTTTCGTGCAATTTCCAGCGAATGCACATGCTGTAGCTACCAACATTACTGCGAATGTAAGTAACACTTTTTTCATTCTTTCCATAACTTTCTCCTACAATTATTATGAATAATATATATTCTATACCCCCTGATTATCTTATAGATAAGGCTCTTTGTCAAGATACTGTTCTATTTTGATTTCGCATTCAAATCAGTCGTTGACACTTTGCCTAAAAAATAAGGATTTAGACGGTTAACCGGCTTCGAATTCACTACCGCAATGTTTTGAGGTGTATTTTGAACTATATTAGTTTTTTTTTGTTTTCTGTATTTATTTGTCAAATAAATATTCAAGTATGGTATACCAACACCTAATGCCATCGCTGAGTAGAGGTATCCGGCTAATTGTGCGATATTTACGTTCCTGATTTTAACTCGGGTCGATTTCATACTTTCGGGTAAATCTTTCAGCAATTGATTAAACGTTTTCGTAGCAGACATATCAAGTTTATTCTCTTTTTTTAGTGCACTCAATAAAACTTCTTCGCTGTTTTTTACAGACGCATTTGTGACCCAATGCCAAGCTTTTCCCAATGAACTCTTGCTCTTGCAAGTTGTCTTATCATAATTTATTAAGTCTTTATCCATTCCTCGAGCGATTAATTTCGTTACAAACCCACCCAGTATAAGCCAATTTGCAAAGCCCAAAGGATCCTTTATGCATGTTTCTCTCAATTCATTTTTGTCTCTTGCCGACATAATTCTACTGGCTATTGTTAAACCATAAACCAATTTAAATTGATTAAATGTAGGTATAATACCAGAAAATTGAACTTTATTAAGAATATTTGAAAAAGACCCTATAGTAGAAAGGAGAACTCCACCTATACCTACAGCGCAAGCCATTTTAGTTAATCCAAAATATTTTGAATTATCAGCCTGCTCGCCTTGAACACCTACAAATCCTTCTTTTCCTGTACGCAATTTAGTCAAAAATCTATTTATAGGCTGCATACTCAAACCAATAGTAACAGGGATAGCAAGACCTGCCAAAGAAGCAGCAACCTTGTTGCTTTTTAAACTTTTTACTACCTCTTGCGGCAACTTTTCTTTTCCATATTGCATATAAGAACGACCTATAGACATAATGTGGTCGAGCATAAGATTTGCCGACATATTTTCTATTTTATTTTGTCCGTATATTATTCGACAATTTTGATTTCCACCGGTAGCAGCTGTTATCATTGAAGCTAGTTTGCTTTTTGTAACTTTATCTATTGTACAATTCTTACTTTTGCCACTGATTATTTCGTCTGATAATATTTTAACAATTTCGCCTTTTTGTTTTTCGTCTAAACTTTTCCATTCGCTCCCATTCAATGCTGAAAAATTATCAAAAACTGAAGCTACAAACGCCCTCGTTTTGTTTTCTTTCGTAAATCTATTAACTTTAGCATCATTATAAATATTGCTAAAAGTTTGAATTGTATCACCATCAGCAAAAATTTTGTCAGCTCGAATGCCCTTAAACTTGTTGCTGATAGATTTTCCACAAACAGCAGCTGCCAACATTCCCCAAATACCAAATATTGCAAAATTCAAGGTACTGCCGAATTCTCGTATAGCTGTTTCAGTAGCAGCGTCTTTTCCACGAGTACTGTCTACTAGAGTTCTCGGAATGCCCATTGAAACAGTATCAATTACGACAGCACCAACAGCAGGATAACTGCTTAAATAATACAATCCCTGAGTAACTGCATCTGAAGGAGCCTTAAAGCTCACATTGTTGTTCGTTTTGTTTTTATTTAGTGTGACGTACATATCTGTTTTCGTTTCGGCTTTATTAATTATAAATGGAAAAATATTTTAAATTGCTAGTTTATGGAGTTTTATTAAGTTATAAAATTTTTAAACGCAGGCGGAACTTCTTGAAATGGCTGCCTTATACGTAATTGATGATTGTGAATACTTCTCGCCAATCTTTCGTTCCTCTCAGTTTGTTTTCTTGTATACCAAGGAATTAATAATCCTAACAAAACTGTGGAAAATGCAAACCCAGTAAGTTGACAGGCTGTTCTTAAATTCTTAACTTTTACATTATCTGCTACTTCTTCATACGACTTTAAGTGAACACTGCTTATCCAATTTATCACTTTTTGCGTTTTTGTTGCGTTTTTGTCTAAAGGCTTTGAGTTATTCAAAAGTTGAACTTTTTTGTTAATTTTTTCAAATGCTGTCGCTGCAAGCTTTGAGGCATAATCTCCTAGCCAATAAAAACTTGCAAATGTAGCTACATCACGAATAGCTGATTCTCTCAGCTCATTTTTATCTTCTGCAACAGCCATTCTTGAAGCAAATGTGGCGGCTGAAATCCAACGACATTGATCCATCGTAGGAAATATACCTTTAAATTGAAACATTCCCATCGTCGGCATTTTTGCCATAGATGCCAACGCCACACCCAACATAGCGCCTACGGCTATTACTTTGTTCCTTCTTAATTCTTTTTTTTCTTTTTCATTAATTTCTTTTATTTTTTCAGTTTTACCAAAATCCTTATATATTGGCGCTCCTTCAACGCCTGATATCCTTTTAGTGATTGCCCTGTTTATTGATTGCATTGAAACAGCTAATGGCAGTATTATCGCCATACCTAGTATGCTTTTGGCATTAACAAGTTTTACTGATTTAAAGTTAAAATCTTTTAAATTTGAACCAACTTCATCTAATTTAAATCTGCGCCCCAACTGCACCACATTGTCTAACAAACCTGATAAATTTGAATCAAACGGCTTTTTGTTTATTTTAATTATTTCTCCGGCTCTTGTTTGTGTAATTATAGACTCGTAAGCGCCTGATACACCTTTTTTAACAGACTTTTTGTCGTCCATAATTGTGTCCGTCAGTATTTTTACAGCTTTATCCAAATGATAAGATTTGTCTGCATAAGAAATCTCTTTTGTTCCTTTTACCGCATCCACGTTTTTTAATACACTCGCTACATAATTCGCTACACGCTCAGTTTTAGTTTCGCCTTTTGAGTTCTTATAAAATGCAGAAAGTTCTTTTATACTATGTTCATTTGCCCAAACACCAGCCATATTAACTTTTTTCGCTTTATCACCAAAAACTAAGCCTTCTAAGCTCTTCGCTACTCCTAAAACTATAAAACTTGGCAATAAACAATTCACAAGCAATCCTGAAGATTCTCGTCTAAATGTTTCAAACGCGGCAAATCCATTCGTTCTCGCATCTAACGCTGTTCTAGGCGCAATTGCCGTGACTGTATCCAATGCACTAACATTCAACATTGGATATTTGTCAAGCGTCTGCAATGTCGTCGTCGCTACATTCATAAAAGCACCCTTAAAGGCTACTTTATCAGCTTTAACCACATTCATTCCAAATTCATTATTTGAGTTTCGTTGAGTAACACTTTGTATCATTTTTTTGCAATATTGTTTCTTTTCGTACAAACTCAGATTAACATCAACATGCTAAAACGTACATATATATACTTTTTTGACAATTATTCGCAAATTATTCTTTTTCTTTAAAATATACATATTTTTTTTATAAAAATACATTTTTTTAAATCCTTGCGACAATTAAGTTTTTAAAAAACGTATTTTTATAAAAAAAATGCTATTTAATTTATAAAAAAGTTTTTTTATTTTTCTTTAATATTTCTTAATATCTCAAAATTATGTAAATTTTGTTAAGCTCGGAATTATTGTATATATTCATCTTTACAATTGTTTACATACTTACTTGCTTTTTTAGGCAATTTTTTAAATAAATTTGTTTTTAAAAAAATAAGTATTATTGTGTTATGTAATTAAGATGAGGGTATTTTATGTCACTAGCAATCGGTTCAGGATGTAGTCCCACACTAAATGGCGGAAATGAACAAAAACAGCCGGAAGCTGATACTTCCAATCTCGGTGCCTACAAGTCATTGCAAAATAGTATTTTTACTATGGACAAGGGCAACCAGTAGTCAATCCAAATTGTATGAAGTGTAAAACTAAGAGTAAGAGTATTTAAAAAGGAGGATACTTTATGAGTGGTTCATGTAGTGGATGCCAAGGAGCACAAGGTAATCAAGGAGCTCAAAAACCTAAGAAAAAACAAATTTCCCCCGAGCAAATGCAACAGATGCAACAAATGCAGCAAGCCCAAAAGGCTAAGCAACAACAACAATTGCCGAATTTACTTGCAGGCGCAGGTGGAAATTAAAATAATTTAACTTTCTCTTTTTCTCATAGTAATGTTCGAGGGTGGCAGCAATGTTACCCATTTTTTTATTTTTTTGTTGTATTTGAAAGTGTATAAACTCTATTTTTGTTGTAGCCAAATAATTCTGACAAAATAACTGCAATGTCTTTATTTGAAAAGTTTTTTAATTTTAATTTCGATATTTTATCTAAAACAGCATTTTCTTCCTCAGCGACAATCTCATCAGAATAGCACATTACAACAATTTCGCCTTTAAGGGTCGATACCTCATAATATTTGAGGATTTCGGCTACTGTACCGATTTTGATTTCTTCATGTATTTTCGTAAGTTCTCGTCCGACAGCAATTTTGCAGTTTCCACTTCTTGAGTTCGACAAGTTTTCCAAAGTACTAATCAGCCTGTTAGGTGACTCATAGAAAATAAAGTCAGAAAACTTAAATTTTTCAAAAACATATTGTTGCAAAGATATTTTTTTAGGCATAAAACCTATAAAAGTAAATTCTTCTGTTATTCGTGGCAAAACAGACAAAAAGCTGGTCACAGCAGACACACCAGGAATAATTATGGGATAAATATCATTTTGGTATAATTCTTCCAAAATTACACAACCAGGGTCTGATATACAAGGCGTACCCGCATCAGTTACAATAGCTATATTATTACCTATTTTAAGTGACTCGATGATTTCTTGTGTTCGCCGTTTTTCATTGTACTTATGGTAACTCAATAGTTTGGAGCGAATATCGTACTTCTCCAGCAATTTCATTGTAACACGTGTGTCTTCACAAATAATTGTATCGACTTCTTTAAGGATTTCTAGCGCTCTTATAGTGATATCTTTCAAATTACCGATAGGAGTAGCTACAACATAAAATTTTCCGCAACCCATAACTATTTATCCATAGTTTCGGCAGTTTCAAATGTTTCGACTGATTCATCATTTGTCAGCTCAATATTAGACGATTTTTTCGAGTGGTCTTTCAAATCTTTTTCCATATCGAGAATTTTAGCTAAAGTTTTAGTATCACCTTTTAACTTAAAATATTCAGCAAATTTATCAGTTGTATGTAAATTATAGGAACGACCGTTTTTGTCTTTAGTTCTGCTAATCATACCTTTTTCAATTAGCTCATGTATATGGTCATAAGCAGTTGAACCTCGTAAATCGACGAGTGCTGACTGACGTATTGGCTCTTTTAGAGCAATAATCGTTAAAGTTTTTAAAACTGCAGGCTTCATTTCAGTAGGACAAAGTTTTTCGACTATATTCATATAATCTTCTTTTATTTGCAAAATATAACCGCTTTCATCATCAATTTCTAAAGCACCTTCACGAGCAGAGTAATCCATGATTAAATCAAGCAGCGCACACTCGACATCTTCTTCCGGCTCTTTTAAAATCTCTGCGATTTCTGCAACTTCCATAGCTTTGGCAGTCACAAACAAAACAGTCTCAATTTTTGCTTTCAAAGTCATCCTGCTTGCAACTCCTCATTCTGATTACCACTGTAATGAGTTGAAGGTTTCACATAAAGAGGTCCGTAAAACTCATCTTGCACCAATTCAAAATCTGCTCGTGCAGCCAAAAAAAGCAACGCAATGTACGTATTTATTTTGCTTAAACCAAGCAAAGTCAACGTTTCAAGCTCAATTTTTTCTTCAGTTTCAAAAATCTTGACTAAATTCTCCTGTATTCGCTCGACACTACGCTCAATGTACTCGTCATGCGCTAAATTTACAATATCATCTGCGCTGAGCTTCGCATAGGAACGAACACGACGTTTCGCACGTTCATGAGCATTTTTCAACGATTGTTTTTTTTCTAGTTGTTCATAAAATTCAAGTTGTTTAATCAAATCTTCTAGAGTTACTACTCTTTTTCTGTTAAGTCGAACGCTCGAGCGACGTTGCAGAACTTCATCAATTGAAATAACGTTGTTTTTGTTAATAGATTCGCCTTCATAATCAGGTGACCAATCATCATCATAATCGCTATCGAAATTGTCATCAGGCGATTCAAACTGCATTAAATCAATGCCTTCAAGAATGTTCGATTTTAATCGCAATAATATAGCTGCGAAAAGCAGCGTCCTACCGGTCAAACGCAAATTTTGAGTTTTCATTTCGAACAGTGACGCAAGGTATTTATCTGTAATATCGACTATATCAATATTCCATGGGTCAATTTTCCCATTTTTAGCTAATTGAACAATAATTCCGATACCGTCTGACTCCATCGTTGCAGGATTGACAGAAATAAAATCCAAATCTTTGTACTCAAAATTTTCGTCAGAAACGATTTGCTTTGTCAAATAATCTGTTTTTGCTATAGGTTCTATCATCGTATCAATCTCTCAGCTTCACTCCGGTAACACTTGTTTTCCCTTTTTCTTTTTGTGTAACCCCAATAGTCCTATTAGCCGATTCTATCATAGGTTTGCGATGACTAACTACTACAAATTGCGTATTTTCTGACTGGTTTTTAATCATCTCTGCAAGTTTTTCGACATTTAAACCGTCTAAATTCGCATCTACTTCATCGAAAGAGTAGAAAGGAGCAGGCATGTAGCGTTGAATTGCAAACACAAACGCCAACGCAGTCAGCGTTTTTTCGCCTCCGCTCAATCCTTCGAGTCTCAACAATGTAGCTTTATCTCGTGGACGAGCTTCAATTGTGAGTCCACCGCTGAAAGGTGCGTCTGGATTTTCCAAAATCAACGTGCCTTCACCTTCTGAAAGTGTTGTAAAAATATTTTTAAAATTTTCATTGATGTTTGTGTAAGTTTTTAAGAATGTTTCTTTTTTCAGTTGCTCATAGCCATTCATACGCTCAAGAATTTGTTTTCTTTCACTAGAAAGCGTGTCTATACGATTTACCAGTTCCTGCTGCCGAGAAAGCGTTTCATCATAAGATGTTATCGCTTTCATATTAACATCGCCTAACTCGTCCATTTTTCTTTGAATACGTTGGATTTTTGCATTAACCTCATCAATAGAAATTTCAGTTGGAATCAATTTTGAAATATCGACACCGGCTTTTTCTAAATCTGCTTTCGCTGCTTCAAGTTGTGGCTCCAGTTCACGACGACGAGCCTTGAAAGACTCAACCTGTTCAGCTAAACGTTCCAGTGTATTTTGCAATATACTTTTTTGCGTTTCAATTTCCAAAAGTTCTTTGTTTATTTCATCACGTTGTTTTTGAAATTCTAACAAACTTTCGCTCAACTCTTTGATTTGCTCATCAAGAACCAAAACTTGTTGCTCGAATTCTTTTATTTCCGCAGCAAATTTTATTTTGTCGAGTTCCATCAATTCATTGTCTTTCAGCTGATGTTCTATTTGTTCTTCTCTCGTTTTAATTATGTCAAGATTAAAATTAATAGTGTTTTTAAGTTTATCAATTTCATTATTACATTCTGAAATTTGTGCATCGAGCGTCTTAATAGCAGATTCAGTTTCACCTGTGAGGTCTTTCAGTTTTTCGAGTTCTTCCTCACTCATCTGACTTTCCACCTTCTGAATTTCGCTTTCCAAGTTTAAAATTGCCTCATTCAAACCGACATGCTGTTCTTCCAGTTTGTCTAAATGTTTTTCAATCGTCGCTATTTGGGGTTCGTTATTTTTTATAATTTCTTTTTTTTCATTAATATTATTTTCATTTGAGTCATTATTTTTGACTAGATTGCCTAATTCAAGTTTTGACTGAGAAACAGCAGTCGTAATATTAGAATAATCTCGACGAATTTCATCTAATTTCGTCTCTAATTGAGATTTTTTTGTTTCAGTATTTTTTATTTTGCGCTCTAAATCTTCCATTTTTTTAGTAAAATGTTCAAGTTCATCATCTTGATTTTGACTAAACTTAATACCAGAGCGACGTTGTGAACCACCTGTAATTGAACCTGATTTTTCAAAAACTTCGCCGGAAAGTGTGATTAGTCGGTAACGCCCCATAAGTTTTTGTGCAGTAGAATAGTCTTCCACAATAACAGTTTCACCCAACGCCAAGAAAAACGCATCTAAATACTGGTCGTCAAAATCAACAAGATTTATCGCAAAATCGATAACTCCTTTATCACTCGGAAGTTTCAGTTTTGTCGGCGCACGATGTAATTTGTTCAATGGCAAAAACGTTGCACGACCTGCATTAGATGATTTTAATATTTCGACGCCTACACGAGCAACTTCATCATCATCAACGACAATGTAGCGCATTCTGTTGCCCATAGCAACTTCAAGCGCTAATGAATACTCTTTATCTACTTGTCCTAATTTTGCTAGTGGTGCATGCACACCTTTCAAGCGAGCATTCATAATTGCATCTATTTCTCTACCGAAATTTGCTTCTTCAAAGGCGGTTTTATTAGCTTGCAAAGAATATACTTTTTGTTGAGCAAGACGTAAATCTCTACTCAAATCAAAGACTTCATTTTTACACTTATCATACTCAAGCATTGTATTTTGCTGAATGATTTTATAGTCTTCGAGTTCTTTAGTCAATTCAATAAATTCGACTTCCAGTCGATCCTTTTCGCCTGTAAAATTTGCTTTAAAGGCTTCCAAATCATCTACAGCTCGTTTTGCATCTTCAAGTTCTTTACGTAAATTTTCAAGCTGGCTTTCTAAAGGGATTTTTTCTTTTTCAAGTTGCAATTCATCATTTTTCGCTTTTTCCAGATTACTTTTGAGCTCATTGCGTTTTTTTATGTGGACATCAGCAGTTTGCGTCAGCCCTGAAACTTCTTGTAAAATCCTTTCTAATTCAGCTTGCTGATTCGCTTTTGCCTGATTAATATTAGCTATTTCGTCTTCTTTAGATTTTATTGACAGTTTAATTTCTTCGATTTTACCTTGCGCTTTTTCGATACCGCTTTTTGCGCCTTCAATGGCTTTCAGATTGTTGTGAATATTTTTTTCGTTAAAATTTATTGCCGTATTTTTTCGCTCAATACTGCCTTTGATTTCTTCTATTTGCTTTTTGACTGCAATTTGTTCATCTTCGCCTTTTTCTTTCATCAATGACGACAAATCAGAATGACGTTTTTTTACATTGACCAGTTTTTTATCAAAATCTTTTATAGAGGACTCTGTTTCTTTTTTCTTTTTATTGGCATCAAGAATATTCTCATGCGCTTTTTCAAGCGAACGCTTGACATCGAAATATTTGACAGAGGTCAATTGACTTTCGTGTTGTACTTTTTCATCACGCAGAGCCTGATATTTGAGCGCTTGTTCTTTTTCTTGAGCGAGTTGTTCCAGCCTGTTATCGACTTCTGTTTTAATAAGCAATGAGTTTTGAACACGACTTTCCACAATCGACAACTCATTTTGTGCTTGCTCTATACGTCGGTCAAAATCTGCCACCCCAGCTATTTCATCAATAATTTTACGACGTTCATTGGCGCTACAGTTGATTATACTCATTACGTCGCCTTGCATGATGACATTGTAACTGTTAGGCGTAATATTATACTGTTCCAACTTTGCATGAACTTCAGTGAGCGTGCATGTTTTACCGTTAATAGAATACGTGCTGTTGTACCCTTGTGAGGATTTTCTCAATTTTCTTGCTACAGAAAATTCTTCTTCATCTGGAGTGTCTGCACCGAAAGTAACTTGAACGTAAGCTTCATTCCTTTTCGTGTAGGTCGAAATCAAATGCGCTATTTTTTCAACTCGCAAAGTACGTGAGGTCGACAGCCCCAATGCGAACAGAATACTGTCTATAATATTACTTTTTCCTGAGCCGTTTGGCCCTGATACAGTAGTAAAACCTTTCAAAAAAGGGATACTGACTTTTTCGGCAAACGACTTAAAATTGTCTACTTCCAGTTCTTTTATATGCATATTTATAAATAACGTCCAAGTCTGATAATATACTTCTTATTGAACAATAAATGCAAATAATAGTCAAAATTGTAAAAAATGTAACAAAATATCTGAATTTTTTGTAAAAAAAATTTTTTACGAAACTTGTACTGACAAAAGAGGAATTATAAGGACATCAATAACATGAAAATTTCAGCTCTGAATAACAGGAAAATCGACTATTTTAACAATAACTATCAACAAAATCAAAAAAAAGAAAACAACTTCGTAACACCACAAATCAATGAATTAAACAATTTTTCAAACAACAATTACTTAATAAATTTTTGTGCTGACCATGATTCACTAACAGATTTTCATGAAAAATACGAAAATGTTTTACCAAAAACATATTTATCTCAAAGTTTAGAATGTATTTCAGCTAATGACGATAAGAAATCGCCGTTTGAAGTTAATTATGAAGCTTTTTCAGCTTTGGCTGATTGTCACTCTGTCGATGATATCAAAACAACATTTCCAAATGAACCTTTATTCAGAGAATTACGCTCTATATTTGATGTAGATACGGAAAATTTAGCAAAATCACCTAGGAAAAAATTTATAGAAACTTATGTAGACATGTACACTCACCCCAAAAAATCTAAAACTGATTATATGTTTCCAAATACCGAAGATGACGACTTAACTACTTACCTCGTTAAAAAAGCTTTTTTGGATTGCCGTTCTCAGAATGAAATTAATGCAGATATAAAAAAGGATATAAATCCTCTATTCGCTAAAGAGGGGTATGAGTTAGGTGAATTGCCGACAACTATATATGACATGCTTGGCATAACGTATTCCATGCCTGAAAATATGGAAGAACATAACAAACTCGACAAAGCCACTAAAGCAAAGCATAATCGTCTAATCGCTAGCTACCGTCTTTCTTTAGTTTCCTCTCGTGCAGATTTTAACAAAGTTTATACTGATGTTTTTGAACGAGCAAAAAAAGAAA
>CAZTVM010000006.1:22674-24902 GCA_964617065.1 uncultured Muribaculaceae bacterium
TTATTATTCGGCGATTTAAAATCACATAGAACAACTCGCCCAAAATCTGGTGGCGTTTCACATTCTTCTAACATTGCCGACTCTGATTTTTTACGGCAGAAAAAAGAAACAATAATCAATTTAGCTTGGGTCAACGACTCCAACATGAGAACCGGATGGGCTAATTATTTAGACAATTTGAACAAAACTACTTTTGTATCACATAAAGAATATAACCCCGATTTTTTAAATTTGTCCGCTATTACAAAAAATAATCTAAAACAATTTGGTGAACAAAATCCTGATGTAAAAAATGGTTTTATCGAAAGTTGCAAACAAGCTTATGAAAGCGTAAATTCTGCGATAAAAAACAGAACATTCGTTGAATTACGTGAACAAGTTTTAAATCAGCGTCAAAAACTTATCGACGAACGTGAAAAGAAATTTGTAATAGCTAATATACTAGCTGGCGTTATTGACAAAAAAACAGAAGAAGAAGCAATAAAACTTGCAAAATTAAATGTTGAAAATACTGAAAAAAATAAAATTATCAGTGGAATAATGACTGGTTTAATTCAAAAAAAAGAAGACGAAGAAAATATAAGAAAAATCAAAGAAGATTTCGAAAAAGAACTGCTTGAAACCATGAAAAAAATTGAACAAACAGCCAAAAAAGAGTTACAAAAAACTTTAGACGTAAATCATCCATTTTTACCAAAAAAAATCAATGATGAACTTTTAAATGTAATGTACGAACAAGTGCTTATTGGCGATAAGTCAAGCGATGACTACAAAAAATTGAAAGAAAAACGTTTAACTATTGAAAGAAATTATCATCAAGCATTCGTTAATTATTTCAATTCCGATTTTTTCAAAAAAACAGGCAAAAATAGCAAGTCTATATTTTTCTATCCAAATTCCGGATATGCAGGTGTTCGTTTAGCTAAACTTCCGGAAGAACAAAACAGATTGGTAATAGCTATTGATACTCATATTTTTTTAGAACTAATTGAACAGCTTGATCATATAGCTAAAATTTATACAAATAGGTTTAACGGCACTAAAGAAGAAGCAGAAAATATCCTTTCTCACATGCAGGATAAATTTAGTAAAATTTCTTTCCCCGCTGATAGAAATTCAATAATGGTGTTAAAAGATTTTAAAATTCTTGTTAATAGTTGTCAAAATTATCTAAAGCAAAAAAGAAACAGCAAAGACAATATGAAACGTGATATTTACGAACAAATACAACATCAAATTTTAATTCAATACAACAAAATTACTCAAGAAAATAATGGCAAAAAAAAGGGCTAATTAAAGCCCGTTGTCTGGAATTAAGAATAGTTGGAAGTATGAAAAAGATAGGTTAATCATAACGAATGATTAACCATCTAACAATTAGTCACCTTAACTATATTTTTGACTAAATTACTAATTTGTTATCCTTGCTTCTGCCAACCTTAGAGCTTCAAACACTTTTTCTGAGTCGGGATATTTCCCTTCCGCCACATTTTGTAATAACTTTTCTATCATTTTTTTGCGAGCTTCAGGTGTTTTTTGTTTCATGATTTTAGCATAAAAACTTCTAATTACTTTATCGCACAACTCAGGTTGTTCAGCAGATACCCCACCGTAATCGAATACTACACCTGTTGTCGTTATATTATGGTGAAAACCCCCCATATTAAAAGTATCAGGGTGAGATATTCCATAATCAGAAATATTGACTTTTTTCTTCACTTGTTGCACATCTTCGACAAATTCACTCACAAAATATTTTTTTTGTGGATTTCCGAAATGTAAACGGACGTAATTTGAGTCATCAATTCTGTTTATAAAATTTTTGAAATACAACCCTGCATTAAGTTCAGGTGTTGCACCGTGTATATTTTCTGCAGGTTTCATCGACATAATTTTACTAATATTTTCGATAAATTTACTCGGAGCACATTTTAAGATTTTCTTTACATCAATCCCTAAGGTATACATCATTTTTTTAATTTCGGGAGATAGTCGTTTCAATCGTTGTTGTAACATTTCAAAAAATTCACGCACATTGTCTTTATCATTTATAAATTCTTTTACTATATTATGTCCTATAAAAATTTCTTCCTCGGGCTTAAAAACTTTTAGTAATTTTGGATGAATAATCTGTTCTCCCTCAGAATTAACGAATTCAACTTTATATCCTACGCCAAATACACCTTCACCGACTCTAGACAGTTTGACGCTACCATCTTTAGGTATAA
>CAZTVM010000006.1:24912-35054 GCA_964617065.1 uncultured Muribaculaceae bacterium
TCGGTACAATCACCGAAGATGATACTCAAAATATTATAAATAGGCACGTAACTATAGTAATAGAAAAAGTAACCCATATTACTGTCGGTGTTTGGATAGCTTTGGCTATTTTAGCGGTATCTTTTAATATATCTGCGGCTTCAGTAAAACCTGTTTGAAAACGCTTAATCCTTTCACCTAATTTGCCGGAGGCATTAGAGGCTCGCAAAACTTTTACCATATCAGATGGGAAATGCCCCACAATACCATTTGTATGTGAATACGCAGATACGAGTCTGTGCATACCGTCCTCTGACATATTGAGACATCTTGTGACTCGTCTGTTTATACCACCTTTAAATGCAATATCCTTTTTTGCGCACGAAGGTTGAATATGATTATTAGTTATAGTTCCGAGCATGACAATATATTCCTTTTTATGTAATTTGTTTGCTACTTGTTACAAAAACAGTAAAGAAAAATATTACGTTCTGAAAACTTGATTTTAATAAAATGTTACATTTTTTTTAAAAACGAAGAATAGTTTTGTCTGTAAAACTCATCAAAAGAGTTATTCAAAATGCTTTCACGAATATTTTTCATTAGATTGAGCAGAAAATGAATATTATGAATAGATATAAGCGTGGAAGCAGTAGGCTCTTGAACTCTAAAAAGATGCCTGATATATGCTTTTGCATGATTTTTGCATGTAAAGCACTGACAACCTTCAACTAGCGGCGAATTATCCCGTTCAAATTCTTTGTTTTTAATTATTTTCCGACCTAAAGGTGTAAAAAACGAACCATGACGTGCATTTCTTGTAGGCAAAACGCAATCAAACATGTCAATGCCACGCAAAACGCCGTCCAAAAGGTCTTCTGGAGTTCCTACCCCCATTAAATAGCGTGGTTTATTATGAGGCAACAGTGGAGTTGTGATTTCTACTATATGATTTTTTACGTCAACAGGTTCTCCAACGCTTACACCGCCGATAGCATAACCCACAGCATCAAATGAGGAAACAACCTTCGCACTTTCACATCTCAAATCATCAAAAAAAGCACCTTGCACAATTGGGAAAAGCGCCTGTTTCTCATTGTTGTGAGCAGCGAAACATCTTTGCAACCAGCGATGAGTACGTTCCATTGCCTCTTTTGCCACATCGTATTCACATGGATAAGGCGAACATTCATCGAACGCCATTATTATGTCAGCACCAATATTTTGTTGAATTTCCATTGATTTTTCAGGGCTTATAAAATAAGATGTCCCTGTTCTCGGGTCTTTAAAATTCACACCATCTTCTTTGATGTCACGCAGATTTACCAAACTAAATACTTGAAATCCACCTGAGTCAGTCAATATAGGCTTATCAAAATTCATCCATTTGTGGATGCCACCAAAATCTTTTATTAACGTATCAGTCGGTCGTAAAAACAGATGAAATGAATTAGCTAGAATAATTTGCGCACCCAAATCGTCGAGATGTTGTTTAGTCAAAGTCTTTACAGTAGAGTTAGTTCCTACAGGCATGAATACAGGTGTTTCAATATCTCCATGAGGAGTATGCAGTATTCCTGCTCGAGCGCCTGTTTTTTTACACACATTCAGCAATTCATATTGAAAATTTTTGTTAAATACACTCATTAAAGAAATCTACTGTTTTCTTTCTTCGTACAATATTTCAGATATGGTTTTCCAATCAGCGCAAAGTTCTTCCGGCTTAAAATAAATATCTATTTCTCTTTTTGCGCTTTCGAGGGAGTCTGAGCCATGCACGACATTTAATTCCATAACTTGCGCATAATCAGCACGAATACTTCCGACGTCAGCGTCATTTGGTTTTGTCGCACCCATTAAGTGTCTTGCTCCTGCTACGACATCTACTCCTTCTAGAACCATTGCGACAATCGGCCCTGAAGTGATATATTCAATCAAACCGTTGTAAAAGGATTTGCCAAAATGTTCAGCGTAGTGTTTTTCAGCAATTTCAACTGTAGGATGCAACATTTTTAGTCCAATAATTTTGTATCCTTTGTCTTCAAACCGTTTTATTATGCTACCGATTAATTCTCTTTTCACGCCGTCAGGCTTAATCGCAACAAAAGTTCTTTCCATTTTTCTATCTCCTTTTCCGTTAATATAATTAGAACACAATTTTATTCTTTTCGCAATTTCATTTTGACTTTATTTTTATCAATATTGTGGGCTTCTATTAATTTTGCGACCTAAAGAATTGTTCATAAAAAGAATAAATTTAACTCTGTTGTATTTGTCAGGAGTAGTTAATTCTTGAAATCCGAATTTTTTGTACATTTTTTGCGCAACCGGATTTCTAGCTAATAAAATTATATCTTGGCAATCGTCTTTAGCGGCTAATTTCAAAATTTTTCTCATTAAAAAATTTCCAATGCCTTGCTTTTGGTGGTTTTTGTCGATATACACGCCGAACAATTCGCCATGAATTCTTTTATCGCCATTTTGAGCTAAATTAGTGTATTTCAAACCACATGTTGCAACGACTTCCCCTTTTTTATTTCTTAAACATATTAATCTGCCTTCTTCTGCAGCTTGAGAAATAGCTGCTAACTTTTGCCTAAGTTTAATTTGTGCATCCTCATTATACTCAATATTCGCTTCTTTGGCGTTTTTAACAATATGTTCAAAAATTTCTTTAGTAAGTCCTTTAATTTCTGTAGTTACCGTCAAAGTTTGTGGTATTTTCCGTGAAAAATGAACACTATCTAATTTATTTTTTCTAGTTATTATTGGAGTTGAGTTGCTATTATTAATTTTTGTTTGCGCAAAAATTGGTGCATAAGACGCCATTGGTGATATTTTTAACATTATATTTGTCCTTTATTAATTACTTCAAAACTTTTCATTTTTCAAACTAGTAAAATGAAAAAAGTACAATAAAAGGACTATCGTCGGAAAAACTCAACACCGATCGGAGCAGGCAATATTTTATTTTGAAATAAGTACAAATTTGTTATGATGTTTATAAATATTTGCATTGTTTTTTATCTTTCGGTAAGAACTAACCCAAATAAAGGTCGTCCATTTCTTTTAACTGTTTCTTTTTTAAGTTGTGAACAACTGCGTCCACGAGGAGGTCGTATGATTTATAATTTTGGATTTCAGGTGTAAATTCTTTTATAAGCGTTTCACGAACCATCGTTTCAAGTCTTTCATTATCATGATTTATAGACTTGTCTTTGTCAGTGCAAATCATATCTAAATAATTTGAATTAATTTTGTAATCTTGCATTTGAGAAAACATCAACCAACGCAAACGTGGTTTTATTTTGTTGAATTCTTTTACCAACTTGATTTTTCTTAAATTAAACATTCAAACTTTACCTTCATACAATATCAATTCCCACACAGCGAGCTACTTGAAAGTGTTTTATGTCTCGCCTATAATAGAATAACATGCTTTTGCAAATTTTGCACTAAAATGTAAATTTTTTTGCACAAGTGTTTTAAAAACTAGCAATTTTTATTAGCCATCATCGTTTATACAAATATAGATAAGGAAGCTTCGTGTGGTTTTAAATAGTAACATTAATAACATAAATACATCAATGTATGGCGTTAAAAACCCCAATACAAAGGCGTCTTCGCAAACACAGGTTTGTTGTCCAAACTCGGAAACGCAAGAAAAGAATGCGCTGAATAATCCACTATACGTGCAATCAAAAATATGTCAGCACAATTTAGCTCCGAACAGCTACGTTTTTTTAGGTATAAACAAAGTTTTGGGTAAGCATGATGCTTATAATTACCAACTTTCTACGGGTCAGAGAGTAGTAGTTATCCCCAAAAAAGGTCCTACCGTCGTAAAGACGTATGTAAATGTAGGCTCAATGAACGAGCCTGATCATTTGCGAGGGATAAGTCATTATATAGAACATAATTTGTTTAACGGTACAGATATTTTAGCCCCCGGTGAATTTTTCAAAAAAGTCAGCAATATGGGTGCAAATACAAATGCTTCAACCAGTTTTTCATTGACTGACTATTATATTTCCTCACAATTGCTTGATAATAACGATTTAGAGGAGAAAATCAAATTACATTCAGACATGTTACAAAACCCGAAATTCGATGTTATGCAACTTGAAAAAGAGCGAGGACCAGTAGTTTCAGAAATATCTATGGTGCTAGACAATCCGTTAAATCTCGCAATAAATACTTGTGTAAAAAATCTATTTAATATTGAGTCAAAATCGGTAGATGTCATAGCCGGAAGTATTAAAAATATCAATGAAATGACACAAGCTGATGTCAAAAATTACTACGATACTTGGTACACACCGGACAACAGAGTTACCGTCGTAACAGGAGAAGTAGAACCTACAAACGTAATCGGACTTTTGGCTCAAAATTTCAATAAACCAAACAAAGCGAACTACGCAAATCGCAAATATGAAAACTTGCAACCCATACAATCTCCTATTAGAAATGATATAGTCACGGACAAAGCCACCGCAAGCCACATCGTTATGGGGTTTGCAGGGCCAAAAAATAACGCAAATTTAAAAGAAAATTTAGCACTGGAAGGATTAAGTATTCTTTTAAATTCTGATAAAAACGCTCGCCTTTATAAAGCGCTTGAACCTTACCAAGCATCAGCGAGTTTCAGCGTAGAGAGAATGCTAAATCACCCTGATGCACCAACAGCTGTATTTTTGAACATTGAATGCGCTCCTGAAAAGACGGAAGATGTTTTGAAAACAGTTTATAAGACTATACATGAAGCTAGTTACAATAAGCCCACCATTAGTGAACAAAGTCATATTAAAAACAAATTAAAACGCTCATGTGACGAAATTAACGAATCATCAAATTCTTTAAACGCATTGATCGGCAATGCAATGCTTGATGGAAATACAGACTATATTGCAAATGCTGATAAAGCAATTGATTATATTACAGCAGATGATATTTCAAATGTCGCAAAAAAATATTTAGATTTGAATAAAGTGTCGATTGCCGTAGTCAAGCCAGAAATACCGAAATCGCAGCCAGTAACAACAACGCCACCATTCAAAGGCGCTGCAAAAAAAACTGTTTTTGACCCCAAAGATGTTCAACTATACGAATTGTCCAACAATATCCAGTATTTAGTATTACCTAATACAGTTAATACAGGCACATTTTTGATGAGCATAAATTCAAAAAAAGTCCCTACGTACAAACCTGCGGCGAATATAATATTATCAAGTATTTTAGGTCGTGGTTCAGCCAATATGCCCAAAAATGATTTTTATGAGTTAGCTCGCAATCACAATATAGACATAAATTTTGATTACGAAGAAGGTACGATAAATGTTGCAGCGAAATTTCCAGAAAAAGAATTAGGGAAAACCATTGCTATGACCAAAGATGTACTTTTACAACCAGATTTTTCCGAAAAAACATTTAATACGGTGAAAACTGAAATTAAACAAAGACTGAAGTGTGCAAGAAAAACAGCTCAAAATAAATTACAAAAAGAATTATTCCCAAATTTAGGCTTAGGACACACGATTGAAGACGTGATGAACAACATCGATAAAGTTACAATTGATGACGTGAAAACGCTGTATACAGATGTTATTCAAAACGGACAGACTAAAGTCGGCGTTTCAGCCCCTCAGTCGACAGCCGTTGAGGCTACAGGGATTTTAAGTAGTTTCCCTAAGTTTAAAAAATTTAATCAAAAATTAGTTAAATATTATTCACCTATTAACGAAAATAAAGTCGTAACAGATGTTGAGCCTCGTCACCAAGCTGAAATTATACAAGCCTATAAATTTCAAACTAACAGAAATGCGAAAGACCAAGTATCTTTCGAGTTGATGAACTTGATACTCGGTGGCACCAGCAATTCAAGGTTATTCAACGATTTGAGAGAAAAACAAAAACTTGCTTATCGTGTCCGCTCAGGGGTGCAGTACGAAGGCGACACAGGCGTTTTAAAAATGCTGATACTTACTACAACCGACAATCCTGAAGAAGGCACTGATAAAACTCAAAACGTCAAAAAATCATTAAATGGATTTAAAAATCATACTGATAAAATGATGAATGAATTGTGCTCTGACAAAGAGTTGGAGCAGGCTAAAAAAACTTTAAAAAATAGTATTCTTAATATAACGGAAGCCTCTGACGCTAAACTGGCTGCACTCACAGGCGCAATGGAGTCACCTTATGGCATCAACAATGCTAATATGAAGTTAGAAATAATTGACACAATAACCCCACAAGATATTCAAAACGCTGCTCGTCACGTTTTTAATTCTAAATCAATCACATCAATTCTCGCAAGTGAAAAAACTATTAGTTCATTGAACTCCAAGTCTTAAAGTCGCAGCAAGAATTTTTGAGCGCTGTTTTGAATGCAATTACTATTTCTTCAAAAAATCTTGATAATGCTATATCTACGTTAAAACAAATGTTTGAGTACATTTTTTCCATAACTAACACCATATCTTTCTTTCTGTTTCCAGAAGTTTGTAAAGTAGCAAGTCGATTTGGTCTTTCAAGTATTCCAAAATCAATTCTAACTCTTGTTGAAAACTATAAGTACCAGTCCAAACGCAATAATGTTGTCGCATATTCGCCTCCTTAGCCGACTAATTTCGGTAAAATTATTTCTATCATTGCTGGAATGTATTGTAGAATTTTTATCAATACAATCAAACCGCATAATATGACTAAATTATCTTTTAAAAAATTAATATTAAATTGTTCATACAGCCTTTGCATTCCATATAACCTTTCCTAATCTGAGCGTAACTACCTTATCGGCTAAACTTCGAAAAACTTTAACGTTTTTTGCGGTTTTTTCACAATTCGTAACACAAAGTTACAAATTCTTTTCGTGCGCTCATTTTACGATTTATTTATTGGAATAAAATTATTTTTATTATAAAATGTAGCTCGTAGTACAGATTTGAATTAAGGACGAAAAAATATTATGACGGCACAACTATCCGGAAATGAAATCAGAGAAGCATTTTTAAAATTTTTCAAAGAAAAACATAATCACACATTATTTGAAAGTTCGAGTTTAGTGCCTAACAACCCCACGGTATTGTTGACGACAGCAGGCATGTTGCAGTTCGTTCCTTATTTTTTAGGATTGGAGCAACCTAACTTCTCTCCGGCTCGTGCAGTATCCTGTCAAAAATGTGCTCGTGCAGGAGGCAAAGATTCTGACATCGAAAACGTAGGTAGAACACCTCGTCATCATACGTTTTTTGAAATGTTAGGTAATTTCAGTTTCGGTGATTATTTTAAAGATGAAATCATTGAGTGGAGTTGGGATTTTGTGACAAATTATCTTAAACTCGACAAAAATCGACTTTGGATAACTATTTATCAAGATGACGACGAATCTTTTAAAATTTGGAATGAAAAAATCGGCGTTCCTGCAGAAAAAATTATTCGTAAAGGCAAAAAAGATAATTTTTGGGGTCCTCCGGGTGCTACAGGCTCTTGTGGTCCTTGCTCGGAAATTCACTATGATTTGGGTGAAAATCTAAAATGCAGCGACGATTGTTCAGTTGCTACTTGCGAATGCGACCGTTGGGTTGAAATCTGGAATTTAGTTTTTACTGATTTGTTTAAAGACGAAGAAGGGAATTTTTCTCCATTAGCCAAAAAAAATGTAGATACAGGAATGGGGCTAGAACGTATTACGATGGTCGTTCAAGGTAAAACATCTACTTTCGAAACTGATTTGCTAAAACCTATTTTAGACGACGTTTCAAAAATGTCTGGTGTAACGTACAAAAAAAGCGAAAAAACTGATATTTCATTGAGAATTATTACCGACCACGCTCGTTGCGTAACTTTTATGATTAATGATGGTATTGTACCTGGGAACGAAGGTCGTAGCTACGTGTTGAGAATGATTTTGCGTCGTGCTTTACGCCACGGCAAAATGCTCGGACTTGAATTACCGTTTTTGTATAAACTCGTAGATACAATTATAGCTAGTTACAAAGAAGCTTATCCTGAATTAGAAAAAAATAAAGACAAAATTATTAAAACCATCAGAATGGAAGAAGAACGTTTCAAAGTAACGCTTGACCGTGGCTACAAGCTTATTGAAGAATGGGTTGAAAAAAAAGAAAATATTGACGGAGAAACAGCGTTCAAATTATATGATACTTTCGGTTTCCCTCTTGAACTTACTGTTGAAATTGCACAAGAAAACGGCTTAAACGTCGACATTGACGGTTTCAACGCAGCCATGAAAGAACAAAAAGAACGTGCGAAAGCCGCTACTCAAAAAATCAGTTTGACTGATGATTTGGTATATGTAGAAATTGAAAATAAATTCGGTGCAACAAATTTCGTTGGTTATGAAAAAGATTGTTCTGAAGCGAAAGTCATCGCTACAGTTGAAGCAGGGGGATTTTTAGATATTATTTTAGACAAAACACCCTTTTACGCTGAATCCGGTGGACAAGTCGGTGACACAGGAATTTTAGAAAATAGTACTTTCAAAGCTGATGTTTTAAATACTTTTAAAGTTAACAAATTATTTGTTCACCGTACCCAAGTTATAAACGGCGAAATAGCCGTAGGCGATACAGTGCAAGCTGCTATCGACAGTGAAAGACGTCGCAAAATTGAAATACACCACACTAATGCGCATTTGCTGCAAGCTGCATTGGTCAAAGTCTTAGGCGATGAAGTTAAACAGGCGGGTTCTCAAGTCGAAGACAACCGTACTCGTTTCGATTTTTCGTTTTCTCGTGCTATGTCGAAAGAGGAACTCGATAAAGTTGAAAACTACATGAACAAATGGATTGCCGAAAAAATTGCGCTTTGTACAAAAGTTATGGATATAAATGAAGCTAAAAAAACCGGTGCGACAGCACTTTTTGGCGAAAAGTACGAAGACAAAGTTCGAGTTGTCACAATTGAAAATATATCATCAGAGTTTTGTGGTGGCGCTCACGCCAAAAATACAGCGGATTTAAGGTTGGTTAAAATTGTTTCTGAAAGTGCAATTGCTGCTGGAGTACGACGCATCGAAGCAGTTTGCGCAGATTGTGCATTCACTCTTTTGAACAACAAAGCTCACATCACCGACGAATTGGCGCAAAAATTTAAAGTTGCTGTACCTGAACTGACCGAGAGAATTTCAAAATTACAAGAAGAAAACCACTCTTTAAACACAGAATTAGAGCATTTAAAAGCAGAGAGCGTTAAAAACAAATTCTCTGCGTTCATTGAACGTGCGAAAACAGTCACAAACGGCAAAATATTTATATCTAAACTGGCGAATATTGAGCCACAATATGTAAAAGTAGGAATAGAGCTGCTTTCTGATAAATTAGGCGAAAGCGTTATAGTTTTGTGCCCTGTAAACACAAACACTGACCAAGTCTCTATTTTCGTCAAAGTCAGTGAGGCTTTCGTTAAAAATGGTGTCAATGCAGGAAAACTTGTAGCTGAAATAGCCGCAGCCACTGATGGCAAAGGAGGTGGCCGTCCAAATTTCGCTCAAGGAGGCGGCAAGTCCTCAGCTAATCTAGACGACGCTTTGCAAAAAATTGAAAATTATTTGATTAATCTAGATTAAATAATCAAGTCAAGTGAAACACACCTGTCATTCTGAAATGCTCATGTTCAGGATTTTCCCGACTGGTCAACGACTGGCACTAAAAATTATTAGCGAAAATTTCACCTTGTTGTTGACACAGAAATTAAACTTACGATTATATTAAATTATGTAAAGCAAAGTCATTTCAAAATTCTTTTATTTATTAAGTTTTACAAACTTAATTTTTTACAATAAAAAGTGCAGATTCCCATCATAAATACTAACTAATAAGCTACTTGTGACGACGCACTTTTATGCTGTTAGATGTCACGCTCCCACGAACAGCTGATTTTTTGTGCCTTCATGTTAATTTTTTTAACGCAATATTGTATAATATAATAGATATAGTATATATATTAGTATATACTCGGCAGATTTAGACATAAATTCTATATTTCAACGATAGAACTCCCTAATTAAATATAAATAAAGGAAAAATTATATATGAAAAAAACGTTAACAACTCTTTTTTTAGTAATATTAACCGTTTTAACTAACGGTGCGTATGCGACGGAGGCGGACGACCTAGCTAAAGGCACTCTCGACGTGCTGC
>CAZTVM010000007.1:0-34724 GCA_964617065.1 uncultured Muribaculaceae bacterium
TTTCCGACAAAATTGAACACATTGATGATTTAGTTTTTAAGTCGTCCATTTTAATTTCAAATTCGTTTTTGTAAGAGTCATTAATGGCTTTTTTAATCAATTTTTTAGGTATAATATCTTCAAATTCACCATTTTTAATGATATAAATTTTATCTTTTTCGTGCAAAATTGCAGAAATCGAATCATGGACTTCTTTAGCATCATTGTCCAAAAGAATAAAAATAGGTATTTTGATTAAATCTTTGTTATCCACATACCAGCGTGCGACTTGATTTTTACCACCTGCTGAAATTAAGTGTATACCGTATTTATCGAAATTGAAATCTAATAAATTAGCAAAAACCGGCAGCAAAATTTCTTCAGTAATTCCTTCGCATAGAACTACTTTTTCTAATGGAAATTTCAAATTTTTTGTTTCCCTTAATTTTTTAGTAGATAAATTGTTATTGAGCAGAGCATGAAGCCTTGAAAGATTTATAGGCAGATTTTCGTTGTCAGATTTTAGCTTCAGTAAATCGGAGATATTTAATTTTGTATTAAAAAATTCGCCTGATTGATTATCAAGTAAATAAAGTGTTTTTGCTTCATCTCGCAAGATATGAGCGATTTTGTCATCGTCATTTTTGCAAATATGATTTTCTTTTAAGAGATTTTCTACAGAATTATTCCAGATTATTTCAACAATTTCAGATATTAATTTATCGTCTAAATCAGCCAATTTTTTTAAGCTATATTTCGGTGAAATTAAATTGTTAAAGATAATATCGTAAAAAACACGACGGTATTTGAATTTAGGGTGTTTAAAACGAGTCAATCTATCAAGTGAGCGAAAGAGCTCCTCTTTTGTCATTAGTTTGTATTTTAGAGCATTTAATTGTAACATAATATATAAAATTTTAGCCTAAAATAGCAATATATTTCAAGTTATTGTTTTATATTAAGTAGTAATAGGTAAGTTAGAATGAATAATATTTCAATTGGTACGTTTCATGTAAACAACGGTACGAGAGCTTTATCGAGTTCTTTGAATAGTAGCGTGCAAAAAAAAGACGATAAGAATAAGAATAGAAATATTACATTTAAGCAACAATATGCAACTGCTGATATAGTTCAACCGAAACCGATATCACTTGTGACAAAGCAAGAACAACAGATGTATAATGTGGTTTCAGCTTCTTTAAAAAAGAATGGAAAAAGCCAGCTTAATAATTTGCTGAAAACTGGGAGACTTTTAGACAAAAAATCGAATAATAAATCGTCTACACTGGAAAATTTATATAAAATTGCGACAACAGAAAGAGTCAGAGGACTAAGTCAATCAAAGGTTTTGCAAGAAACGGTAGCTACATTGGATAATCCGTTTTTAATAACACAAAAATTTGGTGATATTCCTAAAAAATTACAAAATGAAATTTTAAATGAAGAAAATAATCGAGCAAAAAATAGTCTGGAAAATAGTACATCATTGTTAAATTTATACAACCAAAAAAAATCTGAAGATATGCAGCCACACTTGACCTCGAGAGATTTGAATGTTAAATCGAATTGTTGTGTAGCAGCTAGTATCGAGTTTAATATTGCGCATAGGACACCGGCAGAGTTTTCGAGAATGGTCGAACAGCTTACTTCGCCTAACATTGCTGTTACAAAAACGATACCGACAGCAGCTGTTTCAGAAAATACAGTCGATGCTATGTGGCTGTTGAATGAATTTGGTACTAAATACAAATTTGAAGGCTGGGATAAGGTTTCAGTGGTTTTAAATCCCGATAGAAATGCAATAATCAGAGCTCGAGTTCAAAATACATACAAAGATAAGTCCGAGCGTTCACTCGTCGATGTTTTAATGCAATCAATGCTCATGAATGTTGGGTCTCAACAGTCTTATAACTCTTTGACAGACTTGAGAACAGGAAAATTCAACAGTGACAATGAAGGCTTAACAAATATTGAAAAAAACTACGTAGAGAGCCTTGCTACCGGTAAAAATACGATTTTAGTAACTTACCAAATAATTGATGAAAATAGTAATCTGCTTGGATACGAATGCGAATTGAGCGAAATGAAAAAACATATAACAGACGCTTTAAATATCGGAGAAAATGTTATAATCGGCTACACTTACACAGAGCCTGATGGAAAAATAAGTAAAAATGGTCATGAAATAACAATATTAGGTACTGAAAAAGATAAGTACGGAACAGAATACTTTATATGTAAAGACACTGACAATGAGTCTTCCGCACCGATAAAATACAAGATTGATGAATTTTTACCTAAAATCCACCATGCCGGGTTGCCAAAGTCTGTATTAAAAAATAATGTTGAATTTATAGATAATTGGGTTGAAGTAATGGAACAATATAAAGCTAGCCGTTCATCAAATGGAATTCAAGCCGTTTAAATTGTCCATAAATTATTATAAAAATACTCGTCTGTAACAAAATAATATAAATAATTTTTTTTTGAATATTTTTGTTTTATGATGTGTATAAGACAGTTTAGAGAGAAAATTGGAGTATAAAAGTGGATTTTAATACATTAACAGTAGAAATACTAAATCAATTTGGTACATTTTTTGGAAATTATGGAATAGCGATAATCGTTTTAACAGTAATAATAAGACTTTGCATGTGGCCGCTCAGTGTGTCACAACAACGTTCAATGAAGACTATGCAATCGCTACAACCTAAAATGAAATTGATACAGGAGCGTTATAAAAACGATCCTCAAACAATGCAAAAGAAAATGATGGAATTTTATAAGGAAAACAAATTTAATCCATTTTCAGGTTGTTTGCCCATGCTTATACAGCTACCTATTTTTATTGTTTTGTATTCAGCCTTGATGAGTCCACAATTTATACAAGCAGCAGGAGATGCGAAATTTTTATTTATCGATAGACTTGACGCTACGCTTCGAGGGAATGCAGGAGTTTCTGACGATGGTTCTTTCAATGTTTCAGGTCATGACATGTTTTTTGCTGGAAAGACAGCGAAAGTCTTTTTAAAAATGCCCAACGGAGAAGAACAAATTTTAGAAGATGTAAAAATTCAGTCACCTAAAAATGCGGTTAAGGTACAAGGTAAAATTACACCGTCTGAGCCGGTTGATTTGAAAGTAAGTATTGATGAATTTGATTTAAAATTTTCGCAATTGCAAAATATAGAACGAGCTGAACTGACTGTTACTAACCAGACAACCAGAGAAGTTGAAAATTTAATTTTAATAAAAAATAATGACAATTTAATCGCTTCAGTGCCAACGGTTGGTATTGAAAGCACAATGCACTATGATGTGTTGATTTTAGTTTTGATTTTTGGCGGCACAATGTTTTTGACCCAAAAAGTTATGCTTGCTACTAATAAAAATCAGCCGCAAGACCAAATGCAGCAAGCTATGCAAAAATCGATGGGAACGATGATGCCGATAATGCTTATGGCAACTTTTATATTCATTCCTATTCCTGCAGGTGTTTTGCTATATCTAGTTACAAGCAATTTTATACAAATTATTCAAACGGTGATTATTAATAAACAATTAGAATTAGAGGGGAAAAAGCCTAAAGTTGAAGTTATAAATGAATAATTTGTCTTTAAATGATTTTGATTATAATTTACCTGAAAGTTTGATTGCTCAGTATCCATGCGAAAAACGAGAAAATTCAAAACTTATGGAGCTTGATAAAAATGCGCAAACAATTTCACACCGTCATTTTTTTGACATAGTAGACTTGCTTAATGAAAACGATTTGCTCGTTTTGAATAATACAAAAGTAATTCCAGCTAGGATTTACGCAAAAAAAAGACAAACTGATGCTAAAATTGAGATTTTTTTGCTAAAGCCAATAGACAAAGCGCAAAACTCATATGAATGTCTGATTAAGCCCTCAAAAAGAGTTGTTTCTAATACTTTTTTGGATATCGCAAAAAATGTATCTGCTCAAATTATCAATAAACTTGATGAAGATGGAAAATGGGCAGTGAAATTTAATTGTGAAGATGAATTTTCTGAAGTGTTGGCTAAAGTCGGCATAGTTCCTTTGCCTCCTTATATCGAACGAAAAATGACGAGTGAGGAGTTAAAGAAATTAGATTTTGAACGTTATCAAACTGTTTATGCCGAGAAAGCAGGTTCTGTTGCTGCTCCTACAGCCGGCTTACATTTTACAAAAGAGATCCTTGACAAGTTAAAAGCAAAAGGTGTTGAAATTGCATATGTAACATTGAATGTCGGTTTAGGTACATTTAAGCCTGTTAAATGCGAAAATGTTTTAGAGCATAAAATGGATTCTGAAACGTTTGAAATTAGTGAAAAAACAGCAAGTACGATTAATAATGCATTGCAAAATGAAAAAAGAATTGTCGCTGTAGGTACGACTACAGTCAGAACACTAGAGACAACAATGGCTAAGCATGGTAAAATATTGCCTATTAAAGACGAATCTCGACTGTTTATATACCCAGGATACAAATTTCAAATTGTAGACAAGCTTATTACAAATTTTCATTTGCCTAAATCAACTTTAATAATGTTAGTGTCAGCATTTGCAGGTAAAGAATTTATTTTTAATGCTTATGAAGAAGCTATTGCAAATGCTTATAGATTTTACAGTTATGGCGATTGTATGTTCATTCACTAGATGAAGTATTTATGAGCGTTTATTACAACACAAAAGCGTGCTGTTCGCACGCTTAAAAAAGATATTAACCATTGTCGAAAAGTTATACAGCTCGTTGAACTTTGTTAGCTCTTAAACAAGAAGTACAAACTTTAATTCTTTTGACGGTGCCGTTCATACAAACTTTTACAGATTGCAAATTAGGTGATTGTCTGTAAACATTTTGTTTGTGAGAGAACGATAATTTAGCTGATTTCAATGGTGTTTTACCACATATATCACATTTGTTAGACATAATTAAATCCTTTCAGTATTGTCATATTGTAGTTATACTATAGCTGAAAGATATTTCAATAGCAAGGAAAATTAAATTTTCATGTAAAAAAATATTAACTTATTTTTTGCCTAAATAGGTTATTTATTATAGTATAAAGATAATCTAAAATAGAAAAAAGGGAAAAGGAGAGCATTATGTCAAACATTACTGAATTGAATGAAGAAAATTTTAAAGAAAAAGTAGTCGAGTCAAATAAACTTACAGTAGTTGATTTTTGGGCAACATGGTGCGGCCCTTGTCGAAAACTTGGTCCTGTGTTAGACGAAATAGCTGATGAAATGCCCGAAGAAATAAATATTTATAAAGTTAACGCAGATGAAAATATGAAAATTGCGAAAGAATACTCTGTCAGTGGGTTGCCTAGCTTATTAATATTTAAAGATGGTCAACCAGTAGAGAGATTAGTGGGCTTGATGCCTAAAACTAATATTATTAATAACATTAAAAAACACTTATAATGTATATAAATTGTAACGCACAGAGTTAAAAAGCTTTATTTTCTTTTGTTTAAAAACTATAATGTATTTATGAAAAATATTACAGAAATTTTGAATGAAGAAATCGTGTTTGAGTCTGCACCGCAGGAATTGTGTTTGAAATGCGGCAAGTGTTGCACAGCAATAACCAGTTCTTACACGAATGCAGCAATTGTTGAAATGGCAGAAAACAATGAGGAAGAAGCTAAAATTTTCGTCAACACTTTTAAACCCTATCAAAGTATTGACGAAGCTAGATTAGCTAATCCTGAGCAAGTCGATAAAGTGCTTTTGAAATTTATTAAAAATAAGAAATTAGATGAAAACGAAGTAACTTTTTATTACTGTCCTCATTTGACAGAGGAGAACTTGTGCGCAGTACATTCGCAACGCCCAGATTGCTGCAGGCGTGCGCCAAACAATGCATGGTCTTTATTTCCTGATGGGTGTGGCTACGAGGGCTGGCTTTTTGCCCAACGAGAAAAGCACAAAAAAATTGTTCGCAAGTTAAAGGAAATTTTGTATGAAATTGAAATGATGGAAAAAGCATCAGACAACAACGTTAATTCATCTAACAGTGAAGTTAAAGGCAAAATTATAAACAAAATAAAAAGTTACGAACAATATGGTTCGCAAAATTGGTAAATAAATAGCTTAGTAAAAAAGGTTTTGGAATTGGAGAAAAAAACATTAATATTAATAGATGGGCATGCTTTAGCGTTTAGGATGTATTTTGCGCTTGAACGTACAGGCATGAAAACCACCAATAACGAGCCAACATGGGCAGTATACGGATTTTTTAAAGCTGTTTTTGATTTACTAAAAAACAAAAATATAAACCCAGACGCAATTGCTGTCGCTTTTGACGTCGGACATCAAACTTTTCGAGTTGAACAATATGCTGATTATAAAGCTAATCGTGAGCAAATGCCTGATACTTTGCACTCTCAATTGGGTCTTATCATTGAAGGATTAAAATCCTTAAATATTCCTATTTACACAAAAGAGGGATTTGAAGCTGATGACGTTATTGGAACGATTACAGCTGAAGCCACTGCTTTGGGGCATAAAACATATATTTTAACAGGTGACCAAGACGCTTTTCAACTTATCGATAAAAAGGGATTAGTTAGTGTGCTTATTCCCTCAAAGGGGGAATTGGTAGAATTTGACAGGGACAAAGTATACGAAAAATTGCAGGTTTATCCGGAGCAAGTAATTGACTACAAAGCACTAAGAGGTGATACCTCTGACAATATCCCCGGCATAAAAGGTATTGGTGAAAAAAGTGCTGCAAAATTGCTCAATACCTACGAAAATTTAGAAAATATTTACAAGCAGTTGCCTGATTTCCCTGAAAATGCACTAAAAAAGAAACTTGTCGAAGGTGAAGAAATTGCCCAATTAAGTCAATTTTTAGCAACAATTAAAAAAGACGTAGCTATAAATTTCGATTTTGAACATACAAAACTTGATTTAGAAAGTTTACAGCCGCTGAGCGAATTTTTGAGAAAAGTTCAATTTTACAGTTTTTTGAAAAATATTGAACAAATCACGAAGCCTTTTAAGGTTTTGTCTAAAAATTTAGAATTGCCTAAAAATGCCGAAAAAGATGTAAATAATGGAAAAGATGCTGCTGCAGAAAATAAAAATTCTCAACCTACACAGCTAGGTTTTTTTGCTAATGAAAGTTTGGTGCTTGACTCAGAGCAAACTGTTTTAGCCCAAAAAGTTGAATATCAAAATGTCACAGTCGACACAGACGAACAATTGGACAATTTGTTGAATGAACTAAAAAATCAAAAATTGATTTCGTTGAATTTTCAAATGACAACAAATGAGTTTATGTATACCGATTTGGTAGGTATTGCTGTTGCATTCAACCCACAAATATATACAACTGCGACAAATAAACGACTTTTTGTTGATAAAAATATAAAATCAGAACCTAAATGTTATTACATTCCACTGTTTCATGAAGTCGGTGAACAGCTCGATATGGAAAAAGTTTTAAGCAAGTTAAAACCTTTTTTTGAAAGCGAAAGCTTATCAAAAGTTATACAAAACGCAAAACTAGCTGTTAACTTACTTCGGCACCTCAATATACCTTTGAAAAATGTTATTTCAGATACAATGTTAGCGAGTTATATAAAAGACCCTGCACGAAAACATGAAATAAATGTACAATCACTTGAACATTTGAATTATTTTATTGAAGACGAGGAAAACATTTTAGGTAAAGGGCGTGACAAAAAAACTATGTCACAAATTGATGTGGAGCATGTGTCTTGTTACGCTTGCGATATAGCGGTTGTAACATTGGAACTCGCAAAATATTGGGAAAACAATCTCGATGAACAAGAAAAAAACATTTTGTATGACATTGAAATGCCTTTAACTTACGTACTCGCAGATATGGAATATGTCGGAATTTCTGTCGATTTATCTTATTTGGATAAATTGTCCGATGAAATCAACAAAAGTTTAACTGAAATAGAAAGCGTTATTTACGAAGAAGCCGGTGAGAAGTTTAATATCAATTCGCCCAAAAAAGTCGGAGAAATCCTTTTCGATAAGCTTCAATTGAAAACTAAAAAAATAAAAAAAACGAAAACAGGGTATTCGACAGGGGCAAATGTTTTAGAGGAATTAGCTCAAGAGTTTGAAATCGCAAAAAATATTTTGCAACAACGACATTTGACTAAATTGAAAACGACTTATGTCGATACTTTACCGACGCTAATTTGTCCAATTGATAAACGCATACACACAACATATAATCAAACAGTAACGACAACCGGTCGGCTGTCTAGTTCAAGTCCGAATTTGCAAAATATCCCTATTCGAACAAAGTTAGGCAATCGAATAAGAGCAGCTTTCGTGCCTAAAGACAAAGAAAATTATGTAATTTTGTCAGCTGATTATTCACAGGTAGAATTGCGATTATTAGCTCATATTTCTCAAGATGATAATTTAATAGCAGCTTTTAACTCTGACGAAGATATTCACACGCAGACAGCTGCAAAGGTTTTTGAAGTACCTATTGAAGCTGTTACAAAAGAAATGCGAAGCAAAGCGAAAGCTGTAAATTTTGGTATTATTTATGGTCAAACTCGTTATGGCTTAGCAAAAACCCTCAAAATTTCTTCAATAGAAGCGCAATTATTTATAGATAAGTATTTTGCCACTTATCCAAAAGTTAAAGATTATATGCAAAACACGGTGCAGTTTGCCTATGCGCATGGTTTCGTCGAAACTACGTATGGTCGAAAACGTTATTTGCAAAATGAGCTTACGAGTTCGAGCCATCAAATAAAAGAATTCGCAGAGCGTGCGGCTATAAACCAGCCACTGCAAGGTACAGCCGCTGATTTAATTAAAGTTGCAATGGTTAATTTGCACAAAAAATTACAAGAAAAGAACTTTAAAACGAAAATTATTTTGCAAGTGCATGATGAACTTGTACTAGAAGTTTACAAGCCCGAATTAGATGAGATTACGAAGCTTGTCAACGCAGAAATGGAACTACAGCAGCCACTTTTAGTGCCATTAAAAATAGATGTTGCAGTTGGTCATAGCTGGATGGAAGGTGATGAGGATAATTTATGAAAAATATAGTAATAATAATTTGTTTGTATTTATCTATAATTCCTTGTGTTGCTGCGTCAGCTCCTGTTTCAACCGCTGTAACTACGGCTCAAACGACTAACGCTGATGCTAAGCCTGTCGTAAGCTACACAAATCAAGAAAATTGTACGCAAACATACCGTATCCCTTCTGAAAAACTTTATTTTTTGACGCTTTCTGCCATTAATGCCAACAAATTTCAATCACTAGAAGCGCAAACTCGTGGTGGTTTTATTTTATTCAACGCAGGCAAAAAACAGTTCCTCGCAACTGTAGCGAAAGTTGATGACAAGTCCTCTGTTTTGAAAATTGCACCGGTCGACAATAGTTATTATTTTTCACCTTCAATCGTTAATAATATTTTTTATTACATTACGTTAAATACGACATTGCCAATTGAAACGCTCTTGAAAGGCAAATAATATGATGAAAATTGGATTAACGGGCAATATTGCTTCCGGCAAAAGTGAAGTCGAAAAATTTTTTATCGAACATAATATTCCTGTAATTGATGCCGATATCATTGGGCATGAATTGCTGGAACTTGATGTAAAAGTGATAGAAAAAGTCAGAAAAATTTTTTTTAATCATGATATTTTAAATGAAAACGGCGAAATATCTCGTCAAAAACTTTCTGATATTATCTTTTACGATGAAAATTTAAAATTAAAATTGGAAAATATTTTACACCCAATTATAAAAGAAAAAATCCAACAATTTTTTGAAAATAATAAAAATCAAAAATTTGCAATTGCGTCAGCTGCATTACTGTTTGAGTCAAAAATGCAAAAAATGTTCGACAAAATTATTTTAGTAAAAGCTGACGAAAAAATACGTTTGAGCCGTTTGATTGAAAGAAATAAACTCTCAATCAAAAAAGCTCAAACGATTTTAAATTCTCAAATAAATGAGGATTTAAAGTCAACTCAATCTGATTACATCATTGAAAACTGTGCCAGCTTAAAAGAATTACACTCAGCTTGTTTTGCTTTATTCACAAAATTAAGCGAAGGTGTTTAGTCTCCGACCATCAAGATTGTTATTCGCTACTGATGATGCGTCAGCTTTTTCCGGTTTTGATACATGCTGAGACGGAGGCGTACTTGTATTATTTGCTACTGATGAGGCGTCAGCTTTTTCAGGGCTCGTCGGTGGTGTGCTACCACTACTTGCTGTTATTGCTGAAGAATCTTTACTTCCTGATGGTGCATGCGATGGCGTACTAGTGTTACTTGCCATTGATGAAGCGTCAGCATTTTCCGGCTTACTAAAATTTCTAAGTTGATTTCCTATATCAGCAGAACTTGAGTTGCCAACTGAGCCTGAGCTGCCACCACTACCTGATGAAAATGATGAAGCGTCAATTCTAGGTCTTTGTTGTGAACCTATTGAAGATAGACCTGAACCCATGATAATCTCCTTTTCTTTATTACTCCGCAAAATTATGTATACTCAATTACATAATTTCCCCTTACTCACTCTAAAAAACATTTTTTTTAACTCAAATTTCAATTTTTAAAAATTTCGTTACAAATATTTATTATTTTAAATTTTTATAAATCATTTAAAAACGTTAATAACGTGCCTTTTGGGGAAATTTATACAAATATGAATATTAAGAAATATTACACGCAAAAAAAAACCGACGTTTTGTCGGTTAAGTCTACCACATATTAGAGAGAGGAATTAGAGAGAGAGAAAAGTTAAAATCTTTTTTTTATTCCTACTATATATATGCCCATTATTAATTTTATTTAAACAAATTTATTATTTTAATTAACATTTCTTTACAAAAATGGCTATATTTTATGTACACATGTTTTGTTTTCTACAAATGTAGTATATAATATAGATATAGGGTAATCTGGTATAAGAAAATGTCATACGATGTAAATAGTTCCGGGCAAATACCTCTTATAAGAGAAGCTCAAAACCTTATGAACAATGGTGGTGGTGGAAATTTAGGTTATTTTCAAAGAGGTAAGAAAAAAAAGCAGGAAGAACCGAATTCAGATTTGTTTGAAGACGATGATGGAGATACATATATTCCATCGTCTAAGCTAAGTGATGATGATGAGTCAACAATTTCGTCAGAAGACTCCTTTGTATTGTCAGATGAAAACGATTCAAAATCAGATGACAAAAGTTATACTTACAAAGCCAAAACTATAATAAAAAAAATAAATAATTTCTTTTTGTAAATTTTCAATTCAAAATATATGCACTAAAAAAGCGAACCCAAAAGAGTTCGCTTTTTCGTATTAAAATAGTTATAACTATTTTTTGACTATTTTGATAGCACTGTCAGGACAGACCATCGAGCACATACCACAACCTGTACATCTATCAGCCTTAGGCTCAACAGCAGGTGTAGCATAAATACCTATTTCTTTAGACCAATTCAAGCATTTTTCGCCATCTTTAGCGTTAAGAGGGCATTTTTCTAGGCACAGACCACAGCCTTTGCAAAGTTCTGTGAACAAATACCAGTCGGAATTGCCTTTAGCGATACCTTCTACTTTGATTCCTTTATATTGTTTATCAGTTGTCATTTTATTCTCCTTTATTAAACGGTAGCTTTTTCAATCAAGCTCATACCACGTTCAAGAGCTTTGTAGTTAAGTTCTCTCAACTCAGGCTTAGCTGCGAATTTTTTGCCTAAAGCATATTCCATAGACGATTTGATGTTGTCCATGCTAACGACTTTCGTAGCATTTAATAACGCACCTAACACGATAATGTTGAATACACGAGCGCTAAGTTCTTTGTTAGCTATTTCGTTTGCAGGGATAGCTATAACTTCTTTCGCTTCGACTTCAGGTTTAATTGTACATACAGATGAGTCGTAAATAACCGTTGTATTTTTGTCTATATAAGTAGAACATCTTTCGATAGCTCTATCTGATAACAAAATAGCTATGTCACTTTTAGAAAAGCGAGGTTCTCCAATTTTTTCATCAGCTATTTGACAAAAAGCGATACTAACACCGCCACGTTGTTCCACCCCAAAATTAGGGATATATAACACATTTTTTTGTGCTTCATAACCGGCTTCGACTAGGATTTTAGCGATAGATTGAACACCTTGCCCGCCTTCTCCGGCTAATACCATTTTTACTCTTGCCATAATTTGTAGTCCTTTCTATTGTAAACCTTCAGGTACAACGAATTCATTTACTTCAAAGAATTCTTCCATAGTTTTTAGTCTAGCCCAAGTATCAGCGTTGTTAGTTCTCCAGTTAAGAGGACATAGTGAAAGAACTTCGACGAAAGCAAATCCACCTTTTTCAACGTTAGTTAACGCCTTTTTAAATGTAGAGCGCAATTTTCTGATATTGCTAACGCTAGCACGAGCAACATAAGCTTTTTGAGGGTCAACTATAGCTGCAACCATTTCAGCACCTTTCGCAGGTTTACCTGTAACTTCACAGTCACGACCGTAAGGCGTAGTTTCTGTTTTTTGTCCAGGCATAGTTGTAGGTGCCATTTGACCACCTGTCATACCGTAGTTAGTGTTGTTAGCGAGTACAATCAACATGTTTTCACTTCTGACAGATGCGTTCACTAAATGTTGTGAGCCAATAGCCAAGCCGCCGCCGTCACCCATATATGCTATGCCAACTGTTCCGGGAACTGCTCTTGTTACCCCATAAATAACCGGTGTTGTACGTCCGTGGTGTGTTTGTACTGAGTCTAAATTCATGTAATTCCACGATAATAAACTACAGCCAATATCACAGCCGAACACTGTTTTATCTTGTATTTCTAAATCGTCAATAGCACCAGCAAGTGTTTTTAAGATGATACCATGACCACAGCCCGGGCAAAATTTGCTTGCGCCGACTTCACTGTTTTGTGCTTTTGGCAAATCCGGTTTTACCGATAATATTTGTGCCATTTTTATCTCCTTTGTGTTTATTAATATCTACTATACACCTACAGGTGTTTTTACCATTTGTTCAACTTTTTCGCAAACATCATCACCTGTTACACCAACACCCATTTTGAACAAAGTTGAATATGGAGTTGTTAAGCCATAGATTTTTTCAAGTACCATTCTAGCCAATTGACCATCAGCAGATTCAGTAAACAGAACTTGTTTAGCATTTTTAACAGCTTTACGTAACGGTTCCACTGCCAAAGGTCTGATTGTAATCGGTCTGAATAAACCTGCTTTAATACCTTTTGCTCTTAACATATCTATACCTGTCATAGCTGAACGAGCAACTATACCATGCGCTATTACTAATATTTCTGCGTCTTCAGTTTTGTATTCATAGTATTCAGCGATTTCCGGTGTAATTCTGTCGAAATCTGCTTTGTAAGAATCAAGCGTTTCCATTAATTCTTCTTCTAAATTGAAAGTATTTCTCATGTGGTTGGCTTTTCTATCGACATCAATTTTACCTTCCGCACGAAGAACAGCAGGAGTAGGTTCCATTTTTATACCACGTGAAGCAGGGTCGTATAACATAACAGGTTCACGCATCTTGCCTTGATAACCATCAGCCAAAACGAATGTAGGGAAACGATATTTCCATGCAGTGTTGAAAGCTTTTATTGTGTAATCGAATAAATCTTGATGACCTGCTGTTGAATAAACTATTCTCATGCCTTCGCCGTTGCCACCGAAGCAAGTTAAGTTAGTTTCTTGTTGAGCATATATAACAGTAGCAGTTGAAGGACCACCACGTTGCATAACCGCACATACAAACGGTATGCGCATCATTTCAGCCATACTCATAGCGTCTTGCATAATCACATTTCCAGGACCTGCTGTAGCTGTGAATGCTCTTTTACCTGCTAAAATACCACCGATTGTGGAAAAACCTGCTGAAATTTCATCTTCCGTTTGCAAAAATCCTGCTTCTGTCTTTGGCAGTAATTTGCACCAGGTATGCATAATTTCGTTTTGCGGTGTAATCGGATAACCATACATGAATTCAGCTTCTGCCGCATTTGCAGCATAGGCGATTACTTCATTTCCGGTTAAAAACATTTTTGTATCTTTTTCAATTAGTTTTTTGACCATTTTTTTCACCTTTTATTACCTTATAACAATAAATAATGTACTACAAAAAAATCTGCAATGCAAAAATAATTAATAAAAAAAGAGACTTACTCACTACGAAAAGCCTCTTTTTAAAGTTTTTTATTTATAACTAATTTTTGTTTTTTAAGAAATCAGGAATATCCAAAATCCCATTCAACTCTTTTGAAGTAGTACTTGTAGAACGAGAAGCCAAAGGCGCAGCAAAGAATTGAGAAGCATCTACTTTTGTCAAATCATCTTTAGTAAATTTAATTTCATTGTTTTTTAACTCAAAGCCTGTAGCGATAACAGTAATCTGAATTTCACCTTGAATGCGCTCATCTATGACGGCACCAAACGTAACGACAGCATCTTCATCAACAGCGTCGTGTATAACTTTAGCAGCTTCACTGACTTCATGCAGTGTCATATCCGGACCGCCGGTAACATTCATAATAATACCGCAAGCACCGTTAATTGAAGTTTCTAACAACGGTGAATTTATAGCTAATTCAGCAGCTTCAAGTGCTCTGCCTTCACCGGCGCCTCTGCCTATACCCATAAGAGCCGAGCCACTGGCTTGCATCACAGCTTTTACATCAGCGAAATCAACATTTATTAAGCCTGGGACTGTAATTATATCTGAAATACCTTGAACACCACGTAAAAGAACTTCATCGACAACTTGGAAAGCTTCTTTCAATGTTGTACGACGTTCAACGACCTCAATCAATTTTTGGTTGGGGATAACAATAAGTGCGTCAACAGTTTCTTTCAACTTTTCTAAACCTTGCATAGCTTGGTTCAAACGTCTTTTGCCTTCAAAATCAAATGGTTTTGTGACGACGCCAATAGTCAAAGCGCCAAGTTCTTTAGCGATTTTGGCAACGACTGGTGCTGCGCCTGTACCTGTACCGCCACCCATTCCTGCAGTAATAAAGACCATATCAGCGCCATCTAGAGCTTTCATTATGTCGTCTCTGGTTTCTTCAGCTGATTTCTCGCCTTTCGATGGGTCACCACCTGCACCTAAACCATTTGTAAGTTTTGTGCCCAATCTTATTTTATTAGGGGCTGTGGACATTTCCAACACTTGGACATCAGTATTCATTGTCCAAAAATCAACGCCTGACAATCCTGATTTTATCATTCGATTTACGGCATTTCCGCCACCGCCACCGATACCTATTACTTTTATATTAGCAGGACTGATATTTGCTCCATTTTCGTTGTATTGCTTCCCGAAAATATCTGTTCCAAAATTTTCCACTGTCGTTCCCCTTTTCGTCTAATATTTTTGATACATTTCTTCTTACATTCTATTTAAAAATTTTACAATAGTAAAGGAAAACCAAACAAAATATTATAGAATCTTAATAAAAATATACTAATTGTAATTACATTGTTTTATTTATTTATTTAAAATTTCCTCTATTTTTGCTAAAAAAGTCCCAACTTGAATGGGTTTCGTAATGTAGTCTACATGATTAAAATGTTCAACCTTGTCTATTTCTTCTTGACGAGCGTATGCAGATACTATTATAATCGGGAAGTTTTTTTTAATTTCTGCCAATACGGCATAACCGTCTTTTTTAGGCATTTGTATATCTAGCAGCATTAAGTCGAAGTCATTTGTGGCAACCTCTTTCAACGCTTCCTCACCGTCGTAAACCTTTGTAATTTCGTACCCTTTTAACGACAAAATATCGCTCATTAATTTCATATTAAGCTCATTATCTTCGGCAATTAGTATTTTCTTTGTCATTTTTACCTCCTCGGCAATTCAATGATAAATTTTGTACCTTCGTTTATTTTACTTTCTATTTTTATGTCGCCGTCATGCAGTTTTACTAATTCTCTTGTAATAGTCAGCCCTAAACCGGTTGAGCTTTCTTTTTTAGTTGAGGTGTTCTCCAACTGAACAAATTTTGCAAATATTTTACCGTAATATTTTTTGTCGATACCGATACCGCTATCTTTCACCCATAGTGTAAGTTTGTGTTTGTTATCTTTCAGTCCTATTTCTATACTGCCGGCTTTTGGTGTAAATTTTATTGCGTTACTCAGCAAATTAAATAATATTTGTTGTAATTTTTGGTAGTCGCCGCTGTAATGTACATTTTTATCTGTGTTTATAGTTATTTTTATTTTCTTTTTTTCAGCTAACGGCGTAATAATGTTAACCACTTCTTTTGTTAATATGTCAAAATCAATATCTGTTTTGTTAAGCGTCATCGCATTCGATTCAATTTTTGAGATATCTAAAATTTCGTTAATCATCCCCAATAAATGAATTGCTGAAATATGAATATCTCCGACGTATTCTGATTGTTTTGGGTTAAGCTCTCCAAAAAACTTTTCTTTCAAAACCTCTGTAAATCCTAAAATAGCGTTCAAAGGCGTCCTTAGCTCATGAGATATATTTGCAATAAATTCATTTTTTGCTTTATCTGACTCTAGGATTTTTTTGTTTTGTTCTTTTATAGTTTTGTAGGCTTGTGCTTTTTCTTCTATATCGTCTTGTAGAACTTTAAATTGTATTCTAAAAACATCAAATAATTCGTTGTCTTTAATTGCATAAGCGCAAACAGAACTGTATGATTTTAAAATATTTTCATCTACTTCTTCAAATTTACGTTCTTTTCTTGCTAATAAGATAAATCCAAAAATGGTTGAGCGGATAGTCAAAGGTGAAATTATATAATAAACATTTTTTTCTTTGGTGTTTAAGCCTAATTCCTGGGCTAAACTATATGATACATCAAAATTTAAAAAAGCATTTTCGAAAAGTTCTTTTTTTACACATTTTGACAAGTTGATATAATTACGCAAATTGGCAAAATTGTCTGTTTCATCATTATTAGTTCTATATCGAATATTTAGCCTATCCGTATTCAAATACAGCAAAAGCCCCGACTCATAATCTAAAACAGTACGAAGTTCACGAAATAAAGTTTCGATAGCAACTTCGACATTGTCAGTTGTATCGAGTAATTTCGGGAATTTTTCTAATGCCAGTTTATATTTATTTTCACTCATTCTGTTATTCTATAACATTTTATTTACTTACGGAAATTTTGTTACAATTTATAATCTAAACTTAACAACTGAGTTAGAAGCTTGCTCTGAAACGTACAATGAGTTGTTATGATAAAGCAGTGAATACGGTTTGAGTACACCTGTTTTATAAATAGATACATTCCCTGACTGCGTTATTTTCAAAATATTATCTTTGTTGTAATTTGCAACGTATAAATTACCTAAAGAATCACAAGCCAAACCGATTGGACCATCTATCATTGTATTTTTAGAAAATAACTTATTGATACCATTTGGATTAACTTTATAGACAGCATTATCAGCAAAGCTTGAGACGTATACATTCCCTGCTGAATCTTTCGCTATACCTGTAGGCGAATTATACTTGCTGACAAGCGTTTTTGTCTTATCTACATAACCTCCTGATGGAGTTCTTGTCACATCCATCGGATGAGTTGCAACTTTGTCGGTTGTTTGAGCTTGCTGAACTTGTTGGGTTTGTTTTTCTGCTTGTGCTACTTTTTTTTCTGCAGCTGCCTTATCTTTTTGTATTTTTAAAATTTTATTTTTTAAATTTTGGGCTTCAGCATGTTCCTTAGTCCCTTCGGGGATAGAGTTTAGACATTCTAATGCTTCTTTGTCCATACTCATTATGTAATATATGTCAGCTATCCTACTAATAGCTTCATAATCCTCGGGGTTAAGGGATACGACCTCCTCGTAAGCTTGTAATGCAGTTGGGTAATCTCCGGCATGCTCATAAATACTTGCGATATTATAATAAGCATCTGTGAATTCCGGATCATAATAAACTGCGCTGCTAAAAGATTTTAAGGCATTTTCAAAATCGCCTTGGTTAGAATATTGCAATCCTTGATTGTATGCTGCTACCGCTTCATCGCTTGCTGATTCGACAGCTGAAACGGGGTAGCTAAAACACACGACAGCGACTGCGCAAACAGCTATGAGCTTCCAGATACTAATTCTTTTTATCATTTTATTTTACCTCTGCTATTTTTTTATGAAACTCCGTGTTTTTTTCAAAATTATATGCAATATTCAGTAAATTTTCTTCTTTTAATGTCGGCGCCATGAGCTGCAACCCTATAGGCATTCCGTCACAGTCATAACCGCATGGCAAACTGATAGCAGGTATGCCTGCAAGATTAGCCGTAATTGTACCTATATCCGTTAAATACATACTTAGTGGGTCGTCTACTTTTGAGCCTATTTCAAAAGCTGTGTTAGGGCATGTTGGTGACAAAAGCACATCAGCTTTTTCAAACGCTTTATCGAAATCATTTTTTATCAATCTTCTCAACTGTTGAGCTTTTTTGTAATATGCATCGTAATAACCCGAACTAAGTGCGTATGTACCAAGCATTATACGACGTTTAACTTCATCGCCAAAGCCCTCTGCTCTTGTTTTTGTGTACATTTCTATCAATGTCTTTGCTTCGTTGTTTCTCTTTCCGTATTTTACACCATCATAACGAGCTAGATTAGAGCTGGCTTCAGCGGTTGCAATAATATAATACACTCCGATTGAATACTTTAACAATGGCAAGGAAACCTCTACGATTTCAGCGCCTAGAGATTTATATACAGCAATAGCATTTTTTACCGATTTTTGAACATCAGAATTTACGCCATCACCTAGTAATTCCTTGATTACACCTATTTTTTTGCCTTTTATCTCATCAGTGAAAGATTTAGAATAAGCTGGCACAGCCAAATTTAATGAAGATGAGTCTTTTGTGTCATATCCACTGATTGCTTCTAACAACATCGCTACATCCTCAACACAACGTCCGAAAGGACCTATTTGGTCTAGCGAGGAAGCGAACGCTATTAAGCCATAACGAGAAACTCTGCCGTAGGTAGGTTTTAAACCGACTATACCACAGAAACTTGCAGGTAAACGAATACTTCCACCTGTATCAGAACCGAGTGAAACCGTCGCTTCACATGCAGCAACGCATGCAGCGCTGCCTCCTGAACTACCGCCCGGCACTTTCGACAAATCATGAGGATTGTGAACATTTTTAAAGGCTGAATTCTCATTAGACGAACCCATCGCAAATTCGTCCAAATTCGTTTTCCCTATAATCGGAATTAGATTTTCCTTTAATTTTTTCGTCACTGTCGCATCGTAGGGCGATACAAAATTTTCTAAAATTTTACTTGAAGCTGTTGTTTTATAGCCTTTCAAATTGATATTATCCTTCAATCCTAGTGGAATACCTGCCAAAAGGGGCAATGTTTCATTGTTCTTTATCTTTTCATCAACTTTTTTTGCTGTATCAATAGCATAATCTACTGTATAAGAATTATACGCACCTATTTTTTCGTCTATATTATGCGCATTTTCAATCGTTGCATTTACCAGTTCCAGTGCACTCACGTCTTTGTTCAATAATGCTTTTCTTTGTTCAACGGCTGTTTTCTTTAATATTTCCTTCACACTCAATTCCTTACCCTCTTTGTCTAAGTTATTTTATTATATATTAAGCTTTATCAACAAGTCCAGTTTTTAATGTATGACTGTAATTATTCTTCAACAATTGCAGCATTTACCGTTAAAAATCCATTTTCGACTTTTACAATTGCCCAACGGACGACCTCTAAATTTCTGTCTAAAAAATAATTTTCAATTTTTTCAGTAGTTATTTCGTCCATTTGTTCAATGATAATGTTTTTATTAATAATTCTAGCAGTCATCACTATTCGACCGTAACTGACTTAGCGAGATTTCTCGGTTGGTCAACATCTTTGCCTAAAAACTCTGCTATAAAATAAGCTAAAAGCTGTAAAACGACTGCAGTAAGTAATGGCGAAAGTATTTCAGACACGCTTGGGACTTTTAGTGTAAATTCAAACAAATCACGATTTTCTTGGTTATCTTCTGATGTTACCGCTATAAGGCGTGCATTACGTGCTTTTGCCTCTTGTGCATTAGAAAAAACTTTTTCATATACTGCACCCGGCATCATCACCGCTAAAACAGGCATGTGCTCATCTAACATCGCTATTGGTCCATGTTTCAATTCGCCTGCAGGATAGCCTGTTGCATTTATATAACTTATTTCTTTTAATTTCAATGCGCCTTCTAACGCTGTTGCGTAGTTTATCCCTCGTGCTATGTATATAAAATTTTTCATGCCAGAAAATGTTTTTGCACATTTTTTGATTTCATTTTTATTTGTGTCTAGCAAAACTTGCTCTAATTTTTGAGGCAACTCTATTATTTCTTTTTTCATTTTTAATAAAAATTTACTAGTCTAAGTATTTTTAGTTTCGGCTAAATACAACGCCAAAAGATAAAAAGAAATAAGCTGTGCCGTATACGATTTTGTAGCAGCAACACTGACTTCCAATCCTGCATTTATAGGCACCAAGCTGTCTGCAATCCTAGCCATAGTCGAATCAGGGCGATTTGTCATTATCAATATATGGGCGCCTTTTTCTTTAGCTTGTTTCAATGCGGTAATTGTATCAGCCGTTTCACCTGACTGAGAAACGCCTATCACCAAATCATTTTTACCTGTAACCGTTCTTCTGTATATATATTCACTTGACGCTTCTACGTCTACAGGTATGCCTGTAAAATCTTCTATTAAATATTTACCGACCATCGCTGCATGAAGTGAAGTCCCACAAGCAATTATTTCTATACGTTGTAGTTTTTTTAATTTTTCTTTATCGAGAGTTACCTCACTAAGTTTTATAGGTGTTTCTATATTTTGCAATTTTTCAAATAAAACATTCCTCACTACATCGGGCTGCTCATGTATTTCTTTTAGCATGAAATGTTTATACCCCATTTTGTTCAGTGCTAAAGGTTCCCATGGCAAAATTTCTACTTTTTTATTTATTTTATTACCGTTTAAATCAGTTACTTCAATATTATTTGCTGAAATAACACCTATTTCCTCATCATTTAAGTAAATAGCTTTTTTAGTATATTCAATAATTGCAGGCACATCACTCGCTACATAGTTTTCGCCTTCACCTAGACCTATAAGTAACGGTGCATTTTTACGTGCAACAACCAAGAGGTCAGGTTGCTCTTTATGCATTATACACAAAGCATAAGCGCCTTTTATTTGTTTCAGTGCATTACCAACCGCTTTAGGTAAATCTTTACATAATTCATACTCATAAGCTATTAAATGTGCTATTGTTTCCGTATCTGTTTGGGACTTAAACTTTGAGCCTTTTTCTATTAAAATATTTTTCAATTCCTTAAAATTTTCAATAATGCCATTATGAACTATAACCAAATTTCCACAATTACAACTATGAGGATGCGCATTAATTTCGTTTGGGATTCCGTGTGTCGCCCAACGTATATGACCTATCCCTGACACAGCATTCTCAATCTTTTCATTTTTTAATAAATCTTTCAAATGCTGCAACTTGCCTTGCGCTTTAAAAATCTTCATTCCCGACGAAGTATTCAATGCTACTCCGGCTGAATCATAGCCCCTGTATTCAAGCTTACTTAAACCTGACAACAAAATCTCAACAATATGAGTGTTTTTACCTATATAACCTACTATTCCGCACATAGCCCCTCACCTATTCAATTACCATGCACACATTTTATTATACAAATTCTGAAAATACAAATTAAGATTGTGTAAAGTTTATCATACGCATTCTGTCTGCGCATCAATAGATAGGTCAACAGAATTGTTTAAAATAAGACCGTAAATTAAACTGTCAACTATTGCTGTATACGAGGCTTGAATAATATTCTCACTAACACCCACAGTGTCCCACTTATTAAATCCATCAGTCGTTTCAATATTAACACGAACCTGAGCTGCTGTACCGTCTGTGCTGTCTAAAATACGTACTTTAAAATCGCTTAATTTATACTTGTTAACAATCGGATAAATTGGCGCAAGCGCCTTGCGAAAAGCTTGGTCAATTGCGTTAACAGGTCCATCACCTTCTGATACTGTATGTATAACTTGTGAACCGATTTTTAATTTCACAGATGCGTCCATATTGCTGTTTGAATTTGAATCAAAATTATCGCCAAAAACTCGAATGTTTAAAACCTCAAAGAAATCAGGCTTTTTATTTAAAATATCCAAAACGAGCAACTCGAAAGATGCTTCAGCTCCTTCAAAAGCAAACCCTTTCCACTCAAGCTTTTTTATTCGCTCTATAATATCTGGAATAATTTTTTCATCAAGGTCTTTAAACAGTTTTGAATATTCTAATTTCTCTTTAATTGAAGCTGTGCCTGACTGGTCGCTAACCAAAATTTTACGTGTGTTTCCAACTGCTTCAGGCGCAATATGTTCATAAGTTTTGGAGTTTTTAGCTACACCGCTGGCATGTACACCTGCTTTGTGCGCAAATGCGCTTCTTCCTACGAAAGGTGCATTTGAATAAACCGCTATGTTCGCAACTTCACCCACATACTTTGCTGTCGGAACAATTTTTTTTATTTTTTCTCCGATAAGTTCGTAACCTTTTTTAAGCTGCAAATTTGGTATTACAGAACACAAATTAGTATTTCCGCAACGTTCTCCATAACCATTCATAGTACCTTGCACCTGTATAGCTCCTGCTTCGACTGCTGCTATAGAATTTGCGACTGACATATCACCATCATTATGCGCATGTATACCCAACTTTGCGTCAGGAAATCTATTAGCTGTACTTTTAGTAATTTTATATATTTCAGTATTCAAACAACCACCGTTTGTATCGCATAAAATTATTCTTTCAGCGCCCGCCTTAAACGCTGTTTCAATGGTTTTTAAAGCATACTCCTCATTGTTTTTATAACCGTCAAAATAATGCTCTGCATCAAAAAAAACACGTTTTCCCTTTGATTTTAAGTACAAAATACTTTGTTCAATCATTTTTAAATTTTCATCTAGCGTCGTATTCAAAGCATATTCGACATGAAAATCCCAAGTTTTTCCAAAAATTGTGATAATTTCAGTGCCGGCACTCAAAAGCATTTCCATTACCTTGTCTTTTTCCGCATCAATAAAAGGTTTTTTGGTACAGCCAAAAGCTGTTATTTTAGAATTTTGCAACTCTAGAAATTTTACTTGTTCAAAAATTTCAACATCTTTTGGATTAGCACCGGGCCAACCGGCTTCAATATAATCAATGCCCAAAGCGTCAAGTTTTTTTATAATTTTAATCTTATCTGAAGTCGAAAAATTTACCCCTTCAGACTGCGCACCATCACGTAATGTAGTGTCATAAATTTCGATTTTACACACGAACTGTTCCCTTTACTTTGACTTCGTAAAAAAGCCGACAATCTTATCTATAAGCCCAACTCCGTCAGAATTATCTTCTGATAAATCGGTGTTTTCTAATGTTTCTATTTTTTTCTTAATTTTTTCTGTTTCTTCATTCACAGGCGCCTTTTCCAAATATACTTTGTAATATTTCAGCGCATTCAAGTTATTCCGACTTTTTTCATAAATTTCGGCTAATTTTTTTATTGTCGTAAAATCGCTTGGTGCTATACTTACAACCTTTTCTAAATAATCAATTGCTTGCGGTTTGTTGTCCTCATCTAAACAAAATTTAGCAGCTTTTTTCAGCATAGTCGTATTTTCAGGGTCAAGCACAATAATTTTTTCCACAAATTCAAATGTCGTATATTTTTCGTTCAAATTTTCATACAAATTAACTATTTCATTCAAAGTAGAAATATCTTTGTCATTCAAATTGTGCGCACTCAAATATTCATTTAACGCCATTTCTGTTTTCCCACTCAAAGCATAGCATTTACCCCAATTGTAGGAAGAATTAAATTTATCGTCTTTTTCTTCGTAAACAAGCGCTTTCATTTGGTAAGGCATTGGATTTAGCGCATTAAATTTCTCAAGTTGCTCGATTGTATTAAGACAGTTGTCAAAATCTTTTTCGTTGAAATAATATTCAGCTAAAAGCGAGTAATACTCAACATTTTTTGTAGCGATGTTATTAATACATTCAAAGGCTTTGTCATTTTCACCTGCTGCCAGATAAGCTTTAGCTTTGGCTTCCGACGTTTGTGCATGTTTCAGCGCTTCTTCAGGATTGTTTAATTCTGTCAAAATTATTGCCAATTTTTCTTTTAAATTTTTGCTGTCAGGAAACGCTTTAATGCCTCTATTCAATATTTCTACAGCGCCTTCTATGTCTTCTTTTTCGCACAATTCAGCCAACTTGAAATAAACATTTACATTTTCTTCAAGTTGCAACATTTTACTGTATTCTTCAATAGCTAGCTGTGGCTTATTAGTGGCTTCATACATTTGAGCAAGTAGAAAATCTGCTTCAAGAACATCTTTGTCGTTTTCTGCATTTTCCAATGATTTTCTCAAGTCAGTTACTGCTTGCGTGGGTTTATTTTCAGCAATTTTCAATTTTGCACGAGTCATGTAGTACTTAAATTTGTTGACTGAAAAATATAAATCCGTAAGCTTTGAGTAAGCTCCTGAGTCTGCAGGATTAAGCTGCAATGATTTTTCCCAATATTCTATTGCTACATCGTTTTTTCCTACCAACTCCGCTATATGTGCAACACGCAAAATCAAATCCAAATCTTCAGGAAATTTTTTTGCTGACTCTGTATACAGAATATAAGCTTTTTCATATTCTTCTTTGTCCTCAAATAGCTGTCCTGTATTCAAAATAGTTTGTATATTTTGTGTCATTTATCTGTCCTCTTTTGTGTTGCACATTTAATTATATTACAGGTTTAGACAAAAAAAAGCAAATGTATTTCCGCTAAAAGATAAACCATCGCTATCTCTTACTAGCGTGTTGTGCAACAAAATCAGGCATCTCATTTTTTGCAGCCTTAAGTTTTAAATATTGTTTTGAAAGTTCACGTTTTTCAGACACATTTGCAGTTTTCGCAGCATCATTCATCTGGTTATACAACTCTGTTTCGACAGCGTTACCTCTAATATAAACATTCATATCATTGCTTTTTTGAAAAGTATTAACTTTGGCTTTATATTTTATTTCCGGCGCTTTAAACAATGTATACAATGCAGCAAATCCAACCACCGAAGCGCCGATAATTGCTAACCAACCACCTAAATGCAACAAGTTTTTTTTGTAGCCTTTAACATTTGGCTTATTTTTGTTTACTAATTTTTGACTTGCACTGTACGTATCCTCTAGTAAAGTTGTATCGTCAGCGAGATAAAACAAAGCTTTTGCACCAAAACCAAGACCTGCTATAAAGGCACCTTTTACAAGCAATTGCGTTTCACCGCTTTTGCTTATTGGATTTTTGTCATAAGTCGGTTGATTTTGAGAACCTAAAAAAGCTCTATTTGAAAAATTTGTTTGTTGCACTGCATTCATAATAACCGCCTAATATTATATATTAGCTACTCCAAGTGCATTTCCTCGATTAGCCATTTGTAACTTTAAGTTATCATCAAGCTTTTTGTCCAATGATATACGAGGGTCTAAAACTTCACTGTGGACTTCTTCTGTAAGGTTAGATTTTAGTGCTCTGTCACGTGCAAAAACGTCCATTTCTTTTTCTTTAACAAACGCATTTACTTTTGTACTATATAGTTTTGAAGGTAGCGTAATGAGTAATGATACAGCCATTGCACCTAATCCGGCTAAAATAGAAGTTTTATTCTTAGAGAAAAAATTACCTTTTGTTCCTGCAGCGACAAAACATGATGTCAGTCCGCCTGCAACTGCACCAATAATAGCAGAACCGCCGACTGAATTAAGTATTGCCAGATTTTTTTCGGCATTTCTCGAAATAGGATTTTCATACGGAGACGATTTTTCAATCTGATAATTATTTTTACCAAAATTCGTTTGATTTACATTCACATTAGAAACACGAGCTATTGACATATTTACCTCCAAACAACATTAACATTTTCAACATATTACACTGAATACAAATATTATGAAAGATTATATTTGATAACACCAATCTCAATCTTTACATTTCTTTACAGAAATTTAAGCAATATTTTAAAAAAAATTGTTTTTATAATCATAGGAACATAGGAAATTTTTAGGATTTTGAGAATTAGTAGAAAAGGAGTAAATTTATGACTGAGTACGCAGTGAGGAGTAATGAAGGCGGTATTAGAGCTGGGCTATATAACGCATGGCAGACCTGTTGCGATTTTTGTAATGCTTACGGTTCAGATGTACAAGCTGGATCTTTAAGTGTGTTTGCGAGAAAAAATGCCAGCGCAATTAGAAATGCAGGTTATTACCCACCAGAGCAAAGAACTGGTTATGGCGATGGATACGAAGTATTCCGTTCTTTTTCGGGTGAATTTTATGCAACTATCACAGGAGATCTTCCAGCAATGGTATTAGCTCCAAAAGAAACTTGCGAAGGCTTGTCCTATGCTTGTAGTAACCCTATAGACACAGTAGGCGGTGTAGTTGTAGAAGGCTGTGAATCTTTTCAAGAAGATCCTTATAGAGCTACAGGTGCGGGTCTAAGTTATATTATACCGGCCGGACTCGCAGGTAAAGCCGGTAAAACAGCTGTAAAATCTGCTGGGAAAGTAGCTGCCAAAGGCTATCATAAAATAATACCTAAAAAACCGATAGATCCCAGTATCCATTATTTAGGTAGTGGGCAGAACCCTTTCACTCCAGTCATTTTAAATGGAATGTACTATGCACCACCCGTTCTATACGGTGCTGCATCTACAGACGCTGCTAACGAAAACTTATCTGCGGCGGATACTGTTTTTGAACGTGCTGAAAGTTTCAAAACTGCCAGAGAGGAGGCTAATAAATAAAGGAAAATAATAAATAATTTTAGAATTTAAAAATAGTTGTCAAAAAATGACCAACTAAAAAAGATAATACTGATAAGACCGTAAAAATCAAAAAATACTTTAAAAAATTGCAACTTTTATTGTTGCTCTTTCTGGGCTTTTTTACTGATTTTGAGGTCTTATTTGTTTTATTTGACTTCTCTCTCGTCTTTTTTAGTTCTTTAGTATAAATTTCTTTCAGTTCATGTTTCGATGTCTTTTTCCCTGTCATTAAAAGTTCTTCGCTAAAAACCGTCTTATCTAGTTTTTTATCGTATCCGAATTTAATGTTAGAATAAAAAACAGCGATTTCGTAAGCTCTCTCTAAACATTCAAGCGATGCTTTACCGTCCTTTTTAGCTGAAGAAGAATGAGCAGAATTGTTGCCTTGCTTTTTTATAAAATACAAATCTTCTGAAAATTCTTTCATTCTAATATTTTCAAACGAATTGTCTTTTATTTTGTTAATCATATCATCAAACGTCGACTCAGCTGAAATTTTGTCTTTCAATATATCTTTGCATAAATTTTCTGCAAATCTTCTGACTTGTACTACAGACTGCTCAAAATATTCATCTCTGAAAAGATTTTCAGCTTCTGCAATAATATTGTACAATTTTAAATTGCGTTTTTTTAAAAATAAAAAATTACTCATTCTTACAAAATAGCAAAAACAAATAAAAAAAATCAAATAAATAATTTATATTAAAAAAGTCTTCTTCAATTTTATAATCTGTGATAAAATTGTAAAATCGACTAAAGGAAAGCATGGGTGAAATTCCCACACTGGTCCGCAGCCGTAACAGTCGGAATGCTTTGTCGGTATGTTGATACTTACGAGAACTAAGGGAGTTTTTTATGAACAAAATTTTGAAAAGAGACGGCGAAATTGTCGAGTTCAATTCCGCCAAAATTACAGACGCTATAAAAAAAGCGTCAGAAACTACAAAAGAATTTGACGCTAAGACTGCGCAAAAATTGACTAAAAATGTAATTAAAATTGTAAAAAATTACGTTAGACAAAAAGATACAAATTTAAAAGCGCCTACAATTGAAGAAATTCAAGATATAGTTGAAGAAGTCTTGTTATCTTCAGATTATAAGCAAACTGCGAAATCATATATTTTGTACAGAGAACAGCATTCAAAAATGCGTGATTTCGTCGCTACATCAACTTCGTCAGTAGAAATGATTGATGACTATTTGAAGCAGCTCGACTGGCGAGTGAATGAAAACTCTAATATGGGCTATTCTATTCAAGGATTGAATAATTATTTGGCTTCTAACATAAGCAAAACGTATTGGCTAAATAAAATTTATCCTAATGAGATTAAAAATGCGCATCAATGTGGCGATATTCACATTCATGATTTGAATATTATTTCGACATATTGTGTTGGATGGGATTTAAAAGACCTGCTTTTAGAAGGCTTTAAAGGTGTTGAGGGTAAAGTTGAATCAGCCCCGCCAAAGCATTTGAGAACTGCGCTCGGGCAGATGGTTAATTTTTTGTACACAATGCAGGGTGAATCAGCAGGAGCACAAGCATTTTCGAATTTCGACACGTTATTGGCGCCATTTGTACGTTATGACGGATTGAACTACGAACAGGTAAAACAAGCGCTGCAAGAATTTATATTCAACATGAATGTGCCTACACGAGTAGGTTTTCAAACGCCATTTTCTAATGTCACTATGGATTTAGTGGTACCGAGTTACTATGCTGACCAATGTGTGATTATTGGTGGCGAAATGAAAGAAGAAACGTACAGTGATTTTCAGCCTGAAATGGATATGATAAATAAAGCGTTTTTTGAAGTAATGATGAAAGGTGATAATTCTGGCAGAGTCTTTACATTCCCTATTCCTACATATAATATTACAAAGAATTTCGACTGGGAAAACGAAAATCTCGAAGGACTTTGGGAAATGAGCGCAAAATACGGTATTCCTTATTTTTCAAACTTTATAAATTCTGATATGAACCCAGAAGACGCACGTTCAATGTGCTGTAGATTAAGAATCGACAATAGAGAGCTAGAATACCGTGGCGGTGGTTTATTCGGCTCAAATCCATTGACTGGCTCAATCGGTGTTGTAACTGTTAATTTGCCTAAAATTGCTTTTCTGGCTAATAACAAAAAAGAATTTTTTGAACTTTTGAAAGAACGCATGATTTGGGCTAAAAATTCTCTGGAAATTAAAAGAAAATTGTTAGAAAAACTTACGGACCAGTATCTATACCCTTATACGAAATTTTATTTAAGAGATATAAAAGCTCGCTTCGGGGTTTACTGGAAAAATCATTTCTCTACTATCGGCTTAATCGGTATGAACGAAGCCTGCCTTAACTTGTTGAAAGTCAACATAGCAAATCCACTAGGTCTGGAATTTGCAAATGAAGTCATGGATTTTATGAGAGCTGAAATAGTTAAATTTCAAGAAGAAACAGGTAATAATTACAATCTCGAAGCGACTCCGGCTGAAGGCACAAGTTATAGACTAGCAAAACTCGACAAAGACAATTTGGTTTCTATTATTTGCGCAAATGACAAAGAATACTACGAAAACAGCGCAAGCCCATACTACAGCAATTCCACACAATTACCTGTAAATTACACTGATGATTTATTTGAACTTTTAGACCACCAAGACAGCTTGCAAACAAAATATACAGGCGGCACTGTTGTCCATATCTTTGCAGGTGAAAGAATTTCTAATAATGCAACTATGAAAAATCTTGTGAAAAAAATCTGTGAAAATTATCATTTGCCTTATTTTACGTTCTCACCTACTTTTTCAACTTGTCCTAATCATGGATACTTAAAAGGTGAGCATCAAACATGCCCTAAATGTGGAGATGAATGTGAAGTGTATTCACGTGTCGTTGGCTACATACGTCCTATTAAACAATGGAATAAGGGTAAACAAGCTGAGTTTACAACGAGGAAAACTTTTAAAATAGATGAAGCAACTGAGGCTAAACAGGAATGTCTTTTGTCATAGGCGGTTTGCAAAAATCTTCTTTAATTGACTATCCTGAAAAAATTTCTGCTGTAGTTTTCACCCAGGGCTGCAATTTCCGTTGCGGTTACTGCCACAACCCTGAACTGGCTAATTTACGTGAAATTACAGATTATGACACCTCGACTTTTTTAGAATTTTTAAAAACTCGTAAAAACAAGCTTGACGGTGTCGTAATAACAGGTGGAGAACCTTGTTTACAATTAGGTTTAAAAGATTTTATAAAAGAAATTAAATCGATGAATTTTTTAGTGAAACTTGATACAAACGGCTCATTTCCTGAAAAATTGGAAGAATTGCTGAACGAAAATTTGCTTGATTACGTTGCTATGGATATAAAAGCGCCTCTTAAAAAATATTCTGAAATTACTACTGTCAATGTTGACACAAAAAAAATACAAAAAAGTATCAATTTATTAATAAATTCAAAAATTGATTATGAATTTAGAACTACCGTTGTAAAAAGTAAGTTAAATGAAGAAGATTTGCATAAAATTGGTCAACTTATAAATGGCTCAAAAAAATATTATCTCCAAAAATTTTTATATACAAAAACTATTGACAATGCGTTTGCAAAAGAAAAAAGTTATACAGATTTCGAATTTGAAAAAATTATTTCAAATTTTAAAAAGTACATTGAGATTGTAGATGTACGGTGAAATGTCCACTAAAAAAGCCCTAAAATTATTTTTGAATTTTAAGGCTTTTAGTGAAAGTGAATAAAAAATTATTTGTTTAAAACATCTCTCACGCTCAAAGCTATTCTGTGCTCTTGAGGTGTGAATTTTTTAATCATAACTTCGACTTCATCGCCTACATTGTAGATTTCGAAAGGATTAGCGTTATCAGGCTCCATTTCAGCTACAGGCAACAATGCTTCAACTCCGGGGAAAATATTGATAAATGCGCCGAAAGAAGTAAGTTTGTTGATTGTACCTTTTATAATTTGACCTTCTTCAAACTTATTTTCGATTTCTTCCCAAGGATTTTCGCCCATTCTTTTTAAGCTCAAACTAATTCTTTTCAAAGTAGTATCTATTTTCAAAATACGGACTTCAATAGTATCGCCCAAAGTAAGCACGTCAGATGGGTGCTTAATTCTTTGCCATGAGATTTCAGAAATCGGTAACAAGCCATCAACACCGTTGATATCTACAAAAGCGCCAAAATCTGTAATTCTGACAATTTCGCCCTTAACTATTTGATTTAATTCTAAGTTCGATAAAACATTGTCTACAACTTGGTCACGTTGTTCAGCGAGCACTTGACGTTGAGAGAATATTAATTTATTTTTCTTAGCGTCAGCTTCGAGAATTTTAACTTCAATTTCTTTGCCGATTAAACCATCAAAAGGCATGCCAGTGCGTAATTGACTGGCAGGAATAAATCCACGAAGTTCTGCAACTTCGACGATAACACCACCTTTTACTAATGAAACTACATTAGCGAGAATTGAGTCATTGTTATTTTTAGCTTGTTGAAGTGTTTGCCAAGCTTGAGCGTAAGAAACTTTTTTCAGTGAAACGTAAATTTCATCGCTATCGACTTCTGCCTCTTTCAAGATATAGAAATCTTTTTTGTCGCCGACTCCTAACAATTCGTCTACTTTGCGTTCAGTTGAATTTGTAACTTCTCTATCTGGAAGTATAGCTTCTACTTTAGCACCTATATCAACTAAGAAGTAGTTATTTTCACGTTTTACTACTGTACCTTCTACAACGTCTGCTACGTTGAACGTTTTGCTGAAAGAGTCGTTTAAAAGTCTTTCAAATTCATCTAATTGAGTTGTTTCTGTCATAATTTGTCCTTTCTGTTTTTAATATGTACTTAATTTACTAATTACTTTTTTTATAATGTATTCAGGTGTAGACGCTCCTGCAGTTATACCAATATTTTGGGCATGCTCAATAGCTTCTTTGTATAAATCTAGTTCACCATAATCTTCAATATGCACGGTAGTAGTAATATTTTTAAGAATTTCAGCTAAATGAGTGGTATTAGCACTTTTTTTGCTGCCGACCACGACCATTAAATCAGAGTTTTCAGCCAACTCTTTGGCTTCTTTTTGGCGCAACGATGTTGACGCACAAATAGTGTTAAATATTTTTAATTCTTTAGTGATTGGAATTAAATAGTTTACGATATCTTTTAAAATTTCAATTCTTTGTGTAGTTTGCACAACTACACCGACTTTTGGGTGTGATTTTATAGTATCTTCAATTTTTTTAAGAGCAGAAACATCTTGTGTCACATAGACTGCCTCACTATAAAGCTGTGCATTTGCAGTAATCGCAACGACTTCAGGATGTTCAGGTTTTCCAATTATTATTACGAGAAAATCGTCTTTCGCCAATTCAATGGCTTTTTTCTGAACTTTTTTCACATCAGGACAAGTCAAATCGGCAATTTCACAGCCTGTTTTTTCAATTTCATTAAAAGTTTTCGGTGAAATGCCATGACTGCGAATTATACAAACTCCATTTTGAGGTTCACACTCTGAAACATCTTTTATTGTTTTTATTCCAAGACTTTCCAACTCGGAAATAACTTGCGAATTGTGTATAAGCTCACCTAAAACTGAAATGCTTTTATCAGGATTTTTGAGTTTTAAGTCTTTTGTCGTTTCGACCGCACGCTTGACCCCATAACAAAAACCGGCATGTTGAGCTAATATTATATTTTTATTTTTCTTTTTATCGGCTTGTGGTTTTTCAACTGAATTATTATCGTTCAGATTGTTCACTTCCTATCGTATGAACTTACAAAGATTTCTCTTTGCTGTTCTACTTTTATAACACACACATTTTTTTATTACAAGTTATTGCACTAATTCATAACAACTAACAACCAAAAAATTAAGGATTTAAAGCTTCTTAGAACAATTGTTTCATTATAAATGGTAATCTGCAAAGATATAAAAATATACATATTAACGTGCCTAGGTGTGTAATACTTAAAATATTTCAGCCACGTAGAATAACCTGTAGTCTAAAATAAAAAAGGAATGAAATGAGAGCTGATTTTTTTACATTCGGCTATTTGTCGCTAGTGTACCTTTTTGTTTGTATGTTCCTAGTAATTAGTTTATAATATAGAAATGACAGATAAAAAAGTTCAATCAAAAAAGAAAAAATATAATATAAAAAACATGGGCGTAGATATAGACAAAAATGAGTATCAAGAAATTGTTTTGTCCAATTCAAACCACCCTGAAAACACATACAAAAAATATCGCTAGTATTATAATTTTGCAGCAAGCGTAAGTAATTTTTCAATTGTTTCGTCAAAATCGCATTTTTCAGAAGTAGATTGTTGCAAAAATTTATTAATTTCCCCAATATGCGCAATTGCTTTATCTATTTGTGGGTCAGACCCCTTGACGTAAGCGCCTATGTTGATTAAATCTTCGTTGTTTTTATAAATAGCAAGGATATTTCTGATTTTAGAAGCCGCAGCTTTATGTTCTTTGTCTACCACGTCATTCATAACACGAGAAATACTTTGCAAAACATCAACTGCCGGATAATGATTTTTGTGCGCCAAATCACGAGACAAAGAAATATGACCGTCCAAAATACTACGAACAGTATCAGAAATCGGCTCGTTAAAGTCATCACCTTCAACAAGCACTGTATAAAGTCCTGTAATCGTTCCGTTCTCGTTGTTACCAGCACGTTCTAGAATTTTAGGCATAAGTGTAAAAACAGATGGTGTATAACCACGAGTCGCTGGTGGTTCTCCAATAGCTAATCCTACTTCTCGTTGAGCCATTGCAATTCTTGTCACACTGTCTAACATAAACAAAACATTTTTGCCTTGGTCTCTAAAATATTCTGCGATTGCTGTTGCGACGAATGCAGCTTTAATCTTTACAAGCGAAGGCATGTCAGAAGTAGCAACAACAACTACCGAGCGTTTCATTCCCTCAACGCCTAAAATACTTTCGACAAACTCACGCACTTCTCGCCCACGTTCACCTATCAAGGCTAAGACATTCATATCCGCATCAGTATTTTTAGCCATCATCGCCAAAGTAGTACTTTTCCCGACCCCAGAGCCGGCAAATACCCCTAAACGTTGACCTTGTCCCAGCGTTGCAAATGCGTCTATTGCTTTTATCCCCAAAGATAATGGTGTGCGTATCAGCGCTCTGTCTAACGGATTAATTATATTGGCTTGCGTCGAATAAAATATTTGTGAATTAATTTCTCCTAACGAGTCCATCGGTCGCCCGAGAGCGTCTAAAACCCTGCCTAATAACTGTGTTCCTACTTCGACTTTCATTGCCCCACCGGAATTTTTCACCAGTGCGCCAGGCTCGATACCGTCCATTGAACCTAATGGCATCAACAAAATTTTGTTTTCTTTAAATCCTACTATTTCAGCCTGTATTGGTTTATCACTATTTTTTGTTGTAACATAGCACAAATCGCCGATACTGCCTTTCGGACCATCAGCTTCAATGATTAATCCGATAATTTGAGTGACTTTACCAATTTCTTTAATCGATTTGCTATTTTCAACGCATTTATAATAGTCTTGCAGTATTTTCATCATTGCACCGCTAATTCATGTCTTCTTCTGAATATTTCACTAAATCATCTTCTGGAATAGCAAGTAATTTATTTGATAACTGTCCAATAATCTCATCAATTTGAGAAGAAATCCTTGCATCTACACGGCAATTAACAGACTCGACAATTGGACCGTCCGGCGTTGTAGAGTTGTCCTCTATAATCTTAACGTTTTCAAGTGAAAAAATCTTTTCTTT